>NZ_JAAQWI010000007.1:0-398906 GCF_012985385.1 Pseudomonas sp. WS 5503
CGCAGGTATGGACTTCAAGCCCCAATTTCCTGGAAAAGAGGTTCTTTCTATGGACATCCGGCATCAGAGATTGAGTAGCGGAATGTCTGAGCTGAAATCATGTCCATGGCTGTTCTTCTTTCCTTTACATTGACGAGTTCTTCGCTGCGTTGACCGAAGGCAAGCGTCGCGACGGTGCGTACTTGTATCCGGCGATGCCCTACACCTCCTACCACCTGATGCCGCGTGAAGACTCGGACGCCATTCATGCGTACCTCAAAACCATCGAGCCGATCGAGCGCGCAGCGCCGGTCACGAGCCTGAGCTTTCCCTTCAACGTGCGCCTGGGCCTGATGGGCTGGAACGTGCTGTACGGCAAAGCGCTGAAACTGGAACCGGCCGAAGGCAAGAGCGAAGCCTGGAAGCGCGGCCAGTACATGGTCGAAGTGCTCGGCCACTGCGGCGAATGCCACACCCCACGTGGCCTGCCCGGTGCGATGGAGCTGGACAAGCGCCTGACCGGCGGCATCCTCAATGGCTATCTGGCGCCCAGCCTGCTCGCCACCGACCTGGCCGCGCGCGGCTGGAATGAGCAGGACCTGGCCACGTTCCTCAAGCATGGCATGAGCGCACAAGGGACGATGTTCAACGAGATGTTCCCGGTGTTCCACAACAGCACCCAGGGCCTGAGCGATACGGACCTGGCCGCGATGGCGACCTTCCTGCTCGGTGATAAACCGCCCGCAGCCAAGGCGCTGGTCGAAGTGCCGGTGGAACACCTTGGCCCGAGCGCTCAGCGCGGCCGCCAGGAATACCTGAACGTCTGTGCCGGTTGCCATGCCGCCGATGGTGAAGGCAAGCCGCACATCGCGGTGGCGATGCGCGGCAACACCACGCTGCGTCTGGAAGACCCGCGCAACCTGGTGCGGGTGATCGAGGACGGGATTGGCGAGCAGAAGTTCTCCGGGTTCGAGCACATGCAACCGATGCCGGGCTTCGCTGGAAAACTCAGCCCGGAACAACTCACCGATCTGATCAATTACCTGCGCCAAGGTTGGGGTGGGCAATCGGCGGAGCTGGCGGTGAGCGATGTGCAGAAGCTGCAGGCTGAGGCGCCGTCCATCGAGCACAAGGCGCACTGACATGCAGCATCTGGATCTGCAGGTGATACGACGGGCGCTGGCGTGGTCGGTGGCGGGGCAGCGCATTTGGCTCTGTACGGTGCTGGCCACCTACGGCTCGGCGCCGCGGGCGCCGGGTTCGCTGCTGGCGGTGAACGCCGCTGGGCAGTGGATTGGGTCGTTGTCGGGTGGTTGCGTCGAGGAAGACTTTCTCGAACGCGTCGCCGAAGGTGCGTTTTTCGCTGCGGTCAACGTGGTGCGCTACGGCGCAGGGGACGATCCGCGCTCGCGGGTCAGCCTGCCCTGCGGCGGCATTCTCGATGTATTGGTGGAGAAGTTCGAGCCTGACTGCGAGGTGCAGGCGCACCTGCGTGAAGTGGAGTCGGCGCTGCTCGGGCAGCGCCGCTTGATTCGCCAGGTCGACCTGGCCAGCGGGGAGCGCAGCCTGGTCGCTGATTGTGAGCAGGGCGTGCGCATCGAGCGTGACAGTGCGCGGGTGCGCATCCGCGTCGGTGCGGCTCAGCGTTTATTACTGGCCGGGTACTCCAGCGTGGCGCAGGCGTGTGCCGAGTTTGCAGTCGGCCTTGGGTTCGAAGTGATTCTCTGCGACCCACGTGATGAAGTGCTCGAAGGCGTGGTGCTTAATGGCGTGGAGATTCGTCGCCAGTTGCCGTCGGTGTTTATTGCCGACGGCGGCTGTCACCGTGATACGGCGGTGGTTGCGCTGACGCATGACCCGCGTATCGACGATCTGGCGATGATGGAAGCGGTGCGTACCGACGCGTTCTACATTGGCGTGATGGGGTCGTTGCAGACCTCGCAGAAGCGCTTTGAGCGACTGCGCCGCATCGGTGGGTTGGGGGAGCCTGAACTGGCGCGGATACACGCGCCCATCGGGCTGAACCTGGGCAGCAGGACGCCGTCGGAAATTGCGTTGGCGGTATTGGCGGATATCGTACGGATTCGTAGCGGGATTGCTCGCGACCAGCTCTGAGGCGCAGACCTGCTTAAAGGCGCGTTGTAATGTGGCGAGGGAGCTTGCTCCCGCTGGAGTGCGTAGCGCTCCCAGGCTTTTGGGGCCGCTTCGCAGCCCAGCGGGAGCAAGCTCCCTCGCCACAGTTTGCCTGTGTTTACATCCCGAATTTATCCCGCAATCCGTAGTACCAAGCCCCCAGCGCCGCAAACGGCGTGCGCAACATTTGCCCACCCGGGAACGGGTAATGCGGCAAGCCCGCAAACGCATCAAAACGCTCAGCCTGACCTCGCAAGGCCTCCGCCAGTACTTTGCCTGCCAGGTGCGTATACGTCACGCCATGGCCGCTACAGCCCTGGGAATAATAGATGTTGTCACCCAGGCGACCAACCTGCGGCAAGCGCGACAGGGTGAGCAGGAAATTGCCGGTCCAGGCGTAGTCGATCTTCACGTTCTTCAGTTGCGGAAAGGCCTTGAGCATTTTCGGTCGGATGATCGCTTCGATATTCGCCGGGTCCCGCGCGCCATAGACCACGCCGCCGCCGAAGATCAGGCGCTTGTCGCTAGTGAGGCGGTAGTAGTCGAGCAGGTAGTTGCAGTCCTCGACACAGTAATCCTGTGGCAATAAAGTCTTGGCTACTTCATCGCCCAGTGGCGCCGTGGTGATCACTTGGGTGCCACACGGCATCGACTTGGCCGCCAGCTCCGGCACCAGATTGCCCAGGTAAGCGTTCCCCGCGACGATAATGAATTTGGCCCTGACCCTGCCTTCGGCGGTGTGTACCACCGGATTGGCACCGCGCTCAATGCGCACCGCTGCCGATTGCTCATAGATCGTGCCGCCCAGGGATTCCACAGCCGCGGCTTCACCGAGCGCCAGGTTGAGCGGGTGGATATGGCCACCGCTCATGTCCAGCAAACCCCCCACATAGTTGTCACAGGCCACCACCTCGCGGATGCGGCGCTCGTCCAGCAACTCCAGTTGCGTATGGCCGTAGCGCTCCCACAGACGCTTTTGCGACTCCAGGTGGCCCATGTGCTTGCTGTTGAGGGCGGCGAACACGCCACCGTCCTTCAAGTCGCACTGGATCTGATACTTGGCCACGCGCTCACGGATGATCCTGCCGCCTTCAAACGCCATCTGCCCCAACAACTGCGCCTGGTGAGGCCCGACGCTGCGCTCGATCACGTCGATATCGCGGCTGTAACTGTTGACGATCTGCCCACCGTTGCGGCCCGACGCACCAAAACCGACCTTGGCGGCTTCCAGCACCGTAACGCGAAAGCCGTTCTCCAGCAGAAACAGCGCACTGGAAAGCCCGGTATAGCCGGCCCCGATCACGCACACATCGGTCTCGACTTCACCTTGCAACACAGGACGGGGCGCAACTGCATTCGCGGAAGCGGCGTAATACGACTGGGGGTAGGGGGTGTTCGCCATCCTGGAACCTCTGTTTTATATTTTTTACGAGTGCGCCGATCCTACCTGAGTTGAAAATTGCCTGCCAGCCACCCGAAAATCACGGGTGTACCCGGCGCAAATAAAAAATTCGCATATTCATAGGGTT
The DNA here is from genome assembly GCF_012985385.1 of Pseudomonas sp. WS 5503. Classification (NCBI taxonomy): domain Bacteria; kingdom Pseudomonadati; phylum Pseudomonadota; class Gammaproteobacteria; order Pseudomonadales; family Pseudomonadaceae; genus Pseudomonas; species Pseudomonas sp. WS 5503. Next base: position 3,642 of record NZ_JAAQWI010000007.1, read on the forward strand.
AGCTGCAAAAAAGATGTTGACACCCCTTCGGAATTCCGTAGAATGCCGCCTCACAGCAGGCACGTAGCTCAGTTGGTTAGAGCACCACCTTGACATGGTGGGGGTCGTTGGTTCGAGTCCAATCGCGCCTACCAAACAAAATCCGCTCTGCTGGGCGGTCTAGAAGGGCTCACCGAAAGGTGGGCCCTTTTTTGTTGCCTGGAATTTAGGCAAAGGAAAGTCATGACGCCGGGGCGGCGTCCTTTCAGGGCTTGTATGTCCAATCAGGCGAAAAGCGTCGCCACCGCCAGCAGGCAAATTACCTGGGCGAACAGCTGGCAGCGTATTTCGCCAAGCGTGGTCGCCATATTACTCATTTGTCCGGCATACATAGCGGGAACCCTCATTGTCGGCGTGACACCGTGAATGAACTCCAATTACACACAGTTGCATCGTGGAGTATAGGCGCTGATCAGAAATGTTCCCTGCCGACGCCCTAGCGAGTTCATCTTCACGACTTTTCCAAAAAACTGCGCTGAATGTCTGCATGGCACCGTACCGCCCGATGCCATTCCCCCCACAAAAATTATTGGTTTGCAGCAACAATTTTTCTTGTTGGACACCTCTGGGCCCAGGCAGCAAAGTTGCGCCACTGACGCTCGACCTTCCAGGTCAACAATAAAAAACCGAGCCGACTGCACGCCACTTTCAAGCTGTGAGCCCTTTGCCCACATCCTGCTGTAATGGCGCCGCAGCGCGCACTAAAGGACCTCCCCGCCATGCAAACTGTTGTGAACTTATGGCCGTTGATCGGCGTACTTGTCATCGTGGTCGGCTTTGTATTGCGCTTCAATCCGCTGTTGGTGGTCACGGCCGCCGCCATCGCCACCGGGCTTGCCGCCCAGTTCCCGCTGGAAAAAATTCTCGCCACCATGGGCGATGGTTTCCTTCAGACCCGCGCCCTGCAATTGATCCTGCTATTACCGCTGGCGGTGATTGGCCTGTTGGAGCGCCATGGCCTGCGCCTGCATGCGCAGAACTGGATCGCACGCTTTGAACGCGCCACGGTCGGGCGCTTGTTGATCATCTATCTGTTTGTGCGTGAGTCCACGGCTGCCATGGGGTTGACCAGCCTGGGTGGGCATCCGCAGATGGTGCGGCCGCTGCTGGCGCCGATGGCCGAGGGCGCTGCAGAAAAACGTTATGGCAAGCTGCCTGACAAGCTGCGCCACAAGGTACTGGCCATGTGCGCTGCCACCGACAACGTCGGGTTGTTCTTTGGTGAGGACATCTTCGTGGCCTTTGGTGCGATTGCGTTGATGCACACCTTCCTGCTTGGCTCGGGGATTGATGTGGAGCCGCTGCACATTGCGGTGTGGGGCATCCCGACGGCGATCTGCGCCTTCATCATTCACGCTATCCGGTTGCATCGTTTCGACCGGCGCTTGACCCGCGAAATGAGCTCGGCCACCGCTCCGGTGGAGGCTGCTCAATGATTATTTCCATTCAATACCTGTACTGGCTGGCGGGCGTGCTGTTGCTGATCACCGCCGGCATGATCCTGCTCGACCGTTCCCACCCCAAGCGCTGGTCCAGTGCGCTGTTCTGGTTGTTGTTCGCCGTACCGTTCCTTATAGGCGAGCGCCTGCCTTCGGTGGTCATCGGAGTGGGTGTGGTGGTGATGGCATTGATTGCGGGCTTGGGCGGCGTTGGTCGTGGCCAGCATGCCGAATTGCACGACAAGGCGTCCCGCGCCAGTGCCGGGCGCCTGGGCCACAAATTGTTCATCCCGGCGTTGGCGATTCCGCTGACCACGGTGATTGGCTCAGTGTTGCTCAAACACACCGAAATCGGTGGTGTACCGCTGCTGGACCCGAAGAACACCACCTTTGTCTCCCTCGGCATCGGTTGCCTGATCGCCCTTGGCCTGGCCTGCTGGCTGACCCGGGATACGCCGGTACAAGCGTTACGCGAATCCCGTCGCCTGACCGAAGCCCTGGGCTGGGCCATGGTGCTTCCGCAAATGCTGGCGATGCTCGGGCTGTTGTTCAATGAGGCCGGGGTGGGCACGGCGGTCGCTCATGTCACCACCACCTACATCAACCTGGACTACAAGTTGGTGGCGGTGATGGTCTATGTGTTGGGCATGGCCTTGTTTACCGTGATCATGGGCAATGGTTTTGCGGCCTTTCCGGTGATGACCGGTGGCGTCGGCGTGCCGGTGCTGGTGGGGATTTACGGCGGCAACCCTGCGGTGATGGCGGCGATTGGCATGTTCTCTGGCTATTGCGGTACGTTGATGACGCCGATGGCGGCCAACTTCAATATCGTACCGGCGGCGCTACTGGAGCTGCCGGATAAAAATGCGGTGATCAAAGCCCAACTACCCACGGCGCTGATGATGCTGGTGGTCAATATCGTGCTGCTCTATCTGTTGATGTGAGGCGACTGTGCAAAACGTATTGCTGACGGGCTTCGAGCCCTTTGATAAGGCGGCGGTGAACCCCTCTTGGGAGGCCGTGCGCCAGTTGGACGGTGTGCAGCTGTGCGAGGGGGTGCAAATGGTTTCGCATTGCTTGCCCTGCGCATTTGCCACTGCTGCCGAAACCTTGCTCCAGTTGATCAACGAACTGCGGCCGGCAATGGTCATCGCCACGGGCCTGGGGCCTGGGCGCAGTGATATTTCCGTCGAGCGCGTTGCGATCAACGTAAACGATGCGCGTATTCCCGACAATCTGGGGGCGCAGCCGATTGATATTGCGGTAGTGGATGGCGGCCCGGCGGCGTACTTCTCGACGTTGCCGATCAAGGGCATGGTCAAGGCGGTACGTGAGGCGGGTATCGCGGCTTCGGTATCGCAGACGGCGGGGACGTTTGTGTGCAACCAGGTGTTTTATCATTTGCAGCACGCCTTGGTGGGGACTGGGGTGCGCAGTGGGTTTATTCACGTACCTGGTTTGCCTGACGCGGGCGAGCCTTCGATGGCGCTATCGACAATAGTCGAGGGGTTGCGTGTGGCGGCGTTGGCAGCCTGGCAAACCCAGGTAGATATCGCCTTGAGTGGTGGTCAGGTGAGCTGACGGCAGGCGCTGTTGTTTGGGTACGCTGTGTTGCGATTTCAACTACAGTTCAAGGACATATTTGCCTTGGGAAGTCGCCATGTTAAAGCGTACGAAGTTCGTGTCGGTTGCGTTGTCCCTTGCACTGTCCGTGACCAGTGGCCTTGCCTTTGCAGATCCAGGGAATGGCAAAGGCCAGGGTAACAATAAAGGTGATGTCTACGGTGGGCAGGGCAAAGGCCAAGGCAATAGCAAGGGTGATGCCTATGGTGGGCAGGACAACGGCAAAGGTCACGGTAATAACAAAGGTAATGCCCAGGGTGGGCACGGTAAGGGCAAGGACAATGGCGGGCCCTCCAGGAATGACTTCAGCGTTGATCGCGGTCTTGTACTGAACGTGCTGGGCGGTCACCGCGATTATTGGCGCCCTGGCCCGGCCTTGCCGCCTGGCATTCAGAAAAACCTGGCACGCGGCAAGCCCCTGCCGCCCGGCATTGCCAAGAAGCTGGACGGCCGCTTGCTGGGGCAGTTGCCTCGCTACGACGGTTACGAGTGGCAGCAAGCGGGGACCGACTTGATATTGGTGGCCATCGCGACTGGTATCATCTACGAAGTTCTGAACGGTGCGTTTGATTGAGTCGCAGCGCCCTCAGGCTTCACGGCCGGGGAAAAACAACTCAAAACAGGTCACGCCGTCTTCACTGCTTACGCGGTACCGCCCGTTATGCAGCTGCATGATGGTCGCCACGATCGATAGTCCCAGGCCGTTGGACTGGGCTGACCGCTCGCGGGATTCATCCACCCGGTAGAACCGTTCGAACAGCCGCGGCAGGTGCTCGGCCGGGATCGTCTGGCCGTGGTTGCTGACCCTCAGGTTGATGCCCGCACCATCCGGCACTGCCTGGATACTCAGTTCCGAGCCCGGCGCGCCATATTTGATGGCGTTGGCGCACAGGTTGGCCAGGGCACGGCGCAGCAACATCGGTTCAGCCCAAATCACCCCTTCGCCCAAGGCGGTGATGTGCATGTCCACATCACCGGCCAACCCCTCGAAGTAATCCGCGATGCGTTCCACTTCATCCGCTGCGTCCAGCGCCTGGCGTTGGCGCAGTGCGCTGGCGGGGTCGGTGCGGGCCAGGAACAGCATGTTGTCGAGCATTCGCGCCAGGCGTTCCAGCTCTTCGACATTGGAGGCCAGCAGTTGCTGGTAGCTCTCGATGCTGCGCTGCTGCTGCAGGGCAACCTGGGTTTCGCCGAGCAGGTTGTTGATCGGGGTGCGCAGTTCATGGGCCATGTCGGTGGACACTTGGCCCAGTTGTACAAAGCCTTTGGCCAGGCGTTCAAGCATGGTGTTGAACGAGTCGATCATGGGCAGCAATTCTTTCGGTGCGCCGTGGCTGTCGAGCCGTTCGGCCAGGTTGCTGACGCCGATCCCTTGGGCATGCCGGGCCAGGCGGCGCAATGGCAGCAAGCCGCGATGAACCAGCAGGTAACCCACCAGCGCCAGGATGATGGCGGCGAGACTCGCCAGGATGTATACGCTGAGTCGATAACTGGCGAGCACCGCGGTGCGCTCGGTCATCAGGCGGCCGCTGGTGATTTGCAGGCTGCCCAGGTCGCCGGAGTCGATAGCCACGGCCACCAGCGAGAAGGGAATACCGTTCAGGCCTGGCAAATGTTGCACGTCGCTCAACATGAGTTTGTGATCCTTGGGCAGCGGCTGGATCGACGGCAACTCAATATTCCCCGGGTTTACCAGCAGCAGTGGCTGTTTGCCGGGGGCGGCAATGCTCAGCACGGATTCGCGATTGCCCAGCATGTTCTGGAACAGCTCTGGCTTGGTCTTGATCAGGTCCAGGGTATTGCTGTCGTTGAGCAGGTTGCGCAGCTGATCCACCCGGGATATCAGCGCGGCGTCGTCGCGGTGGATCAGTTCGCGCTCCAGTTCCCGGTACAGCGCCACGCCCAGGGTGGCCAGCAGGGCAAAGGCGAGGAGGGCGAAGATCAGTGCAAGGCGCAGGGTCAGGGAGTAAGGGTGTTGGCGGTTCATGGCTGGGTATCGAAGCGGTAGCCAATGCCCCGCACGCTGTGGATCAGCTTGAGCTGGAACGGATCGTCGATTTTCAGGCGCAGGCGGCGCACGGCGACGTCCACCACATTGGTGTCGCTGTCGAAGTTCATGTCCCATACCCGCGAAGCAATCAGCGAGCGGGACAGCACCTGGTCCTGGTGCGTCGCGAACAGATGCAGCAGGGCGAACTCTTTGTTGGTCAGGGTAATGCGCGTGCCGGCGCGGGTGACCCGACGTTTGAGTACGTCAATGTGCAGGTCGGCGATTTGCAGTTGTTCTTCATCCCGGCTCGGGCCGCGACGGTTGAGGGTGCGCAGGCGCGCCACCAGTTCGGCGAACGAAAAAGGCTTGATCAGGTAGTCGTCGGCACCCAGCTCAAGGCCTTTGATGCGGTCGGCGATGTCATCGCGGGCGGTGAGGAACAGCACCGGCGTATCGGCTTCTTTGCGCAGACGGCGCAGCACTTCCCAGCCATCCATTTTCGGCATCATCACGTCCAGTACGATCACGTCGAACGGCGTTTCAAGGGCCTGGTGCAAACCGTCCACGCCATCGCGGGCCAGGCTCACACAATGCCCCAGCTCCTGCAGCCCATTGAGCAGATAATTACCGGCCTTGGGTTCGTCTTCGACTACGAGGATATTCATGGAAGGTGCTCTGCTTCAATAAGTTGCGCCAGTGTAGCCCGATCAATTGTCATTGGCGCAACCGGTGCCCTGGACTTGGTAATCGAGAACATGTTCGCGGTCTTGGTGGTCCAGATAGCGCAGTTGCGCCGGCACAACCCCGCATTGGCCGTAGGTGTCGGTGCTTGACAGCACCCTGGCGACATCCAGGTGCACGAAGAAGCCGGTTTTGTCGTGAATCACGTGGGGGGCGGTATCGGCAGCGAATGCCGAGCCAGTGACGAGCAAAGCGGCGAAGCCCAGGGCAATCAGTTTCATGGTGGTGTCTCACGTTCCGGGTGGGTAGTGAGCTCACGGTAACCAGGCGACCCCAACAGCTAACCAACAGGATCATGACAAGTTCGTCATTTTTTACTTGGAGGTGACGGGCCAGGACTCGGCGTTTACAAGCGTCGAGGTGATCCGTAGATTGCAGGGCCCAGCCCATGAGGAAGCCGCGCAATGTCCAGCCCAACTCCAAATGTATTTACCCGGCGTTACCGCGCCTTTCTGTTCGATATGGACGGGACCCTGCTCAACTCCATTGCCGCTGCGGAGCGCGTCTGGGGCATCTGGGCTGCACGGCATGGCTTGGATGTGGAAGCGTTTCTGCACACCATTCATGGCGCCCGCGCGATTGATACGATCACCCGCCAGGCATTGCCGGGCGTCGATCCACAGGTAGAAGCCCAATGGATCACCGAGGCTGAACTGGACGATGTCGAAGGCATCGTGGCGATTCCCGGCGCGGTGGCGTTTTTGGCGAGCCTGCCCGTCGATCAATGGGCGTTGGTCACCTCAGCGCCAAAGGCATTGGCCGTGCGCCGGCTGCAAGCAGCGGGCATCCCCGTGCCGGCGGTACTGGTGACAGCCGAAGATGTGACGACGGGCAAGCCCGATCCGGCCTGTTATGTGCTGGGTGCTCGGCGCCTGGGCGTGCCGGTTCAAGACTGCCTGGTGTTCGAGGACGCCACAGTGGGTATTCAGGCTGGGGAAGCGGCGGGGGCGGATATCATGGTGGTGACCTCGACACACTTGACGCCGATGGTGACCGCCCATGCTTGCATCGAGCAATACGGTGCGTTGAAAGCCGAGCGTGGGGCTGATGGCTTGCTGTCCTTAAGTTCGTTGGCGCCATGACACGTGGAAGGCCGAGCCCGTTACCGGTCTCGGCCTTCCATGCAGTCGATGGGATCGGACAGTGCCTGCGGTCGGCTGTTTTTCATCCCCTGGCGCGACACCACCATTTCCCTGAGTATCTCGGTGGCGAGCCGGTTGATGGCTTCTGTACCGTGATAATGCGCGCGCACGATGCCGGTAATCGCGAAGTGATCGGTTCCCGGGCCGCTGAGAACGGCTGAGAGAGTACCGTCGGCATGCAGCGTGCACTCAACGGTATAGCTGGGCAGGCGCGCTGCCAGTGCTGACTCGATCTGGGCTTTACTGAGGGTATCCATCTGTATCTGCACCTTTGACTGACTGCGCAAGCCCAATGATAGGTGGTGCGGCGGCGCTGTAAATACCGGCGATCCGATAACAGGTAAACGCCCTCAGCGTGCGGTTTTTCCATGGGTGCGATGAGCGGCGCGCTGACGCAGCTTGCGCAAGATCACCTTCTGGATGGGCTTGAGGCAGAACGCAAGCAGGTAGCCACAGAGCAGAAGCGCAAGATCCAACCAGGAATGGGCGTCGGGATCGGCCCCTTCCACTTCCATTCTCAAGCAGCACCCGAGTGCCACGAATACCAGCCCTATCAGCAGGGCGATGATCCAGGATCTTGAAACAAGCGGTTGCGACGCGGCTGGCCTCATCGACGTGTTCCCGAAATGCACTCGGACGGCAGGATAAAGTGTCAGAAGTTGGGCTGCCAATAGCGCGACAAGTTCCGGATGCCCTGACAGTTTCATCTTGCAGCGAAGGAAGGGCTCAACGTGCGCTGGTCACCCGGGGAAGCGCGAACAGGCCAATTGGGTTTTCGCCAGCCGTTACAGTGAACGAAAAGGCTGGCTACTGGAGGCGTTTCAAGGCGTCTGGTTTTTGTCAGGTGCAGTCAGGCCGGCCTGGATACGCTGGTAAATCTCCTCGCGATGCACGGCAACATCCTTAGGTGCGTTGATGCCGATTCGTACTTGCTGGCCGCTAACGCCCAGGATGGTGATCGTAATGTCATCACCGATGTTTATGCTTTCACCGACTTTGCGGGTGAGTATAAGCATGGACTTCTCCTTGAATTACTTTTAAGGACACATGTTTCAGACAGGGTAGGTGTCGGATGTGTGTAGCTTACTGCGAAGCGCTTCCCTGTGACTGCCTCTTTCTAGGACGCATAGAGGCGACATTAATTCCCATGGCGGTATCATACAGGTCGCGATACATGATTCGCATTGTTTAAGCCAACGTTTATGACGGCCAGAATAGACAGTGAATGGTAAAGTTGCCTCTTTGATCCTCAAAGGAGCAGGGCAGTGCGTAAAGTAGCGATGGCAATTGTGGTGTTGGCGTTGGCCGGATGCGGTGAAGGTAAGTCGGTCGACGCCCCCAAGGCCAAGCCTGCCGTGACCGAAAGCCTGCCGCAAACCGGTGCGATTGCCGCTCAGGAATGGGATATACGGGTCGGCCCGCCGGACCATAAGCTGCAGGCGATCACCGACCTGACCGCCTGGTTGCTGGAGCACGGGTTCAATTTCTACATTGTGAAAGTCGACGGCAAGGATGAGGTGCTATTGGGGCCGTTCGCGACCAAAGCCGAGGCCGAAGCCAAGCAGGCGCTGCTAAACGAAAAAATGGCGCGGGCCAAGAAAAACGACACCGTGTCGGAGATTATCGAACACCAGGCTGCGCAGTAGCAGGTGAAGTGGGCGGGCACCCCGCCCACAGTCAGCCGCAGGCCTTCAGGTTGACCGGGCCGACGAATTCATTACCACGTCCCATCACGCACGCCACTGTCTGGTTGCGCTGGCGCTCCCAGGTTTGCACCGGATAGGTCTTGTTCCAGGCTTCATACAATTGCCGGTCCTGCTTCGACAGGCGCAGGCCATACTGCTTGCTCATATAAAAATACGTGCGTGCGATCATCCCGCGAATGGACGGGCGCGGCATGACTTTCTTCGCCTTGAAGTCCACCTGGGTCAGGCATGAGCCGTACTGCCCGCTTTGCACCGGCAGCCAACCAAAACTGAAGTTGTTACGGTCACCATTCACTTCGCCGATGCTCGGCACCAGGTTGTGCAGGTCTGCCTCGGCGCGCTTGAACACCTCATCATGGCGCGTGCAGTTTTTTCGCCCGCCATTTTGCCAGCATTGGCGCTGATGTCCGATTTGCCAGGCCGGCACGATGTGTTCCCACTCAATGCGTGCAGCGCGATTGGCGTTTTTACGGGGGATGTAACCGCAGGCTTTCAGGTTCACCCGGTTACCGGTGTATTTGCAGCCGCAATAAAATTCGGTGGATTGCGGTGCGTAGAGCTTCCAGGCGATCTTCTTGGCTTCGCTGAAGGTGCGAGGGGCTTGGGCGTTGGCGGTGAAGGTTAAAAACAGACAGCACACAGCAATAAAACGGGCACTCACAATCAATCTTCCTTCGGCACAACCCAAAAAATCTGCACGCCACCGTCGTCCCGATAGGCGAGGGTGACGTTGTCATTCTCTGCAATCTCTTCCAGTAAACGTTGCCAATCGTTCTCCGGTTCCTCGGGTAAACGGAAGATCAACGCCGCCTTGGCTTTCTGCGCGTTGGTCGAATTGATGATTTTTTGCACGCGGATAGCCAGGCGCTGATAGGCGTCAGGCGCTGCAGGTGCTGCGGAAGAGGGCTTTGCCACAGAGCATTCCTTAATTGGCTGTACGCACATACAGTATTTAACTGTAGGCAATTTCGCAACTGCTTAAATTTCAAGAAGTTCGTCTGACAGCGAATCAGGGAGTTTGTTGAGGTTCGGGGGGAGAGGGGCTGAATGTGGCGAGGGAGCTTGCTCCCGCTCGGGTGCGTAGCGCCCGCAAGTATTTTGGGCCGCTTCGCAGCCCAGCGGGAGCAAGCTCCCTCGCCACAAAAGCATCTTTCTACAGATGAATCAGCAGGGATCAGTATTCCCAGAAGATCCGTTGCAGTTCCTTGCTGTCCTGGGTCTTGGTCAGGGCGACCATCGCCAGGATGCGGGCTTTCTGCGGGTTTAGGTCAAGGGCGGCGACCCAGTCGTATTTGTCGTCTGGCTGTTCGGCGTTACGCAGAACCATGCCACCGGCGTTGACGTGAGAAGAGCGAATGATCTGCACGCCTTGTTTACGCAATTCCACCAGCGCTGGAACGACCTTGGACGATACTGACCCATTACCGGTACCGGCGTGAATGATCGCTTTGGCGCCCGCTTGGGCCAATGCCTTGTAGGCAGTGTCGCTCACGTTGCCATAGCCGTAGGCAATTTCAACGTCAGGCAGGCTTTTGATGGTCTTGATGTCGAACTCAGAATCCATGGTGTGACGCTTGGCCGGCAGGCGGAACCAGTAGGATTTACCCTCGACGACCATGCCCAGCGGGCCCCATGGGCTCTTGAACGCTTCGGTCTTGATGTTGATCATCTTGCTGACGTCGCGGCCAGATTGGATCTCGTCGTTCATTGTCACCAGCACGCCTTTGCCCCGTGCATCCTTGCTGCCCGCGACCGCAACGGCGTTGTAAAGGTTGAGCATGCCGTCCGCCGACATCGCGGTGCCTGGGCGCATGGAACCGACCACCACGATAGGCTTGTCGGTTTTTTCCACCAGGTTCAGGAAGTAGGCGGTTTCTTCAAGGGTGTCGGTGCCGTGGGTGATCACGATGCCGTCGACGTCCTTGCTGTCGGCCAATTCGGCGACACGGCGACCCAGTTGCAGAAGGTTTTCGTTATTGATGCTTTCCGACGCAATTTGCATCACTTGTTCGCCGCGAACATTGGCGATCTGGCTAAGCTCAGGAACGCCGGCGATCAGTTGTTCGATGCCGACCTTGGCCGCCTGGTAGGTGGCACTGTTGGCCGCACTGGCGCCGGCGCCAGCGATGGTACCGCCGGTGGCGAGGATGACTACGTTGGACAGTTTGGTCTTGCTTTCGACTTCCTTTGCCTGGGCGGCAACGGGGAACAGCAGCAGAAGGGCCAGGGCGCCCGGAATGACGTTCTTCAATGCAGATTTCATTATTTTTCTCTCTGGTTTTTGATGAGTGCTGTAGCAGGTTCATCTAGAACACCCGGGCGGTTCTGAACGCCGCGAGGTGCTGAGAAAGAGCAGGATTTGTACCAGACTGAGCATGTTGGTTTTTATAAATTAACTTATTGATTTAAAACAACTTAACCTAGGATTTTAGTTTCATGGGGCTTGGCGCTGTCCGGCTTTCCGAACGCGAAGGGTTGTGGTGTTCGGTTGTCCGAAAGCGATCACGATATGTCCGAGCGCTGTGGTCGATCATTCGCAGTGCAGTCTGTCGTTTCAGCGAACGGCAGAAACGGCGAGCTGGCTTAAACGTATCAGCGGTCGGTCGCTCAAGGGAGAGCTTGGAGGGCGTCAATGAAAGGCTTGCTGCTACCGTTGACAAATCTCGACAAGGTTCTCATAGTTTGCTCAACGCAAACGTTTGCGAGATGTTTCACTGCGCCCTTGGCGCATCGTGACAGCTCGTATCAGCCGCCCAGGTGGGAGGGCTGCCGAAGGGCTCTTCGGTGCAAGCGTTGCTCACAATAATCATAAGATCGGAGTGAACCCATGAAGCTGCCATTTGCTGGACGTCTTCTTGCTGTTGCTGTGCTTGCTGCCGCATCCGCCGCTTTGCCTCTCTCTTCTGCATTTGCCGATGACGCTGCCAAAACGCCTACCGTGGGTTTGGTCATGAAGTCCCTTGCCAATGAGTTTTTCGTCACCATGACCGACGGGGCGAAGGATTACCAGAAAGCGCACCCAACAGAATTCAAGTTGATCTCCAACGGCATCAAGAACGAAACCGATACCAGCGCGCAGATCGCCATTGTCAACGAAATGATCAACGCCAAGGTTGATGCGCTTGTCATTGCTCCCGCCGACTCCAAGGCACTCGCCAGTGTGCTGAAAAAGGCTTCCGATGCCGGTATCAAGGTGGTCAACATCGACAATCGCCTGGACCCGGAAGTACTCAAAAGCAAAAACCTCGATATTCCGTTTGTAGGCCCGGATAACCGCAAAGGCTCCAAGCTGGTGGGCGACTACCTGGCCAAGCAACTGGCTGCCGGTGACAAGGTCGGCATCATCGAGGGCGTACCCACTACCACCAATGCCCAGCAGCGCACCGCAGGCTTCAAGGATGCGATGGACGCGGCAGGCATGAAGATTGTTTCCACCCAGTCCGGTAACTGGGAAATCGACCAGGGCAACAAAATCGCCGCAGCGATGCTGAGCGAAACGCCGGATATCAAGGCGCTGTTGGCCGGTAACGACAACATGGCTCTGGGCGCTGTTTCCGCCGTGCGTGCGGCAGGCAAGGCCGGCAAGGTGTTGGTGGTAGGTTACGACAACATTGACGCGATCAAGCCAATGCTCAAGGACGGCCGCGTGTTGGCCACCGCTGACCAGGCCGCCGCCCAGCAAGCCGTGTTCGGTATCCAGAACGCGCTGAAGCTGGTCAAGGGTGAGAAAGTCGATGCTAAAGATGGCGTGATCGAAACCCCGGTCGAACTCGTCATCAAGCAGTAATCCTGGCAGTACCCAACAGCGCCCGCTCGTCCTGAGCGGGCGCCTGGAGATTTTCCTATGTCATCTTCCGCCCCGAACGCTGTCCTCTCGGTCAGCGGTATCGGTAAGACCTATGCCCAACCGGTTCTGTCCGACATCACCCTGACGCTCAATCGCGGGGAAGTGTTGGCGCTGACCGGTGAGAACGGCGCAGGCAAAAGTACCTTGTCGAAGATCATCGGCGGCCTGGTCACGCCCACCACCGGGCACATGCAATTCAACGGTCAGGATTATCGCCCCGCCAGCCGCACCCAGGCCGAAGCCTTGGGCGTGCGCATGGTCATGCAGGAACTCAACCTGCTGCCGACGCTGACCGTGGCTGAAAACCTGTTCCTGGATAACCTGCCGAGCCGCTGTGGCTGGATCAGCCGCAAACAATTGCGCAAAGCCGCGATCGCAGCCATGGCCCAAGTCGGCCTGGACGCGATCGACCCGGACACACTGGTAGGCAGCCTGGGCATTGGTCACCAGCAAATGGTCGAGATCGCTCGTAACCTGATCGGCGACTGCCATGTATTGATCCTCGACGAGCCCACGGCGATGCTTACTGCTCGTGAAGTCGAGATGCTGTTCGAACAAATCACGCGCCTGCAGGCTCGAGGCGTGGCGATCATTTATATTTCGCACCGGCTCGAAGAGTTGGCCCGTGTCGCCCAGCGCATTGCGGTATTGCGCGACGGCAAGCTGGTCTGCGTCGAGCCGATGGCCAATTACAACAGTGAGCAGTTGGTGACCTTGATGGTCGGTCGCGAACTGGGTGAACACATCGATTTGGGCCCGCGCACCATCGGAGGCCCGGCCTTGACCGTGACGGGCCTGACCCGTTCGGACAAGGTCCGCGATGTGTCCTTTGAAGTGCGCGCCGGTGAAATTTATGGCATTTCCGGCCTGATCGGCGCCGGTCGCACCGAATTGCTGCGCCTGATTTTCGGCGCCGACCCGGCCGACAGCGGCACCGTGGCCTTGGGTTCGCCGGCCAAGGTGGTGAGCATTCGCTCGCCGGTGGACGCGGTCGGTCATGGTATTGCCCTGATCACCGAAGACCGCAAGGGCGAAGGCCTGCTGCTGACCCAGTCCATCAGCGCCAACATCGCCCTGGGCAACATGCCGGAAATTTCCGGCGGGGGCGTCGTCAACAGCCGTAACGAAACCGCTCTGGCCAAGCGCCAGATCGACGCCATGCGAATCCGCAGTTCCAGCCCGACGCAACTGGTGTCCGAGCTGTCGGGTGGTAACCAGCAGAAGGTGGTGATTGGCCGCTGGCTGGAGCGCGACTGCGCAGTAATGCTGTTCGATGAGCCTACCCGCGGCATCGACGTCGGTGCCAAGTTCGATATCTATGCTTTGCTCGGTGAATTGACCCGCCAGGGCAAAGCGCTGGTGGTGGTGTCCAGTGACCTGCGTGAGCTGATGCTGATCTGTGACCGCATCGGTGTGCTGTCCGCCGGGCGCCTGATCGAGACCTTCGAGCGTGACAGCTGGACCCAGGACGAATTGCTCGCCGCCGCCTTTGCCGGCTATCAGAAACGTGATGCGCTGCTCAACGAAGCAGCGCCTAGGAATACCCCATGAAAACAAACATTTCCCCCGGTAAAACTGGCGGCAACTTCTATGGCCTGGGTACCTACCTCGGGCTGGCAGGTGCCTTGCTGGCGATGATTGCGCTGTTCTCGATGCTCAGCGATCACTTTCTGTCCTATGACACCTTCAGCACCCTGGCCAACCAGATTCCAGACCTGATGGTGCTGGAGGTGGGCATGACCTTCATCCTGATCATTGGCGGCATCGACCTGTCTGTGGGATCGGTACTGGCATTGGCGGCCTCGGCAGTCAGCGTGGCGATCCTGGGCTGGGGCTGGAGCGTGTTGCCTGCCGCTCTGTTGGGCATGGGTTGCGCGGCGTTGGCCGGCACCATCACCGGTTCCATCACGGTGGCCTGGCGCATTCCGTCATTTATCGTATCCCTCGGCGTGCTGGAGATGGCCCGCGGCGTGGCCTACCAGATGACGGGCTCGCGCACCGCTTATATCGGTGACTCGTTTGCCTGGCTGTCCAACCCGATTGCCTTCGGTATTTCTCCGTCGTTCATCATCGCCTTGCTGGTGATCATCGCGGCCCAGTTGGTACTGACCCGTACGGTCTTCGGTCGCTACCTGATCGGCATCGGCACCAACGAAGAAGCGGTGCGCCTGGCGGGTATCAATCCCAAGCCTTACAAGGTCCTGGTGTTCAGCCTGATGGGCCTGTTGGCCGGTGTGGCGGCGCTGTTCCAGATCTCGCGCCTGGAAGCGGCGGACCCGAATGCCGGTTCGGGCCTGGAGCTGCAAGTGATCGCCGCCGTGGTGATCGGTGGCACCAGCCTGATGGGCGGGCGTGGCTCGGTCATCAGTACGTTCTTCGGGGTGTTGATTATTTCGGTGCTGGCCGCCGGGCTGGCGCAGATCGGCGCGACGGAACCGACTAAACGCATCATTACCGGTGCCGTGATCGTGATTGCCGTGGTCCTCGATACTTATCGCAGCCAGCGCGCCAGTCGGCGGGGCTGAACCATGGCAACGATCAAGGATGTGGCAGCGCTTGCAGGTATTTCCTACACCACCGTGTCCCATGTGGTGAACAAGACGCGCCCAGTCAGCGAGCCGGTACGCATCAAGGTCGAGGCGGCGATCAAGCAGTTGGACTACGTGCCCAGTGCCGTGGCACGCTCGCTCAAGGCCAAGACCACGGCCACCATCGGGCTGCTGGTGCCCAACAGCCTCAACCCGTATTTTGCCGAGCTGGCTCGGGGTATCGAGGATTACTGCGAGCGTAATGGCTATTGCGTGATCCTCTGCAACTCGGATGACGACGCAGAGAAACAGCGCAGTTATTTGCGCGTGTTGCTGGAAAAACGCGTCGACGGCTTGATCGTGACATCCGTGGGCGGTGATGACAGTGGCCTTGCCGCAGGCTTGAGTGCAGTGCGCACGCCGATGGTGATTGTCGACCGGGCACTGGATGGGATTGATGTGGACCTGGTGCGCATCGATCACGAAGAGGGCGCTTACCTGGCGACCCGGCACTTGCTGGAATTGGGGCACCGGGACATCGCCTGTATCGGCGGCCCTGGGCATACCCGCGTGGCGCAGATGCGCCTGGCGGGTTACCAGCGTGCATTGCGCGAGGCGGGCATCGAGGTGTTGGCCAGTCGTACCCTGGAAAGCGATTTCACCAGCACGGGCGGGTATGCCGCAGCTGTACAGTTATTATCGCAACACCCGCCCAGCGCGATTTTCGCCAGCAACGATATGATTGGTTTTGGCGTGCTGCGCGCCGCCACCGAGCGCAATGTGCGGGTGCCGGGCGAGCTGTCGGTCATCGGTTTCGATGACATCCAGATGGGACGCTACGTCTATCCGGCGCTGACGACGGTCGGCCAGTCGATCCTGCAGTTGGGTGAGACTGCGGCCGAATTATTACTGCAACGAATCGCAACACCCCAACTGCCGATCGATCAACGTATCGTGACGCCCAGTATTGTTTTGCGTGAGTCGACCGCGCCATTGGCTGATGTGTTCGCCCAATACCGCTGAACCGAATTGATGAGTACTGATGTATGCCAGCAAAAGTAGTGGTAATAGGCAGCTTGAACATGGACCTGGTCACCCGCGCCAGTCGCTTGCCGCGTGCCGGTGAAACCCTGATCGGCCAGACGTTCTCCACTGTGCCCGGCGGCAAGGGCGCCAACCAGGCTGTCGCCTCGGCACGTCTGGGAGCGAGTGTCGCAATGGTGGGATGCATCGGTACCGACGCCTATGGCAGCCAATTGCGCGATGCGCTGTTGTTGGAAGGGATCGATTGCCAGGCAGTCAGCACGGTGGACGGCTCCAGCGGTGTGGCGTTGATCGTGGTCGATGACAGCAGCCAGAACGCCATTGTCATTGTGGCCGGCAGCAACGGTGAGCTGACGCCTGCGTCGCTGCGAACGTGTGACGCTGTGCTGCAGGCGGCAGACGTGATCATCTGCCAGCTTGAGGTGCCGATGGAGACCGTTGGGTATGCGCTCAAGCGGGGTCGCGAGCTGGGCAAGACCGTCATCCTCAACCCGGCCCCGGCAAGCGGACCATTGCCCGCTGACTGGTATGCCTCGATCGATTATCTGATCCCCAATGAAAGCGAGGCCAGTGCTCTCAGCGGCGTAGCGGTCGACTCCCTCGACAGTGCCAAGGTCGCCGCGACCGCGCTGATCCAGGCGGGTGCTGGCAAGGTCATCATTACCCTGGGCGCCCAGGGCGCGCTGTTTGCCGACGGCAAGAGCTTTGAGCACCTGGTGACGCCGAAGGTCAAGGCGGTGGATACCACCGCTGCTGGCGATACCTTTGTCGGTGGCTTTGCCGCCGCGCTGGCCGCGGGCCAGAGCGAAGCCGAGGCGATCCGTTTTGGCCAGGTGGCGGCGGCGTTGTCAGTGACCCGTGCCGGCGCTCAGCCTTCCATTCCTACGCTGCACGACGTACAAGGTTTTGTGCCCGCATGAAAAAGACACCTTTGCTGAATATCGCCCTGTCGCGCGTGATCGCGTCCCTGGGCCACGGTGACATTCTGGTCATCGGCGATGCCGGCCTGCCGGTACCTCCCGGCGTCGAATTGATCGACCTGGCACTGACCCAGGGCATCCCGGACTTCATCAGCACCTTGCGCATCGTGCTTAGCGAAATGCAGGTGGAAAGCCATGTTCTGGCAGAAGAGATCCTGCTGAAACAACCGCCCGCGCTGACCGCGCTAAATACGCTCACAGAGCAGGCTGCACTGGGCGAGCGACGCCTGCTCAGCCATGACCAATTCAAGCAATTGAGCCGCAATGCCCGCGCTGTGGTGCGCACTGGCGAGTGCCAGCCGTACTGCAATATCGCGCTGGTGTCCGGCGTAACGTTCTAGCGTCCCCCCTATGACAAGGAGTGCTTTATGCAACGTGGTCTACCTACCCTGAAAAACCTGTTCCGGAGTGTTCTGCTTTTGTCCGCGCTCACTGCTGCAAGCGCCCAAGCGGCGGAAAAAATCGACCTGATCATCGATACCGACCCGGGTGCCGATGACGTGGTGGCCTTGCTGTTCGCCATGGCCTCGCCGGAGGAGTTGAGCATTCGTGCGCTGACCACCGTCGCCGGCAATGTGCGCCTGGACAAGACCTCCCGCAACGCGCGCCTGGCGCGCGAGTGGGCAGGTCGCGAGGACATCCCGGTGTACGCAGGTGCGCCAGCGCCGTTGTTGCGCAAACCGATCTACGCCGAGAATATCCATGGCAAGGAAGGCATCTCGGGCGTCACGGTGCATGAACCGAAAAAAGGCCTGGCCGAAGGCAATGCCGTCGACTACCTGATCAAGACCCTGAGCAGCGCCAAGCCGCACAGCATCACCATCGCCATGCTTGGCCCGCAGACCAACCTGGCACTGGCGCTGACTCAAGCGCCCGAAATCACCCAGGGCATCAAGGAAGTGGTCGTGATGGGCGGCGCCCACTTCAACGGCGGCAATATCACCCCAGTGGCCGAGTTCAACCTGTTCGCCGATCCGGTGGCGGCGGAGATCGTGCTCAAAAGCGGTGTGAAGTTGACCTACCTGCCGTTGGACGTGACCCATAAAGTCCTCACCAGCGACGCCCGCCTGAAGAAGATTGCGGACCTGAACAACAACGCGAGCAAGGTCGTCAGCAGTATTCTGAATGAGTACGTCAAAGGCGATATGGAGCACTACGGCATTCCGGGTGGCCCGGTCCATGACGCTACTGTGGTAGCGTACCTGCTCAAGCCTTCGCTGTTCAGCGGTCGTGAGGCCAATATGGTGGTCGACAGCCGCGAAGGCCCGACCTTCGGCCAGACCATCGTCGATTGGTATGACGGCCTCAAGCAGCCGAAGAATGTGTTCTGGGTTGAGAATGGCGACGCCCAGGGCTTCTTCGATCTGCTGACCGAGCGCCTGGCGCGTCTGAAGTAAGTTAGCGGGGCGGCGCTCGTCGCCCGGTTCTATTCGCGCTCTTGGGCGCCCATGTAGTCGGCCGGGTATTTCTCGAATATCTGGCCGATGAATGCTTGCGCCGCCTGGGTGCCCAGTTCCTTGACCAACAGGTCGATACCAATGATTGCCAGTTCTTCCGGGCTTCCGGGGCTGTAGGAACTTTGCCCTTGGGGCCACTTGGCTTTGATGTCGGCTTGAAGCGTTACGGTGGTCATGGAAATCTCACGGGCTGAAAAATGCGGGGGCAATGCACTGGAACGCCGTTCCAGAGGGGGGCAGTTAAGCATTTTGTACGGCATTTGGCACTGCTACTTAGGCATGAAGCGGCGGCTGTGCGACACTGTTGGCCTGTTAAATGGCCGGGAAACACCGCGTGCAAATCGATTTGAGCAAGCCCGACAACCTGACGCTGGACGCCGTGCGCCAATTGCTTGGCAGCGCCAGTGACGACGAACATACCCAGTTGCGGGTAACCAAAGAAGGCATCGCCTACATTTCTTCCGGCGTAGTCGGTGGGGCTGATATCGCTGGCCTGGTGTTTCGCCTGGAGACCTGGGCCAAAGGTTCCGGCTATGTCGGCAACGTGGCGGCCAGCGATGAAGTCTGGGTCATGCAGATTTTCAACGCGCTGAAGCAGAATTGGCCTACTCCTTCGTCGGACTACATCGATATCTACTGAATACGTTCATATCTAGTCACGATTCACCAAGCGATTGCAGGCCGTGACTCAGGCAGACTTGCCCACAGGCGGTTAACGTCTTGAAACCAATCGCTTTGAATGCTGTCGCACGATCTCTGTCCACTTTTTATCATAGGAGGCTTCATGCCTTGGAAGCTCGCATCATTCGGTACTTTGTTGGCTGCGCTCGCGTTGGCGGGTTGCAGTACCCCGGGTGCCTCTGAGCCAGGCAAAGCTGCCACTGTGACCGATTCCGGTCATAGCCGCTGTGAGTCGAAGGCCGCAGAGTTCGCCATCGGCCAGAAAGCCTCGCCCCAGTTGCTGGAGCAAGCACGTACGCGTGCTGGCGCGCAGAATGCACGCATCCTCAAGCCCAACGACATGGTCACGCTGGAGTATCGCTCTGACCGCCTGAACCTGAACACCGACGACAATCTGGTGATCAACCGGGTTAACTGCGGCTGATACGGCTTTTGCATCGCCCATAAAAAACCCCGTCACATGGACGGGGTTTTTTTAGCTCAGCGGAGAATTACTCGCCGCGAACCTGTGCAGCTTGCATACCCTTTTGGCCTTTCTCAGCCACGAAGGAAACGGTTTGGCCTTCTTTCAGGCTTTTGAAACCGTCGCTTTCGATAGCTTTGAAGTGTACGAACAGGTCGTCACCGCCACCTTGAGGAGTGATGAAGCCGAAGCCTTTTTCATCGTTGAACCATTTAACGGTGCCGGTTTGGCGATTAGACATGGTGTATCTCCAAGAAACATATATTTTCAGTAGTGCTGTGCTGCTCAGGCCAACTGGGCACACAGGGCTATCATAGTCGAAATGTTCGGCTTGGGAGCCCCCCCAAGGCACTGTTTGCTAATCAATCGCTTTGCGTTTGATCCGTTGTTCGGCTGAAAGCCCCGATTTACGGGGCTTCGCGACGAAATATCAGCTGTTAAAAAAAGCCGTAAAACCTGCATAATTTGTGTGAAATGGCAGTTTTCAGGCTGTTTTTTCAGCGAAATGACCGTCGAATCGTCAGCCAATCTTACTTTTTCTTCACCACTTTGCAGGACGAAATAGCCGCGACTGCTTTGTTTTTAAGCTCCGGGCTGGCGTTCTGGTTGGTCATCAATTCCTTGATCTCGGCAGTGCTCAATTCGGCATTGATCTTGTCAGCGCCACATTCACAGTGGGCTTTGGCAGTTTTGACGTCCACGTTCTGGCTGGCTGCGGCACTGCAGTCGTTGACGAAGGCGTCACGGGCGCCAGCTGGCCAGTTGGAAGGGGCTGCAGCCTGCGCGCCGAGGGAAAGGAGGCTCAGGGTAGCGGCGACAGCGAGGGTAGAGGTAAAACGCATCATGGGATGCTCCTTTGGGTCGAGGACGAACGGCGATTCTCAGTGGCTTTGAGGCCCTGCGTACAGCTCAAGTTCACTTTTGCAGCTATAAAGCCATGAATTGCTCTTTACCCAGCGCTTGGCCGACGCGATGACCGTTCATCTGTGCTAGCATCCTTGCCTGGCTATTTCCGGGCGCGCCATTTGCCGCCTTGCCAGGTTCTTTTTGTTCACTCCAGTCACTCTGGTTCGATTATCGGTTGGCCGAAAGGCTCCTGCCGCTGTAAGGCAGGCGTTCATTATTGAGCGGCCTGGTGTTGGATCTTGTACTGGCTCATCCCAACCCACGTGACCTTTGGTAGGGGTCACCACTAGGAGAGGAGGCGCCATGCCAACTATTACTCTTCCCGACGGCAGTCAGCGTTCATTCGATCATCCGGTTTCCGTAGCCGAGGTCGCCGCATCCATTGGTGCTGGCCTGGCCAAGGCCACCGTGGCCGGCAAGGTCGACGGCAAGCTGGTTGATGCCAGCGACCTGATCACCAGCGACGCCAGCCTGCAAATCATCACGCCCAAGGATCAAGAGGGGCTGGAGATCATTCGCCACTCTTGCGCGCACTTGATTGGCCATGCGGTCAAGCAACTGTATCCAACCGCCAAGATGGTGATCGGCCCGGTCATTGAAGAAGGCTTCTATTACGACATCGCCTATGAGCGTCCTTTTACGCCGGACGACCTGGCGGCCATCGAGCAGCGCATGCACGCGCTGATCGAAAAAGATTACGACGTCATCAAGAAAGTCACCCCGCGTGCCGAAGTGATCGACGTGTTTACTGCACGTGGCGAGGACTACAAGCTGCGTCTGGTAGAAGATATGCCGGACGAGCAGGCCATGGGGCTGTACTACCACGAAGAATACGTGGATATGTGCCGTGGCCCGCACGTGCCGAACACGCGCTTCCTCAAATCGTTCAAGCTGACCAAGCTGTCCGGTGCCTACTGGCGCGGTGACGCCAAGAACGAACAGCTGCAACGGATCTACGGCACGGCCTGGGCTGACAAGAAGCAACTGGCCGCCTATATCCAGCGCATCGAAGAAGCTGAAAAACGCGACCACCGCAAGATCGGCAAGCGGCTGAACCTGTTCCACCTTCAGGAAGAAGCGCCGGGCATGGTGTTCTGGCACCCGAATGGCTGGACTCTGTACCAGGTGCTTGAGCAGTACATGCGCAAGGTGCAGCGCGAAAACGGTTACCTGGAGATCAAGACTCCCCAGGTGGTTGATCGCAGCCTGTGGGAGAAATCCGGGCACTGGGCCAACTACGCCGACAACATGTTCACCACCCAGTCGGAAAACCGCGACTACGCCATCAAGCCGATGAACTGCCCGTGCCACGTGCAGGTATTCAATCAGGGCCTGAAGAGCTACCGCGAGTTGCCGATGCGCCTCGCCGAATTCGGTGCCTGCCACCGTAACGAACCATCGGGTGCGCTGCACGGCATCATGCGAGTGCGTGGCTTCACACAGGACGACGCCCATATCTTCTGCACCGAAGAGCAGATGCAGGCCGAGTCCGCAGCATTCATCAAGCTGACCATGGACGTTTATCGCGATTTCGGCTTTACCGAAGTCGAGATGAAGCTGTCCACTCGTCCGGAAAAACGCGTCGGTTCCGACGAACTATGGGATCGCGCCGAAGCGGCATTGGCTGCTGCGCTTGACAGTGCGGGCCTTGCGTACGATCTGCAGCCGGGTGAGGGCGCGTTCTACGGTCCGAAGATCGAGTTCTCGCTCAAAGATTGCCTTGGCCGTGTCTGGCAGTGTGGTACCCTGCAGCTCGATTTTAACCTGCCGATCCGTCTGGGAGCCGAATACGTCTCCGAAGACAACAGCCGTAAACACCCGGTTATGCTGCACCGGGCGATCCTCGGTTCGTTCGAACGGTTCGTCGGTATCCTGATCGAGCACTACGAGGGCGCGTTCCCTGCGTGGCTGGCTCCGACCCAGGCAGTGATCATGAATATCACTGATAAACAGGCAGATTTTGCCGCTGAAGTTGAAAAAACTCTCAACGAAAGCGGATTTCGTGCCAAGTCCGACTTGAGAAATGAAAAGATCGGCTTTAAAATCCGCGAGCATACTTTGCTCAAGGTTCCCTATCTTTTGGTTATCGGAGATCGGGAAGTCGAGATGCAGACTGTCGCTGTGCGTACTCGTGAAGGTGCTGACCTGGGCTCGATGCCCGTCGCCCAGTTCGCTGAGTTCCTCGCGCAAGCGGTTTCCCGGCGTGGTCGCCCAGATTCGGAGTAATTATTATTAAGCGTGAAATGAGACAAGATAAACGAGCTGCACCGAAAGCCCCGATCAACGAGAATATCTCGGCACGCGAGGTTCGGTTAATTGGCGCTGATGGCGAGCAGATTGGCATCGTCTCGATTGATGAAGCGCTTCGTATTGCAGAAGAGTCCAAGCTGGACCTGGTGGAAATCTCCGCCGATGCAATCCCACCTGTTTGTCGGGTGATGGACTACGGCAAATCTATCTTCGAAAAGAAGAAGCAGGTTGCCGCAGCGAAGAAGAACCAGAAGCAGATTCAAGTAAAAGAAATCAAGTTTCGTCCAGGGACGGAGGAAGGGGATTACCAGGTAAAACTGCGCAACCTGGTACGTTTCCTGAGTGATGGGGACAGGGCCAAGGTATCCTTGCGATTCCGCGGCCGTGAGATGGCCCACCAGGAGCTGGGGATGGAACTCCTCAAGCGGGTTGAAGCTGACCTGCTGGAGTACGGTTCGGTCGAACAGCATCCTAAGATGGAAGGACGCCAGCTTATTATGGTCATCGCCCCGAAAAAGAAGAAGTAATCAACAGGGCACGGCAGGCCTTCTGATTATGTTTATCAACTGAATGCGGAGTACCGAACATGCCAAAGATGAAAACTAAAAGTGGTGCTGCTAAG
The DNA here is from genome assembly GCF_012985385.1 of Pseudomonas sp. WS 5503. Classification (NCBI taxonomy): domain Bacteria; kingdom Pseudomonadati; phylum Pseudomonadota; class Gammaproteobacteria; order Pseudomonadales; family Pseudomonadaceae; genus Pseudomonas; species Pseudomonas sp. WS 5503. The sequence continues at coordinate 27,100 of NZ_JAAQWI010000007.1, forward strand.
CGGTTTCTGAAAACTGCTAACGGCATCAAGCACAAGCACGCTTTCAAGAGCCACATCCTGACCAAAATGTCGACCAAGCGTAAGCGTCAACTGCGCGGTAGCAGCTTGCTGCATCCGTCTGACGTGGCAAAAGTCGAGCGCATGCTGCGCCTTCGTTAATTTTGGTTCAAGAATAGAGGAAGTAACTCATGGCTCGTGTAAAGCGTGGCGTCATGGCCCGTAAGCGTCACAAAAAAATTCTGAAACTTGCTAAAGGCTACTACGGCGCGCGTTCACGCGTATTCCGTGTTGCCAAGCAAGCGGTAATCAAGGCAGGCCAATACGCCTACCGTGACCGTCGTCAGAAAAAACGTCAGTTCCGCGCTCTGTGGATCGCTCGTATCAACGCCGGTGCACGTGTTAACGGTCTGTCCTACAGCCGTTTCATCGCTGGCCTGAAAAAAGCGTCCATCGAAATCGACCGTAAGGTTCTGGCTGAACTGGCCGTGAACGAAAAAGCGGTGTTTGCTGCGATTGTCGAGAAAGCTAAAGCCTCCTTGGCTTAAGTACCCCCGACAGTCACCCTGGGCTACTCCTGTGGCCCAAGGTGGTAAACGTCATAAATAGGGGAAGAGCCTTCAAGCTCTTCCCCTATTTTGTATCTGGAGTCTGTACATGGAAAACCTGGACGCGCTCGTCGCCCAAGCCCTTGAGGCTGTGCAAAGCGCTGAAGATGTAAATGCCCTGGAGCAAATCCGGGTTCACTACCTTGGCAAGAAAGGTGAATTGACTCAGGTGATGAAGACCCTGGGAAGTCTGCCCGCTGAAGATCGTCCGCAAGTCGGTGCGCTGATCAACGTCGCCAAGGAGCGTGTCACAGAGGTTCTCAATGCGCGCAAGGCGTCGCTCGAGGAGGCCGATCTTGCGGCCAAGCTCGCCGCCGAGTCCATTGACGTGACCTTGCCTGGTCGTGGCCAGGCGTCGGGCGGTCTGCATCCGATCACCCGGACTCTGGAACGTATCGAACAGTTCTTCACCCACATCGGCTACGGCATTGCCGAAGGCCCTGAGGTCGAAGACGACTACCACAACTTCGAGGCGCTCAACATCCCAGGCCATCACCCGGCCCGGTCGATGCACGACACCTTCTATTTCAACGCCAACATGCTGCTGCGCACCCATACCTCGCCGGTACAGGTCCGCACCATGGAAGCGAACAAGCCGCCGATCCGCATTGTCTGCCCAGGCCGTGTGTACCGTAGCGACTCGGATATCACCCATTCGCCGATGTTCCACCAGGTCGAAGGCCTGCTGGTTGATCGCGATATCAATTTCGCCGACCTCAAAGGCACCATCGAAGAATTCCTGCGGGTGTTCTTCGAAAAAGAGTTGGCGGTACGTTTCCGTCCTTCGTTCTTCCCGTTCACCGAGCCATCCGCTGAAGTCGACATGGAATGCGTGATGTGCAGCGGTAAAGGCTGCCGTGTGTGCAAGCAGACCGGCTGGCTGGAAGTGATGGGCTGCGGCATGGTTCACCCCAACGTGCTGCGCATGTCCGGGATCGATCCAGAAGAGTTCTCGGGCTTTGCCTTCGGCATGGGCGTTGAGCGTCTGGCCATGCTGCGTTACGGCGTGAACGACTTGCGTCTGTTCTTCGACAACGACTTGCGGTTCCTCGCGCAATTTCGCTAGTCGTAACGAATCTTTAGGAGAGCAGGATGAAATTCAGTGAACAATGGCTGCGTGGCTGGGTAAGCCCGCAGGTAGATCGCGACGAGCTGGTTGCTCGTCTGTCGATGGCCGGTCTTGAGGTCGATAGCGTTACGCCGGCCGCCGGTGTTTTCAGTGGTGTGGTGGTGGGCGAGGTGTTGAGCACCGAGCAGCACCCTGATGCCGACAAATTGCGTGTGTGCCAGGTCAGCAACGGCTCGGAAACCTTTCAGGTCGTGTGCGGAGCGCCTAATGTGCGCCCGGGCCTGAAGATCCCGTTCGCTATGATCGGTGCCCAGTTGCCGGGCGACTTCAAGATCAAGAAGGCCAAGCTGCGTGGCGTTGAATCCAACGGCATGCTGTGCTCCCAGGCCGAACTGCAAGTGGGTGAGGGCAATGATGGCCTGATGGAGCTGCCGGCCGACGCGCCAGTGGGTCAGGACATCCGTGTTTACCTGGAACTGGAAGACGCCAGCATTGAGGTCGACCTGACCCCCAACCGCGGCGACTGCCTGTCCTTGGCTGGCCTGGCCCGTGAAGTGGGTGCGCTGTACAACGCGCCTGTCACTCGTCCAGTGGTTGCTGCCGTGCCGGCGGTACATGACGAAGTCCGCTCGATTGAAGTATTGGCCCCCAACGCTTGCCCGCGTTACCTGGGGCGTGTGATCCGTAACGTGGACCTGTCCAAGCCAACGCCGCTGTGGATGGTTGAGCGCCTGCGTCGTGCCGATGTACGCAGCATCGACGCCGCCGTCGACATCACCAACTACGTGATGCTGGAACTCGGCCAGCCGTTGCATGCGTTTGATCTTGCCGAAATCAATGGCGGCATCCGCGTGCGTATGGCCGAAGAAGGCGAGAAGCTGGTGCTGCTCGATGGCCAGGAAGTCAGCCTGCGTGCCGACACTCTGGTCATCGCCGACCACGCTCGCGCCCTGGCAATTGCCGGCGTGATGGGTGGTGAGCACAGCGGTGTATCCGCGACCACTCGTGACGTATTCCTTGAAAGCGCGTTCTTCGACCAGATCGCGATCGCTGGCAAGGCTCGTTCCTACGGCCTGCACACCGATGCGTCGCACCGCTACGAGCGTGGCGTGGACTGGAAACTCGCCCGTGAAGCCATGGAGCGCGCTACCGGCTTGCTGCTGGAAATCACCGGTGGTGAAGCCGGCCCGATTACCGAAACTGTCAACGAACAGTACCTGCCGTCGATTGCACCGATTACCTTGCGTGCCAAAAGCGTTGAGCAGATGCTTGGCCTGGTCATCGAGCCGGCTGAAATCGAGCAACTGCTGTCTGCGCTCGGCCTGGGTATTTCCGCGGGTGGGGAAGGGCAGTGGCAGGTTGCAGTACCTAGCCATCGCTTCGACATCAGCCTGGAAGTCGACCTGATCGAAGAGCTGGCGCGCCTGTACGGTTACAACCGCCTGCCGGTTCGCTATCCGCAAGCACGCCTGGCACCGCAACCCAAGGCCGAAGCGCGTGCGCACCTGCCTGAACTGCGTCGTTTGCTGGTTGCCCGTGGTTACCAGGAAGCTGTGACGTATAGCTTCATTGATCCAAAACAGTTCGAACTGTTTAACCCTGGCGTTGAGCCGTTGCTGCTGGCCAACCCGATCTCCAACGATATGGCCGCCATGCGTTCGTCGTTGTGGCCGGGCCTGGTGAAGGCACTTTCCCACAACCTGAACCGCCAGCAAGACCGCGTGCGCCTGTTCGAAAGCGGTTTGCGTTTCGTCGGCCAGCTCGATGGCTTGAAGCAAGAGCCGATGCTGGCGGGTGTTGTCTGCGGCAGCCGTCTACCGGAAGGTTGGGCGCAAGGCCGTGAGGTCGTCGACTTCTTCGACATCAAGGCTGACGTGGAAGCGGTGCTGGGCTTTGCCGGTGCGCTGGACGCCTTTACGTTTGTATCGGGCAGCCACCCTGCCTTGCACCCAGGCCAGATTGCACGTATAGAGCGTGAAGGTCGCCTGGTAGGCTTTGTGGGCGCCATTCACCCAGAACTGTCGAAAACCTTGGGGCTGGACCGTCCAGTCTTCGTGTTTGAGCTAGTCTTGGCTGAAGTTGCGTCGGGCAAGATGCCTAAATTCAGCGAGTTGTCGCGCTTCCCTGAAGTGCGTCGCGACCTGGCCCTGATCGCCGACCGTGAAGTCGCCGCCACTGCTGTTCTGGATGTAATCCGTGAAAATGCAGGGGAATGGCTGACAGACCTCAGGCTATTTGACGTCTATCAGGGTAAAGGCATTGATCCGCATAGAAAAAGCCTTGCAGTTGGCTTGACCTGGCAGCATCCATCGCGCACTCTTAATGACGATGAGGTGAATACCACGACGCAAAATATCCTCACCTCGCTCGAACAAAGGTTGAACGCCACGTTAAGGAAGTGACGTATGGGGGCTTTGACGAAAGCTGAGATGGCGGAACGTCTGTACGAAGAGTTGGGTCTGAACAAGCGCGAGGCCAAGGAATTGGTCGAGCTGTTTTTTGAAGAGATCAGACACGCTCTGGAAGACAACGAACAGGTCAAATTGTCCGGTTTCGGCAATTTTGACCTGCGAGACAAACGCCAGCGGCCTGGCCGCAATCCAAAAACGGGAGAAGAAATCCCGATCACGGCTCGCCGTGTGGTCACCTTTCGTCCAGGGCAGAAGTTGAAGGCCCGAGTTGAGGCTTATGCTGGAACCAAGTCATAACGACGAGCTACCCGTCATCCCAGGCAAGCGCTACTTCACCATCGGTGAAGTCAGCGAACTGTGTGCGGTAAAACCGCACGTGCTGCGCTATTGGGAGCAGGAGTTTCCTCAACTCAACCCCGTCAAACGCACCGGGAACCGTCGGTATTATCAGCGCCAGGACGTGCTGATGATCCGACAGATCCGTGCGTTGCTGTACGACCAAGGGTTCACCATCAGCGGCGCACGTCAGCGTATGTCCGGTGATGAAGCCAAAGACGACACCACCCAATACAAGCAACTGATCCGCCAGATGATCTCCGAATTGGAAGATGTACTGGTGGTGCTGAAAAAATGATTCAAGCTTTAAAAATACTTCCACATTTCAAAAGCTTGCGGTATATTCCGGTTCGCTTCGTTAAGAAGCGAACCCAGTAACACGCCTAGTCGGGGCGTAGCGCAGTCCGGTAGCGCACTAGCATGGGGTGCTAGGGGTCGAGTGTTCGAATCACTCCGTCCCGACCATTATTCCTGAGTAAAATCAGACACTTAAGCCGATCAGATGGATCGGCTTTTTTGTGCCTGCGCAAAACCCGCGCAAACTATCCGGTGATTTCGCTAATATTCACGTCCGGCATCGCCTCGGACCAGATGATTTCCTCGTGATCTCGCTGGTAGTTTTTGGTCATGCCCTCACTCGCATGGCATGCGATCGTCTGCCCATCCTTCCCGGTTTCCTTCAGCACTCGCGTCAAATACCGCTCCTCAATCTGCGTCCAGTATCCGTTGTCTGTGCTTGCTTATGTTTCAGCCGGGCCGACTTGCAGTACACAAGGGTATGGTGAAAGGGCCATCTGGGCGAGCTGTCGGAGCGGGAGGCTAACTGCGCGCTGATGTGGCTCTATTAGAGCGGAACGTCCGGATCGATCAAGGACGTGGCACTGCGGCAGCGCAGACGCTACGCCTGTGTCACCACAACTTCTTCACGGGTGTGTCGTGTGATGCCCAGTCAGATACTGGGCGCTGCCCCAGGCTCCCTCCGAGCAGCACAAGCGCCTGACCAGCAAGTAGTAGTTCGCAACCCAGGATCAACAACACACCAAGGAATTGTCTGACGCCCAGCGTAACCAGGGCGCCTGCGCGACCAGCTTGCTATTGCTGATCTCCGGCTGGCTGTCAGTTTTCCTCTGGGATTCAGTCAGTGGCTGCAATGAGCTCACCACTCGTAGCTCAATTGGCATGGTTCATACAGCTGTCGAGCAAACTTGATCCCGCGAATATTCTAAGAATTACTGTCATAAATGACGACGCAAACAGAGCCGTAATAGCTCAGTGCGCGTGTCAGGCTTACGCGCGTGCGGTTACCCGTTGGCTGGGCTTAAAGGATTAATTGGCAGCTACCGGTGGCAAGGTAATTTTGATCAGCTGAGGTGCAAAAAATAAATTTATCAATGGGTTACGTAATTTCTTGAAATAAACAGCTGTATGGATGTACAGTTGTTGATGCGCCGATTTGGCGTAACTTAAATAATTACGAGGAGAAGCATGCCAATTTATAAAGATACCCCTTACGTTTTCACCCCCGACCCTGAAAATGACAACGGCCCTCAGATTCAGTCCTTGCTAAAAGCTGGCTACCGCTGGCTGCAAATCAATGGTCCTGAATGCCCAATTGGAACCACGGTCCTTCTCAACCGTGACGACAACTGGCCCTATAGCGGCCAGATAATCGAGCCGGCACCAGGCATCGACAAGGTGACAATTGACGTTTCTGGCGTTGGGAGAAATTCAGAACAGCCGACCGATCCTAGCTATGCCGGCATCGACTACCAGGGGAACGTGCGCCCGGGAAGCTACCTGACGGCTCCGGCATACGTAAATACCACTCAGATATCTGTCGCTGACACGACGCCTTATACAAATGGGTCGTGGATCGTGATCTCGGACGCATCCACAGACTTCGAGACCTACTCGATGCCGCTTGATGGGCCGCTCGAGGTGCGCCAAGTCATCTATGTATTGGCAGACTCTCTGATTCTTAACCGAGTTATAAAGCGTGATCACCCCGAGAACGCTATTGTTGCCTTGTGCGAACCCATCAAGAACGTTTACATTCGGAACCTCGAGTTCACCGGTAACGCCACTATCGGCCTGCACTTGCACTACGCGCAGCACTGTGTTTTCGAGAACATTACATCTGTAGATTGGACCGGCCGCTGCATGCTTTTGCTTGATAATGGCGGTGAGTACAACACTATTCTTAATAGTTACTGCACTGCGACGGAACCTGGTATTGAATCCGGTCAAACCGCATGGGGCGTAGTCATTGAAGGACAGGACTCTACCCGCGTGATCAATTCCGGCGGTGAGAACTGTGGTGTCGGGATGGGCATGAATTACAGTATTGATTGCGTGTCAATTAATGCGCGCGCGCAGCTCAATACAGTAAATGTTGGAGTTTATACATCGTCAATTCGGACTGGATTTCTCCGGCCCGCTGTTGAGGACGGGATTATTCTAGATACAGTGATCACGGATGATTGTGTGGATTGCTATATTGTCGAGCCACTACCTTTTTCGTGAATTTTTTTGTGAAAGGAAAGCCTGCAGAACGCGGGCTTTTTTATTGAGTAGATCTAGTGAACCTGCTTATCTGTGGTGACTTCCCTATGCTTGCGGCTATCCTTTTCCCCATACGATGAGTGGGATCTTCAACCGTCTTGTGGATGATCCATGAAATAAAAATAGTAACCGTCGTTTGGATGATCAGGGCAGGCATGGCCCCAATTCCATGGTCGATCATAATTCTCATGCCAACAAAGCCCAGTGCGCCATGGCAGGCATACAGCGGATAGCTGATGTTTGAAAAGAAAGTGAAGATAGGGCCGCCCGCCCAAGTGCTTGCAAAAAGATACATAACTGTGAAAACGGCAAAAGCCATAAAGTAGGCCGCTATTACTTCAAATGGCCATCCCTCGGTGAATCCACTGTAACCAAAAACGCATAGCATACTGATAGTGATGGCAAAGAGTTTTTCGCTGCTAATAAAACGCCGGTAGTGATAGTTGAATGCTACGCCAATCAGCATGAAGAAAATGTACTTTATCGGAAAAACGAAGGCGGCTAGCGCGCCGGCCTGGTGGATATTCCCCGGATAAAAGTTAGCCACCATCACGGTAGATACGCCTAGCACGAATAGAGGGAAAAGTTTCCCCCGGCTAATCATCGACCAGAACAGCAACACTACTAGATAGAATTTAACTTCAACCTCTAGCGTCCACACCACCCCATCCAGTGGCGCCGAGCTGCCGAACCAATCACGGAATAGGGACATCTGCATGAGCACCTGCGAAGTGGTATAGGGCGCGTTATTGCCCATATACGCGGCCGCTACGCTGAGGGCTCCAAGGGTGACAAGCAGGCCAACGGCGTACGTCGGCCAGATACGGAAAATACGTCCGATTACAAATTTTGTTTTTGCGAGAGCGCTTCCATTAAGGCTTGCGACAGAAATCGGAATGACCAAGCCGCTGATCAGAAAGAACAGGGCCACGCCAAAGCCGCCCATGTTCATGTTTCCTATAGGATTGAAGATTTCGAGCATCCAGGATGGGAATACAGGCTCAGTCAGGGGAAGCAGCCCGCCGTATGCGCCCTTGATGTAATTGAACATCAGGACGTAGTGGGCATTGACCACGCAGAGGGCGGCGATACCGCGCAAGGCGTTCGCAAAAGCAATCCTATGCATGATGATTCCTTTGTATTGCATTAATCGAGGTCCGTTCGAATCACAGTGACTGTAGACGTGTTTTGAAATTGCGACAGGGCATTCGGTAAATTTCGTTCGGCAGGACGCCGAGGGAGGGTGGACCGTTCCAGAACTAAAGGCGCCCCCTTGTAGAGTGCAGTCTTCAGGCCTGTCATTTCCTTGAGGTAATGGAGGGCTTTGCGCTTCGGTGGGGCGGCTTTTGAGAGGAGTACCAAAACTTGGAGGGTTAGCGGTTGCGCCAGGCTCGCCTGTCAACCGCCGCCGCCATCACCGCCGACGGAGCCAGCGCCATAATGGCTGTGCATGCCTACCAAGCCTACGGCACCGGCTATGCCGGCGTTAAATGACGTTGCGCAGCTTAATGAAGCGCGGGTGTTGCTTGAATTGTCGGCACAGAAAATTTAGAGACACTCTGAATCCAGTAGCGGCGGTATTTGGTCTGGTCGGGAGGTACAGGTTTTTGGCGAGACCATGAGTGTTCAGTGTTCAGCGCCTCTCGGTAAGCCTGCCATTCCTTTGCTTCTGCAATATCGGCTGCACTTTTTTGGTCATCGAACCAACCCAAAATGTACACCTCCCCTTGATCGGCTCCATGTTCTACGAGTAGGTAAATGTCTTTCATAATCTAAATCCGCTGAAGCGTTTCTCAATTTCCCGGTAAAGGGAGTTTGATCGGGTATCGGCCCAAACCCTGGTTAGTTTAGGTGGCTTTCACTAGCGCGTGTGCACTGTGAGAGGTTAATCCAGAGGAAGAGTCAGCTCACGGTCTTTGTTTCGTACGTTGCCCACGGCTGTGCCTACCTTAATGCATGAGGTCGACGGATCAGCCGCCCAAGGCAGCCTGGGTCAGTAGCAAGGCGAGGTTTTTATAATTGTGCTTGCTTGAAACGGCTGACCGGGCGCACCAAACCAAGGTTTTCGCGCAGTGTGGTGCCGGTGTATTCGCGCCGAAACAAACCGCGCCGCTGTAACTCGGGAACCACCCAGCGGGCAAAATCCTCCAGCCCGCCCGGCAAGTGCGGCACCAGAATATTGAAGCCATCCGCCGCACCTTCTTCGAACCAGCGCTGCAGTTCATCGGCGATCTGCAGCGGCGTGCCGATCAAGCTGTAATGACCGCGTCCACCGGCAATGCGTCGGCCCAGTTGCGCCAGCGTTAGTTGTTCGCGTTGGGCCAGTTCACTCAGCAGTTGCTGACGGCTGCGCTGTCCGCTGTCGGTCAAGGGTAGCTGCGGCAGCGGCCCATCCAGCGGGTAGCCGGACAGGTCGAAATTACCCAGCATGCGCCCCAGCAACGCCACTCCCACCTCGGGTTCGACCAGCGCCTGGAACGCTTCGAATTTGGCCTGGGCCAAGGCTTCGGTTTGCCCCACCACCACAAACACACCTGGCATGATTTTCAGCGAATCGGCCTCGCGCCCGTATTGGCCCAGGCGACCTTTGAGGTCGCCATAGAAGGCCTGCGCGTCGGCCAGTGAGGTCTGCGCGGTAAACACCACTTCGGCGGTCTGCGCGGCCAGTTCACGGCCGGTTTCCGAGGAGCCAGCCTGCACGATCACTGGCTGGCCCTGGGGCGAGCGCGCCACGTTCAGGGGGCCTTTGACCTGGAAGTGTTCGCCCACATGGTCCAGCACATGGCGTTTACTTGGTTCGTAATAGCGCCCGCTGGCCTTGTCGCGCACGAAGGCGTCGTCGTCCCAGCTGTCCCACAGCCCCGTCACCACCTGATGAAATTCCCGTGCGCGGCTGTAGCGTTCGGCATGCCCCAGGTGCTCGTCGCGACCGAAATTCAGCGCCTCGGCGGCGTTATCCGAGGTCACCAGGTTCCAGCCTGCGCGACCGCCGGAGAGGTGATCCAGCGAGGCGAATTTACGCGCCACGTGGTACGGCTCGTTATAGCTGGTGGTAGCGGTGGCGATCAGGCCGATATGTTCGGTCACGGCACTGAGGGCCGAGAGCAGGGTGAGCGGCTCGAAATGATCCGAGCGCGCCATCTGGCTGGCGACCTCGCCGGTGGCGGCGGCGATGCTGTCGGCCACGAACAGTGCGTCGAACTTCGCCGCTTCCGCCACCCGTGCCAAATGCTTGTAGTGGGCGAAGTCCAGGCCAGCGTTCGCCGGTACGTCGGGGTGGCGCCAGGCGGCCACGTGGTGCCCGGTAGCCATCAGGAAGGCGCCGAGTTTGAGTTGACGGCTCATGCTAGAAATCCTTGCGCAGTTGCACGCCGAAGTAACGCTCATCGTCACGAGGCACGGCGCGGTAGATGTAGTTGCCGCCGCTGGCTAGCAGCGGTGAGTAGGATTTGTCGGCGAGGTTCTTCGCCAACAGCGCCACGCGCCAGCCATTGGTGTAGTCGGCCAGGGCCACGCTGGCGTTCCAGATGCCGTAGGCGCCTTGTTTGGTGTTCAGGTTCTGGCTGATGTCGTACTGCACTTCGCTCTGCCAGCTGTAGTCAGTGCCCAGTTCGATATCCAGGCCGTTATCCAAGGGGATGCTGTAGTCGGCGCGCACGTAGCTTTTCCAGTCCGGGCTGAAGGGCAGTGGCTTGCCATTGACGTTGCAGGTTGCCGCTGCGCCTGGCGGGCACGCGAACTGATCGATGCGTGCCCGCGTATAGGCCAGTGCACCGGAGAGCTTGAGTTGCTGGGTGGCTTGCAACGCGTAATCGAGCTCGACGCCTTCGGTGCTGACGCTGCCGGCGTTGATCAGGCGCGTCACGACTTGGCCGGCGACGGTGTCGAAAAAGTTGGCCTGGTAGTTGTCGTAGTCACTGTGGAACACCGCCAGGTTGGTGGTCAGGCGGTTGTTCCAGGCCGTGGCCTTGATTCCGGCTTCCCAAGTATTGGAGGTCTCTGGCTTGAGCGCGTCGGTGTCGCGCGGCTGCATGTTGAAGAACACGTTGTAGGCAGGTCCTTTGTAGCCACGCGAGTAGGTGAGGTAGCTGGTGATGTTGTCGCTGAGGTCGTACTGGACACCCAGCCGACCGGACCAGCCGTCCTCATCCACCGAACCCGAACTTGATGTTGCCGGTTGGATGCCGCTGACGGTGGTGAGGGAGGTGGACACGCGGCGATGGTCGTACTTCAAGTCGTCATGGGTGTAACGCAACCCGGCGATGCCGCGAAAGCGCGAGGTGAAGTTGAGCGTGGTCTCGCCGAACGCCGCGTAGCTGTCGCTGGTGGTGCTGTAGTCGGCAATGCCTCGATCGACTCGCGTCGTGGTGGTGAGGGTGCGCTGATAGGTCTCTTCATCCTTGCCATGCATGTAGAACAGGCCGCCTACGTACTCAAGGAACTCACCTTTGGGCGAGGCCAGGCGCAGCTCTTGGGAGTACTGGTCGAACGCCAGGTCGCCTTTGTCGGCGGTGCTGGGGAACACGGCGGTGACCGTGCCGAGACGGTCGCCATCCTGATATTGAATGTTGTCCCAGCCGCGCCAGGCGGTGATCGAGGTGAGGGTATAGTCGCCCAGGTTCCAGTCCAACTGTGCCGACAGGCCCTTGTTGGTGTCTTGCACACGGCTGCGGGTATCGGTGTTGATATCGCGGTTGTCGCTTGAGGCGCGCACCGGCCTCAAGGCATTGCTGAACGCCGGGTTCAGGGACTTGCTGACCACACCATTGGGCGCGTCATCGTGGGACTGCATGTAATCGGCGATCAGGGTCAGCTTTACGTCGTCGTTGGGCGTGAACTCCAGCTTGCCGCGAACGCCCTTGTGGTTGTAGCCATTGACCTCCTGACCGTTATGGCGGTTGTCGACGTTGCCGTCGTAGCTGCCGAACAAGGTGCTGATCGAGCCTTTTAGTACCTCCGGTACCAGGCTGCCGCCGATGCCGAAGCGCGTGCGGCTTTCATTGCCGCTGTAGAACGACTGATCGATAAACCCGTGGGTCTGGGCCGTCGGCGCCTTGCTGGTGATATTCAGCACGCCGGCCGAGGCGTTCTTGCCGAACAGCGTGCCTTGCGGGCCGCGCAGTACTTCGATGCGCTCAAGGTCCAGCAGGTCGAGGGTGGCCTGGCCGGGGCGTGCATAGACCACGCCGTCGATCACCGTGGCCACAGTGGGCTCCACCCCAGGCGAGGTAGAAATGGTGCCCACGCCGCGCACGAACAATGAGGTGTCCTTGTTCGAAGCACCGGTGCGAAAGTTCAGCGATGGCACCTGCTGCGCGATGCTCGCCACCCCGTTGCGATTGTCACGCTCCAGTTGCTCGCCCTCAAGCACCGAGACGGCCACCGGGACTTTTTGCAGCGATTCTTCGCGGCGGGTAGCGGTGACTGTCACGGATTGGAGCGTGGGTTCCTGCTCATCAGCTGCAACAGCGCCGCAGACGGGCAAGGCGCTGAGGCCGGCCAGAAGCAACAAATGGGTGTGCCGTGGAAAGTTATGCATGCTGTGCCCGCTCGAAAAAATACCCTGGTCCGCTGCGGTTCTGCGACCGTCAGCGCCTGTGAACATGTCTTGGGCATTCGCTCGAGCGAGTAGCAGACAGCGCGCTTTGTTAGCGCTAACATCGGCATTATTGAAGCGGGCCGTTTAGAGCGTCAAATACTAAAAAATTAGTTTTATATTCCTTTTTTATAGGGCTATTTCGTGAGCGAACACCCACCGCGCAAACGCCGGGGCGCCGGACGCGTCACCCTGAACACCGTGGCACGCCAGGCCGGGGTGTCGGCCATTACCGTGTCGCGTTACTTCAACCAACCTGAACAGGTCTCGCCCGAGCGCCGCGAGCGTATCGCCGAGGTGGTGGCGCAATTGGGGTATGTGCCCAATCTAGTGGCCGGTGGCTTGGCCTCTGCGCGAGGCAAAATCGTCGCGATGGTGATTCCGAATATCTCGGGGCCGATTTTTGCCAATACGCTGCAGGGCTTCAGCGACACCCTCAGTCGTCACGGCTACCAGCTGTTGCTGGCCTCCAGCTATTTCAGCATCGAACAGGAGGAAAGTGCGGTGCGTGCCTTTCTCGGCTGGTCGCCGGCAGCGCTGGTGCTGACCAGCCGCTTTCACAGCCCTGGCACCGAGAAGATGATCACCGAGGCAGATATACCGATCGTCGAAACCTGGGACTACGTGCCGGAACGCGCACCGTTGCAAGTGGGTTTTTCTCATTATGAAGTGGGCGTCACCGCCGCTCGCTACTTGCATGGCAAAGGCTATCGGCGCATCGCCTTCGTACAAAACAGTGCAGTGGGCGACTTCAGCGCATTGGAGCGGCGCGATGGGTTTACCGCGACCCTCTCCGAGTTGGGTGTGCAGCCGTGGGTCTTTGTGCCGGACGCCGACCGTGCGCCCTTCGAAGCCGGCAAGCAGGCCATGGAAGCGCTGATGGGGCAGGCGGTCACGCCCGACGCGATTTTCTTCGCCAACGATAACCTCGCCGCCGGCGGTTTGCTGGCCGGTCAACGCGCCGGGCTGAGCATTCCCCAGGACTGCGCCGTATTGGGATTTGGCGACTACCCGTTTGCCCACATGTTGCTGCCCAGCCTCAGCACCCTCCAGCCACCCGCGTTGGAGATTGGTGTACTCGCTGCCACACGCGTCCTGCAAAGTCTGGGCGTATTAGCCACCGATGAAGTTAATCGCTTGAATCTTTTGCACTGTCAGTTAATTGAAAGAGAGAGCACCTGAATGACCCGCCGTTATGGCTAATTGCAACTAGTGGCTATTTGCTGCTAACGCTCTAAATCAGTGCATTGGGCAATGTTTTGTATTTAATTACCCCCTTATCCGGAACTAGGGCTATAACTTCCAGTCGATACACCCGGCTAACGCCTGCCTGGGCTATGGCGAACTAATGGCATTGTTCGGTAGTTCTAAATAGCCATACTTTTCGCAACGTTAGATATTCCTCAATGATGTCCTCAGCGCCCATCGATGCTTGCAAGATGCAGATCCCGCATACCGACCAGGTGTGCGCGTGGCTGATGCAGCACGCCGGGCTCAAAATCGCTGATCTGGAACGCGCCCAGCGTTTATCCACTGAGCCTGGCGACCTGCTCGGTTTACTCACGCGCCTGGGCCTGGTGTCCGAAGTCGAACTGGCTCGCGCGTGGGCCGATTTGCTGGATGCGCCACTACTGGTGGCCGACGCGGCGCCGCCGTTGCTCGACCCGCTTCCCGTGCTCACCGAGCGCTTTATGCGCCATTACCAGCTAGTGCCGATGGGTTGGCATCAGGGCGGGTTGCGCGTAATGGCCGCCAACCCGGCGCAGTGGTATCCGTTCCAGGCCCTGGCGTATGCCTGTGAGGTGCCGGTCTGGCTGGCCGTCGGTTCGCGTAATGAAGTCGAGACGTTGATCGAGCGCTATTACGGCCAGGGCCGTTCCGCCATGGGCAGCCTGATCGAAAACCTCGATGAGCGGGGCGGCGTGCTGGAAGACATCGAACACCTCAAGGACATGGCTTCCGAAGCGCCAGTGATTCGCCTGGTCAATCTGATCCTGCAGCGCGCCGTGGAACAGCGCGCCTCGGATATCCATATCGAACCCTTCGAAAACCAACTCAAGGTGCGCTACCGCATCGACGGCGTGCTGCACGACGCCGAAGCACCGCCTGCCAGTTCGTCGGCGGCGGTGATCTCGCGGGTGAAGATCATGGCGCGCCTGGACATCGCCGAACGACGCCTGCCCCAGGACGGGCGCATCATGCTGCGCATCCAGGGCAAAGCGTTGGACCTGCGGGTGTCCACGGTGCCCACCAGCTTTGGCGAGTCGGTGGTGATGCGCCTGTTGGACCGGCAAACCGTGCAATTCGATTTCCCCAGCCTGGGCTTTGATGGCCCGCGCCTGGCGGCCTTCCAGGATCTATTGGCGCGGCCCCACGGCATCCTGTTGGTCACCGGGCCCACAGGCTCGGGAAAAACCACCACGCTCTATACCGCGCTGTCGCAACTCAACACGGCTGAACGCAAGATCATCACCGTGGAAGACCCGGTGGAATACCAGCTTGAAGGGATCAACCAGATCCAGGTCAAGCCCGCCATCGGCCTGGACTTTGCCGGAGCGCTGCGCGCCATCGTGCGCCAGGACCCGGACGTGATCATGATCGGCGAAATCCGCGATCTGGAAACCTGTCGTATCGCCGTACAGTCCTCCCTCACGGGTCACTTGGTGCTCTCAACCCTGCACACCAACAGCGCCGCTGCGAGTATCACGCGCTTGCTGGACATGGGCGTGGAGAGCTACCTGATTGCCTCCACGGTCAGCGGTATTCTCGCCCAGCGCCTGGTGCGGCGCCTGGACCCGGCCACGCGCGTGGCCTTCCAGGCCCCGCCGGAATTGATCAAGGAGCACGGGCTGGATCGCCTGACCGAGCAGCGTCCGATCCTGCTTTACCGCGGTGACTATCACGGCCGCAGTGCCCTCACTGAGTTGTTGGTAATGAACGACGAGTTGCGTGGCCTGCTGATGGGCCACGCCGACGCCGCCAGCCTCGAGCACGCCGCCCGCCGCTCCGGTTTGCGCACCTTGTATGAAGACGGTTTGCGCCAGGCCCTGGCCGGTGTCACCTCCCTGGAAGAAGTGTTGCGTGTCACCCGTGGAGATGACGTGTGAGCCTGTTCAAGTTCCGCGCCCTGGACAGCCAGGGCGTGGCCCAGACCGGCACGTTGCAGGCCATTGACCAGGCGGCCGCTGTCGCTGTCTTGCAGCAGCGCGGGTGGTTGCTGCTGCACATCGAAACGGCCAGCAGCCCCTTGTTGCGCCAGGCGCACGGGCAGTTGAAGGGCGCAGCGCTGGTGAGTTTCACCCAGCAATTGGCCACGTTATTGGGCGCCGGCCAGCCCCTCGAACGCGCTTTGAACCTGTTGCTCAAGCAAGCCCGCCATCCTCAGGTGCGGGCCTTGATCGAGCGTATCCGCGACCAGGTCAAGGCCGGCAAACCGCTGTCGGCTGCGCTGGAGGAGGAGGGCGGCACGTTTTCCCCGCTGTACCTGAGCATGGTGCGCGCCGGTGAAGCCGGCGGGGCGCTGGAAGGCACCCTGCGCCAGCTCAGCGACTACCTGGAGCGCAGCCAGTTGCTGCGCGGCGAGGTGATCAATGCGCTGATCTACCCGGCGTTCCTGGTGGTGGGTGTACTGGGTTCCCTGGCGCTGTTGCTGGCCTATGTGGTGCCGCAATTCGTGCCGATTTTTCAGGACCTTGGCGTACCGATTCCACTGATCACCCAGGTGATCCTGGCGCTCGGCGAGTTCCTCGGCGCCTATGGCCTGGTGGTGCTGGCCGGGTTGTCGATCAGTGGGTGGATCCTGGCGGCGCGCCTGCGCGACCCCCTTCGCCGTGAGCGTTACGACCGTCACCTGCTGAGCATCCGCGTGATCGGCCCGCTATTGCAACGGGTGCAAGCCGCCCGCCTGACCCGCACCCTCGGCACGTTGCTCAGCAACGGCGTGGCGCTGCTGCCCGCGCTGGTGATCGCCCGGCAAGTCTGCAGCAACCGTGCGCTCCAGGCGCAAGTGGCGCTGGCAGTGCAACGGGTCAAGGGCGGCGGCACGCTGGCCGATGCGTTCGGTCGCCAGCCGCTGCTACCGGAGCTGGCGCTGCACATGATTGAAGTCGGTGAACAGGCCGGCGAACTGGACAGCATGCTGCTCAAGGTCGCCGACATCTTCGACGTCGAGGCCAAGCGCGCCATCGAACGCTTGCTCGCGGCACTGGTGCCGACCCTGACCGTGGTCATGGCGGTGCTGGTGGCGGTGATCATGCTGGCGATCATGCTGCCGTTGATGAGCCTCACCAGCCATATATGAACTTTCAAGGAGCAGAACCGATGAAAACCCGACACCGCCAAGGCGGCTTCACCCTTTTGGAAATGCTGGCGGTGATCGTGCTGCTGGGCATTGTCGCGACCATTGTGGTGCGCCAGGTCGGTGGCAATGTGGACAAGGGCAAGTACGGCGCGGGCAAGGCGCAATTGGCAAGTTTGAGCATGAAGATCGACAGCTACGCCCTGGACGTGGGGGCGCCGCCCAACAACCTGCAACAACTGCTCGACAAGCCGGCCAGTGCTTCCAACTGGTCCGGCCCCTACGCCAAGCCTTCGGAGCTGAAAGACCCGTTCGGCCACGGGTTCGGCTATCGCTTCCCCGGTGAGCACGGTGCCTTCGACCTGATCTTCTACGGCCAGGACGGCCAACCCGGCGGCGAGGGCTACAGTGCCGACCTGGGCAACTGGGAATAACCCGCCCGTGGCCCAGCGAGGCTTTACCCTGCTGGAGATGCTGGTGGTCATTCTATTGATCGGCATTGCGGCGGGGTTGTTGGGGCTGGGTGTACGGCAAGGGCTGCAGGTGGCCAAAGAGCGCCGGGTGGTCGCGCAGATGGTCGAGGCGCTGCGCGCCACGCGGGCGAGTGCCATCGTCAGCGGCCAGGCGGCGCGCACTCAGTTCGACCTCCAGGGCCGCTCGTTCCAGGCTCCAGGGCGTGCGTCACAGCAGTGGCCAGCGCAGGTGCAAGTGACCTTGCACAGTGCCGAGCAGGCTGGGCCCGCGGTGGTGTTCTATCCCGACGGCAGTTCCACAGGCGGTAACCTGCTGCTGGCCAACGGCAGCCGTCGTTGGCGCATCGACATTGGCTGGCTTACCGGCAGTGTGCAGTCCAAGGCGCTGCCATGAAGCACCAGGCCGGTTTCACCCTGCTGGAAATGCTCGCCGCCCTGACGTTGATGGCGGTATGCAGCAGCGTGTTGCTGGTTGCCTTCGGCCAGAGCGCGCGCGCCTTGTCCCAGGTGGCCCGCAGCGACCGCCTCAGCCATGCCGCGCTCACGGTGCTGGACCAGGAAGCCGCCGGCCCGCTGACGGAGGGAACCCGCCAAGGCGAACTCGAGGGTATCCATTGGCAATTGACCAGTACCCGCCAACAGCCGCACCTGTTTCGTCTCGACCTTAACGTGCGTGAAGGCGCGCATCAGGCGCACTTCAGCACCTTGAAGGCGCGCCTGTGAAGCGCCGGGAGCAGGGCTTCACGCTGCTGGAAGTGCTCGTGGTGCTCAGCTTGCTGTCGGTGTTGTTGTTGCTGGTGAGCGCAGCGTTGCTGGGGGCCAATCGGGCGGTGGCCAAGGCCCAGGCCTACACCGTCAGCCTGGATGAAATGCGCGCCGCCCAACAGTTTTTGCGCACCTCGATCAGCGAGGCGCTGCCGCTAAAGCTCACTGACGATGACAGCCAGGCAGAAGGTTTTTTTATCGGCACGCCTGAGCGTCTGCAGTTTGTGGCGACCTTGCCCGGTGTATTGGGCGGGGGTATCCAGCGCTTTACCCTGCAACGGGTCGGGCAGGATCTGCAGGTGGCTTTTTCGCAGAGTGCCTCCCACGCCAACGCGCAGCGCGATGAGCCGCAGGTGCTTTTGCATGACGTCGAGGCGCTGCAGTTCAGCTATCGCGGTGTCTCGCCACTGGGCCAGCCCACCGACTGGTTGAGCCCGTGGCCCTGGCCCCGGCGCCTGCCCACAGCGGTGCGCATCGACGCCTCCGTCGACGGGCCGGTGCCATGGGTCGCCCAGGTGGTTGCGCTGCGCCTGAACCTGTCCAGCGCGAGCAGCGAAGAATGAAGCGCCAACGCGGTGCGGCCCTGTTGCTGGTGTTGTGGGTGCTGGCCTTGCTCAGCGTATTGCTGGGTGGCCTGGCCGGGTGGGTGCAGTTGCAAAGTCGCCAAGCGCTGTGGCTGCGCCAGCACACTCAGACACTGTTGGCCGCCCAGGCCGGTATCGCACAGGTCATGGCGCAAGGGCAGTGGGTGGCGGACGGGCGTTCTATTGCGCTGACCTTCGACGATGCCCGCTTGCAGGTCAGTGTGCGCAGTGAGCGCGGCAAGCTGTACCTGGTCAACGCAGCCCCCCAAGACTTCACGCGCCTGGCCCTGGCCTGCGGCGCAACACCGGTTCAGGCCCAGCAGTTGGCCAAGGCCCTTGAGACTCGCCGCCATCAGGGCCTGGCGCCGTTTCGGGTGCTGGAGGAGGTACGTCAACTTCCCGGCATGACCCCGGCGCTCTACAGCCAACTACTGCCGCACATCACCTTGTGGAGCGACCTCGACCGGCCCGCTCCGGCATTCGCCAGCCCCCTGATGCGCAAGGCGTTGAACCTGCCACGCCAGGACGCCGAGGGCGTCGACCCCGGCCAGGTCGTGGAAATCGACAGCCGCGCCGAGCGCCCCGGCGGCTATCAGGCACGCCTGCGACTGACCCTTTTATTGAGCCCTGCGGAGGACAGCGCACAGCCCTATCGGGTGGTGCGGTGGCAAGAATGATTCAACTCGAACCGATTGCCCGCTATTGGCGCGGCAGCCTGCTGCAACAAGGTTGGCGCTTGTGGCTCACGGAGTTACGCGGCTGTGTGCCCAAGTGGCTGGCGTTCCAGGAACCTCCCGAGCTCGTTCATCACTGGCCGCTGACGGCACCGGTGGTCCCAGGCAATACGCGCCAGGTGCTGATGCTTGCTCCTGATGCCGTGTTGCAGCAAAGCGTGCAACTGCCTCTGGCTGCCGCGCGCAACCTCGTGGAGGTGGTTGGCTATGAACTGGACCGCTACACCCCGTTCAATGCCGAGCAGCTCTACTTCGTCGCCCGCCAGGAGCGGCGCACACCCAGCCACCTGGAGGTGAGGGTGGTGGCGATCCTGCGCGAGCGCCTTGACCAGGTCCTCACTGACTGCGCCGCCCTCGGCCTGTACCCACACCGCGTGGATGTGGCGGGCCTGGGTATCGACCTGCTGCCCGCGCCGTTACGCCCGCGTTCGCGGCCTGCCGGCAAGCAATTGCAGCGCAGCCTGCCGTGGTTGTGCGGCGCGTTGCTGATCGCGGCGATGCTGTTGTGGCTCAACGACCGCCAGCGGGTACTCGACAGCATGCACGCCACTGTCCAACAGCAAAAAGCCGAGGTCGCCCAGGTGCACGCCCTGCGCCAGCAACTGCTCAACACCCGTGGCGCGGCGCAGTACCTGTCCCAGCGTAAACGGGCGCAACCGCCCCTGGCCGCGCTGCTGAATGACTTGACCAGTTGCCTGCCCGCCGACACCTGGCTCGACCAATTGGACGTCAAGGACGGCGAGGTGAGTTTCTCCGGCCAGAGCGCCAAGGCCAGTGGCCTGATCAGCCGCATCAAAGGCTGCCAGCGCTTGGACAACGCGCAGTTCGAAGGGGTGATCCAACCCGACGCACGCAGCGGCAAGGACCAGTTTGCCTTGCGTGCCCACTTACGCCAGGAGGCCGCCGATGCGCCGACCCCTCACACGCCGTGAACGCCGCGGCGCCGCCTTGTTGACCCTGGCGTTGGTGCTCGGCGCGGCCTATTGGCTGTTGATCGACAGCTGGTTCGCCGGGCCGCTGCGGGCCATGGGTGAGCAGGCCGAACAGTTGCGTGAACAGCAGCAGCGCTATGCCAGCGTCATACGCCAGGGCGATGCCTTGCGCGAACAGTTGGCGCAAGCACAGCAAGACCCGGCCAGCAGCGCCAGCCTGTTGCCAGGGGACGACCCGGACGTGGTCGCCGCCGACCTGATGCAGCGTCTCGCCGACCTGATCAACAGCCACGCCAACCTCGGCGGCGGCTGCAACCTCACCCAGCGCAAACCGATCACGCCCGAACAGGACGACAGCGAGCCCTATCGTCAGGTCAAGGTCAGCCTCACGCTCAATTGCGCCATCGAACCGCTGACCGCGATCCTGCATGGGCTGGAATATCAGCCGCCTTTTCTGTTCGTCGATGAGCTGCATATTCGTCGCGACAAACAGGCGCCAGCCAGTGGCGGGGCGGGCAAGCTGGCGGTGCAACTGCTGGTGCGCGGCTACCTGCAACCGGCGCGGGTGGCACCATGATTGGCCCCTTGCGTCCTCTTGAATGGGGCTGGCTCGGCGTGGCCGGGCTCTTGGGGCTGTTGATGGCGATGATCCTCAGCAGCATCGGCGACGCCCCCCGGTGGTTACCCGATGCACCGGTGCACGCGCCACCCTCGTTCCAGGTGCAGGCCGCTCCCACGCCAGCGTTGCAAGACCTTGCCGGTACCTGGCAAACGCCGCTGTTCAGCCCGGATCGCCGCCCGGACCGGGAGGTGGGTAAAACCCAGGTGGCGAGCCTGGCCAACCTGACCCTCAGCGGCATCATGATCACCGGCAACCTGCAAATGGCCATGCTCAAGCAAGCCGGTGGCCCCACGCTCACGGTACGCTTGGGCCAGGCGTTGCCCAACGGCTGGCGCCTGGAACACCTGACCCCGCAATACGCCCGTTTCGCCCTCAACGGGCGCACCCAGACCCTGAGCCTCTACGGTAAGCGGTTACCCCTGAACTCACATCCCCGCGAGTCTCTCCCTTGATCGATATGCGCACTTCGCTGTTTTGCCTGGCTACCGCCGTCTCCCTGGGCGGCTGTGGATCTTTGCCCGACACCCTCGACCCGGACGACGACCTGCTGCACGAGGCCCTGCAGGGCACCGGCGCACAACGCCCGCCGCTTCAGGCGCCTGTGGCCGAAACCGCTCCACCTGCCACCCAGGCTCCGCCGCAGCGCCAGCTCATTCGTGGCAATCAAGCGTTTGTGCGCCAGCCCGCGGCACCCGTAAACGTGCCGGAGCAGGGCGGCGACATCGTGTTCAATTTCGCCGATCAGCCCATCGAGGCCGTGATCAACAGCGTAATGGGCGACCTGCTGCACGAGAACTACAGCATCGCCGAGGGCGTGGAGGGCACTGTCAGCTTCTCCACCTCCAAGCCCGTGGACAAACAGCAAGCGCTGTCGATTCTCGAAACCCTGCTGTCCTGGACCGACAACGCCATGATCAAACAGGGCAACCGCTATGTGATCCTGCCGGCCAACCAGGCAGTGGCGGGCAAGCTGGTGCCGCAGATGCGCGTGGCGCAACCGGCCAGCGGCCTCTCGGCACGTCTGTTTTCACTGCGCTATATCTCGGCCACCGAGATGCAGAAACTGCTCAAACCCTTCGCTCGTGAAAACGCTTTTTTGTTGGTGGACCCGGCGCGCAATGTCCTGAGCCTGGCCGGCACGCCCGACGAACTGGCCAACTACCAGGACACCATCGACACTTTCGACGTGGACTGGCTCAAGGGCATGTCGGTGGCGGTGTTCGGCCTGCAACGCGCCTCGGTGGCCGAGCTGATGCCCGAGCTGCAAGCCATGTTCGGCGCGGACAGTGGCACACCCCTGGCCGGCATGCTGCGGTTCTTGCCGGTCGAGCGCACCAACTCGGTGGTGGCGATTTCTTCCCAGCCCCAGTACCTCAGCGAAGTGGGCGACTGGATCCGCACCATCGACGAGGGCGGCGGCAACGAGCCGCAGATGTATGTGTACGACGTGCGCAATATGAAGGCCGCCGATCTGGCCAAGTACCTGCGGCAGATCTACGGCAATGGCGCGATCAAGGATGACGCCCCGGCGAAAGTAGCGCCGGGGTTGCGTACCACCACTTTGTCCTCGTCCACCAGTGCCGGTTTGCAGGCGAGCGCCCCGGTGCCCGCAGCCGAAGAACCTGAATCCGAGCCTGCCGAAAACACCCAGGCATCGCCCACCAGCGACCTCGAGGCGGGCACGCGCATCACCGCGCAAAAAAGCAGCAACCAACTGCTGGTGCGCACCCGCCCGGCGCAATGGAAAGAAATCGAAGCGGCGATCAAACGCCTCGACAACCCACCGCTGCAAGTGCAGATCGAGACGCGCATCCTGGAGGTCAAGCTCACCGGCGAACTGGACCTGGGGGTGCAGTGGTACCTGGGCCGCCTGGCCGGTAATTCCACCAGCACTACGGTGGTCAACGCCTCCGGCAGCCAAGGCGCCCTGGGCGGTGGCGGGGCAGGGCTGGGGGCGGCGGACTCGTTGTTCTACTCCTTCGTCAGTTCCAACCTGCAAGTGGCCCTGCACGCCCTGGAGACCAACGGCCGCACCCAGGTGCTGTCGGCGCCATCGCTGGTGGTGATGAACAACCAGCCGGCGCAGATCCAGGTGGGGGACAACATTCCCATCAGTCAGACCACCGTCAATACCGGGGACGCCGACACCACCTTGAGCAGTGTGGAATATGTGCAGACGGGGGTGATTCTGGATGTGGTGCCGCGCATCAATCCGGGTGGGCTGGTGTACATGGATATCCAACAACAGGTCAGTGATGCCCAGAACTCGACGGGAAACAGTGAGACGCCGGTGAACCCGCGTATCTCCACGCGCTCGGTGTCCACCCAGGTGGCGGTGCAGAGTGGCCAGACGGTGCTGCTCGGCGGGTTGATCAAGCAAGACAACGCTGAGAGCGTCAGTGCCGTGCCTTACCTGGGGAAGATTCCGGGGTTGCGCTGGTTGTTTGGCAATACCAGCAAGTCCAAGGACCGCACGGAGCTGATTGTGTTGATTACGCCGAGGGTGATTACCAGCAGCAGCCAGGCGCGGCAGGTGACGGATGATTATCGCCAGCAGATGCAGCTGTTGCGACCGGCTCAATGATCCTGGCTGTACCGAGTACCCATGTGGGAGGGGGCTCGCTCCCGATGGTGGCTTGACACTCCGCAATCAAAAATGTGGGAGCTGGCTTGCCTGCGATGATGGCCTGCCAGCCGACACCTATCAACCTGACACCCCGCGATCAAAAATGTGGGAGCTGGCTTGCCTGCGATAACGGCCTACCAGCCGACACCTATCTACCTGACACTCCGCAATCAAACTGTGGGAGCGGGCTTGCTCGCGAAGGCGGCCTAACAGGCGACGCAGTTATACCGGGTACATATCCATTCCTGCGGTAACGGCCACTTAGGGTTCCGCCCTGACGGCGGCTCACTTTGCAAAAGCGGCAAAGTAAGCAAAACGCTCTTGCCCCACCACTCGGCACCTCGCCTGGGCTCGGTGTGCCCGTAATCCGCCAGTGATTTGGGGGGCCGCCGCCACGCGCCATCCATGGCGCGGGGCGGCTAAACCAGCATCCCTGCCGGTTTACCCCCCAAATCCCTGTCGAATTCCGGCCAGCGTGGTTTGACGGGGCGCTTAAGATCAAAAGCAGATCAAGATCAAGAGCGGCTCGCTTCGCATCGTGGTTACCGTCCGTAGTTACCGTTGCGATGGGGGCGTGTCAGTAAATGCATTTTGGCTGGCCCACAGTCATCAGGAGCACGCCCCCTCCCACACTTTGAGCGTTCTGCGCGCTCAGATTAAAAATCATTTTTATGAATAATTATTTTTATAAATAATGAAAGTACAGAATATTAGCTTATGCCCAAATAGCATTATATTTTTAAA
Source organism: Pseudomonas sp. WS 5503 (assembly GCF_012985385.1). Taxonomy (NCBI): domain Bacteria; kingdom Pseudomonadati; phylum Pseudomonadota; class Gammaproteobacteria; order Pseudomonadales; family Pseudomonadaceae; genus Pseudomonas; species Pseudomonas sp. WS 5503. Next base: position 51,456 of record NZ_JAAQWI010000007.1, read on the forward strand.
ATCCATTCCGTTATGTTTGATCCCAACAGCCTACCCCTGACCTCGGATGGTACCCAGCGTGATTCAGATTCTGCGCGCCTGATCGGGTAATCATCCCGCCGCAGCAGAGTCGTTGGACGGGAGCTCAACGTATGTTGCCACTTCAAACCCCTCGCTTGCCCCACACCTAGCCCAAGCCGCATCGCCCCTTTGACTACCGGCCACGTCGCGCCAGGCGCGTGCCTGCCCGACTTTGCGATTTGGAAAAAGCTGGGAATGGATATGAAGCAAATTCTGCAACCTACTGCTGCCCTGACCCTGTCGCTGTTCGCCGCAGCAGCCCAGGCCCAGGATGACAGCACCTTGTCGACGGTCGTTGTGACCGGCAACCGTGGCGCCGAGCAGCGCACGGTCACCAGCAGCCCGGTGCCGATTGACGTGGTCAGCGCCCGGCAATTGCAAAACACCGGCAAGCCCGGGTTGATGGAGGCGTTGAGCGCGGTGATCCCTTCGCTGACCCTGCCGGAAAAAACCGGTTGGGACGCCAGCGGCATTGCCCGGGCACCGAACCTGCGGGGTTTGAGCGCCGCCGAAGTGTTGGTGCTGGTCAACGGCAAGCGCCGCCACACCAGTGCCACCTTGAATATCAACGGCATCAACACCGGCGCGGCGCCGGCTGACCTGGACCTGATCCCCATCAGCGCCATCGACCATGTCGAAGTGCTGCGCGATGGTGCGGCTGCCCAATACGGGTCTGACGCCATCGCCGGGGTGATCAACGTGATCCTCAAGGCTGACACCCGTGGTACCTCGGTGACCCACGCGGGCCTTGGCTACGACGGCAAGAAACAGACCGTGCAGCAAAGCCTCAACAAGGGCTTCGAAATCGGCAACGGCGGCATCGTGCAACTGGCCCTGGATGCACGCAGCCAGAACGATGACAACAAGGCCAGCGCCAACGGCTACACCTATGAGCAAGCCTATGGCCTGGCGGGCAAGTCCACCTATGGCGGCTACGGTACGCCCAAGACCAACCTGCTGACCCTGGGCTACAACGCCGAGTTGCCGATCGACGACAGCCTCAGCCTCTACTCCTTTACCACCTACTCGCGACGCAAGGCCGAGCAGGGGCAGAACTTCCGTCTGCCGACCATCACCAACACCATCACCACCGGGCCTAACGGTTACCCGGCCGGGTACACCCCGACCTGGTACATCGACGAGGACGACTTCCAGGCGGCGTTTGGTGGCAAGGGCACTGTGGGCGAGTGGGACTGGGACTTGTCTACCACCTATGGGCGCAACGAAGCGGAGCAGGGCACCACCCACAACCAGAACCCTTCCCTGGGCGAAGCCACGCCGAACAGCTTCACCTCCGGTACCTGGATTTCCACCGAGCTGACCACCAACCTGGACTTCAAGCGTGGCTTCGACATCGGACTGCAAAAGCCCTTGGACCTGTCCTATGGCTTCGAGCATCGGCGCGACACTTACGAGGTGCAAGCCGGCGATTACGCGTCTTATGCCAATGGCGGTTACTGCGTGGCGCCGGGTAACTGTGCGTCGTCCGGGGCACAGGTCACCAACGGTATTTCACCGGACGAAGAAAGCAGCGCGTCACGCAACAGCCTGGCCGGTTACGTGGATGTGGGTTTCAACCCCTTGCCGGACTGGTACGTTGGCACGGCGGTGCGTTATGAGCATTACAACGAGGGCGTGGGCGCCACCCGCAGCGGCAAGCTGACCACCCGCTACGACTTCACCCCGCAGTTCGCGGTGCGTGCCACGGTGAGCAATGGCTTTCGTGCGCCGTCCCTGGCCAACAGTCTGTTCAGTGCGCGCTCCACCACCTATGGCGTCGTCGATGGGGTGTATCAGTCGATCAACTATGGCGTGCTCCCCGTGGGCTCGGCGGCGGCCCAGGCGCTAGGCGCGCAGGCGTTGAAGCCCGAGCGCTCCACCAACTTCAGCCTTGGTTTCACGCTCACGCCCACCGACCGCCTGAGCTTCACCGCCGATGCCTACGTGATCAACCTGCGTGACCGTATCACCCTTACCGGCACCTTGCTGGGCCCGGAAGTCACCCAGGTGCTGCAGAACAACGGCATCAACTCCACCTCCGGCGGCCAGTACTTTATCAACGGCGCCGACACCCGCACCAAGGGTCTGGACCTGGTCAGCAGCTACAACCAGGACCTGGGCGCGTTCGGCGCGCTGAAGTGGACCGCCGCGTTCAACTGGAACCAGACCCAAATCCTCAACTACAAGGAATCCACCCACATTCTTGGTACCTCCTACGACCTGATGGACCGCCAGGCGCGCAACCTGATCACCGGCGTGCAACCCAACACCAAGCTGATCCTGGGCGGTGACTGGAGTATCGAACGCTTCAACCTCAACCTGGCCCTGACCCGCTACGGCTCGTACAAGGAAGTGAACTCATCGGCCAATCGTGACCTGGACCGGGTCTACAACGCCCGCTGGATCACCGACCTCGACCTGGGCTACAGCCTCACCAAAGACCTGAACATTGCCATCGGCGCCAAGAACCTGTTCGACCTCTATCCCAAGAAACAAGGGGTGCCGAGCAGCACCATGGTTGCCAGCTACGGCACCTATTCGCCCTACGGTTTTACCGGTGGGTATTACTACACCCGGCTGACTTACGCCTTCTGAGGCCTGCGAGGAAAAGAACATGCCCATTGTCGCCAAACCCTATGACCTGCTGGATGAAGTCAGCGCCCAACCGCTGCGCCAGCGCCGTGCCGCCACGCCAATCAAGGCGTTGCGCGTGGTGCCGGCCCGGCACCCCTGGCGCTGGGCCGGGTCGATTTTCGCCGCGCTGGTATTACTCGCCATCGTGCACTCCCTGGCCACCAACCCGCGCTGGGAATGGGGGGTGTTCGGCCAGTGGTTCTTTTCGCCCTCGGTGCTGCGCGGGTTGGGCCAGACGTTGCTGCTGACGCTGTTGAGCACAGTGTTCAGCATCCTGCTGGGTACCGCGCTGGCCCTGGCGCGGTTGTCGGGTTCGCCGTTGCTGGCGGCGTTGGCCTGGGGCTATATCTGGTTTTTCCGGTCGATGCCGGCGCTGCTGGTGCTGATCATCCTCTACAACTTTGCCTACCTGTACGACCACATCGTGCTAGGCGTGCCGTTCACCGACCTGGTGTTCGCCGAGTGGTCGACGGTGGATGTGCTCAGCCAATTTACCGTGGCCGTCCTGGGCTTGAGCCTGATGCAGGCGGCCTACGCGGCGGAGATCATTCGCGGTGGGCTGATTGGCGTGGATGCCGGCCAGCATGAGGCGGCGGCGGCCTTGGGTCTGCCGGCCTCTCGACGCATCTTCCGGATCATCCTGCCCCAGGCACTGCGCTCGATCTTGCCGTCGGGGTTCAATGAAATCATCGGCCTGGTCAAGGGCACCTCGATTGTCTACGTGCTGGCCTTGCCCGAGCTGTTCTATACCGTGCAGGTCATCTACAACCGCACCCAGGCGGTGATCCCGTTGCTGATCGTCGCCACGGTCTGGTACCTGATCATCACCACCGTGCTCACCAGCGCCCAGTACTACGTCGAGCGCCACTTCGCCCGGGGCACCGCGCGGGCGCTGCCACCCACGCCGTTGCAGCGCGTGCGCCGCTGGTTCAAGGAGAAGGCCCATGCCTGAAGCACGCGCCGGGCGCATTCAGATCCAGGGCGTGGGCAAGCGCTTTGGCAACCAGCAGGTACTCGATCATATCGACCTGAGCATTGACCCTGGCAAGGTCACGGTGATCCTCGGGCCGTCCGGCTCGGGCAAGTCCACCTTGCTGCGCACCATCAACCATTTGGAGAAGATCGACAGCGGGCATATCACCATCGACGGTGAGTACGTCGGATATCGGCGCAAAGGCGAGCTGCTTTTTGAACTCACCGAACGCGAGATTCTCAAGCGCCGTATCGACGTGGGCTTCGTGTTCCAGAACTTCAACCTGTTTCCCCACCTCACCGCCTGGGAAAACATCGCCGAAGCGCCCCTGGCGCACAAGCGCTGGAGCCGGCTGCAGGCCCGTGACAAGGCCGATGAATTACTCGCCAAGGTCGGCCTGGCGGACAAGGCCGACGCCTACCCGCGCCAGCTCTCCGGCGGCCAACAGCAACGCGTCGCCATCGCCCGGGCTTTGGCGCTCGACCCCAAAGTGCTGCTGTTCGACGAGCCCACCTCGGCCCTCGACCCGGAACTGGTGGGCGAGGTGCTGGACGTGATCAAGGGCCTGACCCAACTGGGCGTGACCCTGGTGATCGTCACCCATGAGATCGGCTTTGCCCGCGAAGTGGCCGACCACGTGGTGTTCCTCTGCGACGGCCAACTGATCGAAGAAGGCCCGCCCGAACAGATCCTGCGCCAACCCCGACATCCTCGCACCCAGGCCTTTCTCGGCAAAGTGCTTTAGTTCAAGGAGTGACTGCCCATGTTTATCACCACTGCCCGTGTCGTCCTGCTGGCAATTGCCGGGGCCGCTGCCCACAACGCATTTGCCGTGCAACAGGTCGACCTCAGCCCCGATCGCCCGCGCATCCATGCGCCACGCAATGAAGCGGCCATCGCGCAGATCCCGCCTGGCTTCAAGTTCGCCCAGCCGGGCAAGTTCACCGTGGCCGTGTCAGGTGTAGCCGGGCCACCGCTGGCGCTGCTGGCCAGTGACGACAAGACCACCATCGGCAGCGAGGCGGACACCGCCCAATTGGTAGCCGACAGCCTTGGCCTGCAACTCAACGTCGTGCAGACCAGTTGGGAAGACTGGCCCCTGGGCGTCAGCTCGGGCAAATACGACGCGGTGATCAGCAACGTCACCGTGACCGAGGCGCGCAAAAAGCGTTTCGACTTCGCCACCTACCGCCAGGATGTGCTCGGGTTTTACGTCAAGAGCACCAGCAAGATCAGTGAGATCAAGCAGGCGGCGGATATTGCCGGGCTGAAGATCATCGTCGGCTCCGGCACCAACCAGGAAAAAGTCCTGCTGGCGTGGAACGAGGCCAATGAGAAAGCCGGCCTCAAACCTGCGTTGTTGCAGTACTTCGACGACCAGGCCGCCGCACAACTGGCGGTGCAGTCTGGGCGCAGCGACGCACTGTTCGGGCCGAACTCGGTGTATGCCTATTCGGCAGCGATCACCGGCGGCATCAAGCGTGTCGGCACCGTCAATGGTGGCTGGCCGTTGCAGGCGGATATCGCGGTGACCACGCGCAAGGACAACGGCCTGGTGCAGCCGATCCACACGGCACTGCAGGGTGCGATTGCCGGCGGCCAATACGAGCAGGTGCTGCAACGTTGGGGCCTGGATGTCGAGCGCGTCGACAAGTCGCTGATCAACCCACCGGGCCTGCCGGACTAGGAGCATCGACATGGGACTGACACGACGTGAAGCGCTATCGAGTATTGCCGCAGTCGGCGGTGAGAAGGCGGTCAAGGACGCATTGGCGGTGTTGGGTCTGGGCCCATCGTCACACCGCCGACCGCAACCGCTGAAACTCAAGGACGACCTGGGGCAGGGCACTCGGGTTCTGGTGCTGGGCGCCGGAATTGCCGGGCTGGTCACTGCGCTGGAGTTGACGCGCGCCGGCTTCAGTGTGCAGGTGCTGGAGGCCCGCGAGCGCGTGGGTGGCCGCACCTGGACCCTGCGTAACGGCGACCGCGTGGACTATAAGGACGGTCGCTCGCAGACGGTGGGGTTTGACCCAGGCCAGTATTTCAACGCCGGGCCGGCGCGCATCCCCAGCCAGCACCGCACGATCCTCGATTATTGCGGTGAGCTTGGCGTGCCGTTGGAAGTGCTGGTCAACAGCAGCCATGGCGCCCAGGTGCGGCCGGACCTCAGCCAAGCGGCGTTCAGTGTCGGCCAGGCGCTCAACGATACCCGCGGGCATCTGTCGGGGTTGCTGGCCAAGGCGGTGCAACGCGACGCTCTCGATGATGTATTAAGTGGCGAAGAGCGCACACGCCTGCTCGGTTTTTTGCAGGTGTACGGTGACCTGTCCCAAGAGCTGGCTTTTGAAGGCACCCTTCGCTCCGGGCACCTTGAATCGGCCGCCCACCCTGGCGCCTTGCCCGCCCGCCATAAACCCTTGGGGTTGGACCGCTTGCTGCACCCGGAACTCTGGGGCGCTCTGTTACACACCGAATTCCCGGAGTTTTCGGCCACCATGTTCCAGCCAGTGGGCGGCATGGACCGCATCACCGAGGCCTTCTACCGACGGGTGCAGGAGCAGGTGCAACTGGGCGCCCAGGTGCGGCAGATCCGCCAGCTGGAGGACGGCGTGGCGGTGACTTACCACGACCAGCGCAGTGGCCGTGAACAGGTGGTGCGTGCCGACTTTCTGGTCTCCACCTTGCCGCTGCCCCTGCTGGCCAAGCTCGATACGAACTTCAGCGCGCCGGTCAAGGCGGCCCTGCTCAGCACCCGCAGCGACCAGGCGACCAAGGTGGCCTGGCAATCCCCGCGCTTTTGGGAGACCGACTACCGTACCTACGGCGGCTTGTCGTGGATCGAGCACCCGGCGCGCCTGCTGTGGTACCCCAGCAACGACCTCAACACCCGCGAAGGCGTGCTGGTGGCCGGTTACGTGACCGGCGAGGGCGCCGACGTGTTTGGCGGCCAGCCCCTCAATCAGCAGTACGCCGCTTCCCGGCAAGCCGTGGAGCTGTTGCATCCAGGTTACTCCAGGCACTTGCGCAGCCCTCTGGCGGTGTCCTGGGAGCAGATCCCCTACAGCGAAGGCCCGTGGTTGCAACGCGAACACTTCCCCGCCGAGGCCCACGCCCTGCTTGAACAGCCCCATGGCCGGGTGTACTTCGCCGGCGACGGCCTGGTGCAGAGCGGCGTGGGTATCTGGCAGGAATCGGCAGCCAACTCGGCGCGCCATGTGGTCGCGCAACTGGCCGAGCGCATCACCCAACAACACCAACTCGCGGCGTTGGCCGCATCCTGAGGAGCCTCACCATGAGCGACAGCATTCAACGCACCAGCGTCGGCGAATTTCCCATCTCGCAAACCGTCACCGTGCCGGCCTCGGCCAGCCTGGTGTTTGTCAGCGGCACGCTGCCGGACCCCGCCGACCCGAAGGTGCCTGGGGTGTATGGCGACACCGAAGTGCAGAGCGTTTCAGTGTTCAACAAACTGCGCCAGATCTTGCGCCAACACGACCTGGACCTGGGCGACATCGTGCAGTTACGGGTGTTTCTGGTCGGCGCCGAAGAGACCGGTGGCAAGCTGGATTTTGCCGGGTTGCAGCGCGGCTATACCCAGTTCTTTGGCACGCCCGAACAGCCAAACAAACCGGCGCGCACCGCGTTGCAAGTAGTGGCGTTGCCGTTGCCGGGGGCGTTGGTGGAGGTGGAGGCGATTGCGGCCAGGGCGGTGTGATCACACCCGTCACTCTGTGGCGTGGAGCCTTTGCTCTGTCGCTTGATCGATCAGTGCCCGCAACGCTTCGAACAAGGGTTGGGCATCTGTGTGTTTTTTGCCGTAGGCCAGGTTGAAGGCGTAATCGAAATCGGGAGGGTTCAGCCCCTGGGTGTGCTGCAGCAGGGTCTCCAGTTTGTCCATGGCCTTGACGGCTTTTGCTTCCGGCGAAAGCGCGTTCTCGTAGTCATCCCATAACGCCAGGATCTCGGCTTTCAGGGGGCTGTCCAGGGACTGCGCCAAGAGCAGCAGATCGCGCCGTTCCTGTTCGCCCTTGTTGGGAAAGGCCACCTGATTAACCGCAGGGACATCGCCGTGGATGGCTTCTCCCAAATCGTGGATAACGCACATCTTGAGGATTTTCAGCAGGTCCAGGCCGGGCAATTGATCAGCGAACACCATCGCCATCAGACACAGGCGCCAACTGTGTTCGGCCGTGCTTTCAGTGCGACCCGAAGCCGTGTGGGCGCTTCTGAGCACATCCTTGAGTTTTTCCGCCTCGCGCAGAAAGTCGAGACGGCCTTTGATTTTTTCCATGTCCATGCTGCTGCCCCGCAAGGTCGGTTGTGCAGGTAAGCCTAGGTGCGGGAGCACAGATCGTCCACGCATAAAGTATGCGCGGTGGGCTTTATAGTGTTTCGACTAGGCGTGCTGCGCTGCCATCGCTCAGGGTCATGCGTGTCCAGCGACAGATGCTGGGGCGTATGGGCACGAGGTTGGAATCGTTGCTTCCAGTGGCGAACTCAAGAGCCGGTGGCGCCTGGGTTTCGCGCCAGCCGGTGTGCTCCAGGCTGGCTTCGATCAGTTGGATTTGCGGCGTTGCGAAGCGCCACAACGACTGGCCCATAAGCTCGGCGAGCGGGCTGCTGAACTGGCGTGCGCGGGAGGGCGAGCACGCGAGCAGGCGGTGAGTCAGGTCGCATACCAGGTGCATCGCTTGTGAACTCTCACTGACCAGCCGGGCCAATGCCTGATCGGCGGCTGCATCAAGCCGGGCTGCCAACAGTTGCTCTAGCTGCTGATGCGCAGCCGGATCCATCGCTTGTACGCCACTTTCCCAGCGCGAAATAGTCGATTGCGTGACGTTGAACAACTGCGCCGCATGACTTTGCTTGATGCGGTGCAGCAAACGCCACCGCCGCAGCGCAATGCCGGGCAAGGCAGGCTTGAGCAACGAGTGAGGCATCTGTGATTCCTGAGTTGGCGGGTTGATGACGAGTGTGATGACAAGAGGGCGGTGGTGCAAATGAGTGGGATGAACGGCCCACATGGTTACTCTCTATTCCTGCAACAGCAATGCCTGCTGCTTGAGCCTGCGTTTTTGCGCAAACAGCAAGCTCTCATCATCCCCATACGGCGCGCTATACCAGTTGCCGTAGCTCGGGTTGGGCAGCAGGAACCAACGCTGGCCTAGCCAATTCACATAGGGTTCGACGGCCTTGCGTTGTGCATCCAGGGTGTTGTGTTCGGCTTGCACGAAATCTCCCAGCGAGTCACCAGCCATCAACAGCACGCGGGCATGGCTGGCGACCCACTGGCGGCGGCACTGCTTGCCGTAGCCCGCGCTTTCGCAGTGGCCGGTGGGGGTGCTGGCCGCCAGGATCTGTGCGTCGCTCTCAATCGGAAAGCCGCGCAAACGCAGGTTTTTGGCGGTGGCCGCGACCTGGCTGTGCTCGCGGTTGGTGAGGTAGTACACCTTGACACCTTTTTGTCTGGCCGCTTGCAGGAACGCCACGGAACCTGGCAGCGCCTGAGCCTTGGCCTGCTCGACCCAGGTATTCCAGCGATCGTAGGAATAGACCTGATTGTTGATGATGTCGCGAGCGTTGAGCGGCACGTTGTCCAGCAGCGTTTCGTCGATGTCCACCACCACGGCCGGGGGCAAGCCGGCCATGTTGCGTGGGGCAAAGGGCAGGGCGTCCCAGCTCGGGTCGGCCAGGGCGACATCCAGTTGGCGGGTGGCATTGGCGAAGAGCTGGCGGTAGATCAACTCGTGCTCGATGGAGGTCTGAGTCCAGAGCACGGCGTCGAGTTGGTCGTTGGCAGGCGGGTGTTGCTGGCAGCCCGCGAGGGCGGTGGTGAGCAAGCAGAGGCTGACGAAGAACAGGTTGCGCATTGGGCTCGGTCTCGAAGAACGTGGTGGCGTGGTCTGCACGCCAGTCTAATCACTTGAGAGGCTCGCGGCTCGTTGCCGTTTCGGAATCGTCTTAAAGCCAGGTTTCACCCTTGGCGGGTAATGTAGCGAGCGTTGAAGGATCGTCGTCGCTGCCCATCTGCCAGGTTTGCCTATGTCCAATAAAACATTACGTTTTCTGATCGCCGACGGGGAGCATTTGCAGCGGGTCAAGATCGAGAAAATGCTCAACCAGTTGGGCTATTACCGTATCGCCCCCTTGAGCTCATTCGAAGAAGTGCAGGCGCTGACGCGCTCGAACGGCGTGATGTTCGACCTGTTGATCATCAACACCGCGCTGGTGCGTTCGCGCCAGGTCGACCTGCTGAAGTTCTGCCGTGAAAACCCGATGATCCGGCACGCGCTGATCTATGACGGGCAGTGTGCGCAGCGGTCGGTGGTGCCAGTGTCGGCCAGCCAGACCTTGCATCTGTCCTTGTCGCAATCACCGGATTTCAATTCCCTGTGCCGTTGCCTGGAAATGCTCGACCCGGCGGCGATGGCGCGTGTCGCCGGGATGTCACCCAAGCGTTGAGCGTCAGCGCCCCCAGCTGGGCAGGTGGTGATTGCCCATTCGCCAATGGGGCTGCCGAGGCCTGAGGCACACACCGCCGACCCAACGCTCATGGCTGACGTGGTCCATCCAGTTGGCGTCGCCGTTCAATACAGCCTGCCCCAGTGGCGTCAACGCCAAGGGGCGCTTAGGCCATGGTTGATCCCTCTCTGTTTCCACCAGCAACGGCTGCTCGCCATCGATCAACGGCCGCATCAGCGCATGAAACATCAGGTCGCCAAGGAACGGCAGGGGTTCGCGCCTGGCCATCAACTCTGCGAAGACCCGGGCAAACGCCACTGGCCCGCTTTCGGCGATATACCTCAGCGCCAAGCGCTCGGTCAGTGAGAGGCCATCCTCAATCCCTGGCAACTCCTGCAATTGGCGGCGTAGCGCCGGTGCAAGCAGCGGCAGGCTCGGGTGAGCGGTACGGGCCAGTTCTGCCAGCTTGATCGGCGAGGGGGCGCAGTAAGCCGACCAGGCTTGTTTGGCCACGTGCACGGCCGCGTCGTCGATCAAGCGTCGCTGAGGCCACAGCCAGGCAAGCACGTCGGGCGCCAGTTGCCCGATGCCGATAAACCGTTCGACGCCCGGTATGCGGTCGACCTCGATCAGCTCAAGCTTTTTTGGCGCGCGTTCAAGGCTTGAGAGTGCGCGAATCAGGAACAGTTGGTCATAGGCGTCCGCTTCACACCACAGCACGCTATGTTCGGCGCCGGCCAGTGCGTCCAATTGGGTGTATTCCTCGTCAACGCGCAGGTTTACATCAGCAGGGGTCAAGGCAAAAGTCTGGCTGATAAAAGCGCTGCGCAGGCGGCGGAATTCGGCGCTGGGAAGATTGCGTACGGGGCCCATGCACAGTGGGTCGCTGAGCATCTGGAAGCGGCCCTTGAACCCAGCCACCAGCAAGCTGTGGGCAATGTCATTGCCACAGCGCCAATGGTGAGTGCGTGCCTCGTCGCTGGCCTCGAAACCGGGGTGGCGCGCAGCAAAGTCCAGGGCATCGATATGCGCCTTGAGCTTGGGCCAACTGGCAAAACCCAATTGCCTGGCGACCTGCCATTGGGCCTGGGCCAAGGTGGCGCTGGGGTCTAGTTTTTTCAGGTGCGACAACAGTTCCTTGGCGCGCTTGCGCTGCTGCTCAAGGTTGAGGCGGCCATTGGTAGAGGAGGCCAAAGGGCGTTGCGACATACGAGCTCCTTGCACAAACCTTTTCCGCTTCAAGGTTGGGAGTCGTAGAAATGTGGTGGAGCTGGGATGTCTTGGGCGCAGCCCTTTCCGCGGAAGGTGGCGTAGAGAGCGCCAGGCGGGAAATATAGGCAGCATTGCCGTTCGGTGCAACCCTGAAAATGTGGGCTTGCCCCAATGCCACTCTGTCAAGCGCAGTTCCCGTGTGGGAGCGGGCTTGCGAAAGCGGTAGGTCAGTCGCTGCATCTGTTACTGCACCACCGCTTTCGCAGGCAAGCCAGCTCCCACATTGAATCTTCGTGCATTGCGTTCGCTTAATTCATCGACATTGGGGCAGGTGCTGTTTTATTTGTCCTGGCGCGCATCCAGGGTTTTTTGATGCTCGGCCAGGAAGGGTTGCTCCGCTGGATCAAAACGATCAATCCCGGCAGTGAAGCGGTGCCAGTAGGGGTACAACGGCTGACGGCGAGTGACGGCTTCGATGCGCGCCGACTGCTCTTCGGTGAGTTTCAGCTCGGTGGCCGCCAGGTTATCGCGCAGGTGTGCTTCCGTACGGGCGCCGATAATCAGCGAGGTGATCCCCGGGCGATCCTTGAGCCAGGCCAGGCAGGTGCGGGCGACCGAGACGCCGTGTTCATCACCGACGGCGGCGAGGGTCTCGATAATGTCCAGCGCACGCTCCTGGTCGTGGACGTAGGGTTCCGGCCAACCGCTGCCCTGGCGGGTATTGGCGGGCGGCTTGTGCCCGCGTCGGGTCGTGCCGGTCAGCAAGCCTTCGCCCATCGGGCCCCATACCAAAGTGCCAACCTGCTGGTCCAGGGCCAACGGCAGCAACTCGTACTCGGCCTCGCGGGATTCCGGGGTGTAGTAGATCTGCTGGGTAATCGGCTTGAGCATGCCGTGCAGTTCAGCCTTGCCCAGGGTTTTCATCATCTGCCAGGCGGTGAAGTTGCTGGTGCCGAAGTAGCGGATCTTGCCCGAGCCGACCAACAGGCGCAGGGCTTCCAGGGTCTCTTCGATTGGCGTCATGCCGTCCCAGTTGTGCAGTTGGTACAAGTCGATGTGGTCGGTGCCCAAGCGCTTGAGGCTGGCTTCGCAGGCGCGGATCAAGTGGTAGCGCGACGAGCCGGAGTTGTTGGGGTTGTCGTCTACCGGGCTGCGGCCCTTGGTGGCCAGCAGAATGTCGTTGCGCTTGTCGCCCAGCGCCTTGCCCACCACTTCTTCGGCCAGGCCGTGGGAATAGAGGTCGGCGGTGTCGACCATGTTCACCCCGGCGTCGAACGCCATATCGAACATGCGCTTGGCCAGGGGCACGTCCACCGCACCGCATTTTTCAAACTCTGCGCGACCGCCAAAGGGCACGGTGCCCAGGATGATTTCCGATACCAGCAGGCCGGAATGACCCAGTTGTCGGTACTGCATGTTGCCTCCTACTTAACGTTGCACGTGAAGGTGTGAACGATGGGGGCGGCGATAGTTTGAATTTTTTCATGAAATCCTCGCGCCAGGCTTGGCTGCGACGTGCACGAGGGATTGTTTCGCTGGATGAAATGCTGGATTGTGAATCCTGGTCATTCCGCCAGACATGGCAGTGGTAGAACATCCCTGGCGTCGATACCCACTCATTTGGAGCCTGTCATGACCCAGCCTGCGATCAAACTCTATGGTTTCCCCCTGTCCGGCCATTCCCACCGGGTCGAACTGATGTTGTCCCTGCTGGGGCTGGCGAGTGAATTTATCCTGGTGGACCTCAAGCAAGGTGCGCATAAAACGCCTGAGTTCCTCACCACCCTGAACAGCTTTGGCCAGGTGCCGGTGATTGATGACGGCGGCACGGTACTGGCCGACTCCAATGCGATCCTGATTTATCTGGCAAGCACCTATGGCCGGGGCGAATGGCTGCCGAGCGACCCTGTCGGGCAAGCCCGGGTGCAGCGTTGGCTCTCGGCCGCCGCCGGCCCACTCCATGCTGGGCCTGCCACGGCGCGCTTGGCCACGGTGTTTGGCGCCGAGGTGGACACTGTCAGTGCAATCAACCGTGCCCATGCCTTGCTGAGCGTGATGGAACAGCAACTGAACCAGAGCCGTTTCCTCGCCAGTGAGCAGCCCAGCATTGCCGATATCGCTTTCTACACCTACGTGGCCCATGCGCCGGAAGGCAATGTGTCCCTGGCCGACTACCCTGAGGTACGCGCCTGGCTCGCCAGCATCGAAGCACTGCCGGGTTTTGTCGGCATGCCGCGCACGGCTGTCGGTTTGCAATCGAGTTGAAGCCCAACACCTGTGGCGAGGGAGCTTGCTCCCGCTGGGCTGCGCAGCAGCCCCAACAAGGCTGCCGTATTTATTCAGCCAAACCGCGCTGGCAGCTTTCAGGGCCGCTGCGCGCCCCAGCGGGAGCAAGCTCCCTCGCCACAGGGACACATAATCAGAAGGCGTAAAGATGGATCGATTTCATGAAATGCAGGTGTTCCTGGCCGTGGCCGAGGAGGAGGGCTTCGCTGCTGCCGCCCGGCGCCTGAACACGTCGCCGCCCAGCGTGACCCGCGCCATTGCCGCCATGGAACAACGCATCGGCACGCAGTTGCTGGCGCGCACCACCCGCAGCCTGCACTTGACCGAAGCCGGCCAGCGTTACCTGGACGATTGCCGACGCATCCTTGCCGAGCTGGACGAAGCCGAGGAAGCGGCGGCGGGCAGCTACTCCATCCCGGGCGGCCAGTTGACGGTGACCGCACCGGTACTGTTTGGCGAGCTGTATGTGGCGCCGGTACTGGGGGATTATCTGGACCGTTTTCCGTTGGTGAGTATCAACGCCTTGCTGGTCGATAGGGTGGTCAATATGACCGACGAAGGTGTTGACGTGGCGGTGCGTATCGGCCACCTGCAGCAATCCGGGCAGCAAGCGATCAAGGTCGGCGAAGTACGCCGGGTGGTGTGCGCATCGCCGGCTTATCTTGACCAACACGGGCGCCCCCAGCGCCCCGAGCAGTTGCGTGAGGCCAAGCTCGTCACCTCATCGTCCAGCCAACTGGTCAGTGAGTGGACATTCGTTGACGCCGGCCAGCCGCTGAAGGTACCCATCGAGCCACGCCTGGTTGTCACCGCCAACAATGCCGCGATCAAGCTGGCCCGCCTGGGGTGGGGCATGACGCGGGTGCTGTCTTATCAAGTCGCGGCAGCGGTGGCGGCGGGGGAACTGGAACTGGTACTGGAGGATTTCGAACCGGCGCCGCTGCCGATCCACGTGGTGTTCCAGCAAAACGGCCGAGTACCGGCCAAGGTCAATACGTTTGTGGATTTCCTCAGCCATCGCCTCGGGCAGGACCCGGCCCTGAACGCCGCGACCAAGCAGCGTGCCTGATGGAGCGTTATCGCGATATGCAGCTGTTTGCCGCGCTGGCCGGGCAACCCAGCCTGGCGTCGGCGGCACGTCATGCGCAGGTTTCCGGGCCGACGCTGGTACGTGCAGTTGCGCGCCTGGAGGCACGCCTGCGCGTGGTGTTGCTGCAACGTAGTACACGCGGTGTCAACCTGACCTATGCAGGCCAGGCTTACCTTGCCGACTGCGTGCGCCTGCTGGCAGCGGTGGACGCGGCCGAGGCCTCGGCCAACGGTTTGCATGTGCAGGCCCAGGGCGACCTGCGGATATTTCTGCCGTTACTGTTCAGCCGCTATGTCATGGCGCCGCTGTTGGCCGGTTATGCGGATCGCTACCCAGCGGTGCGTGTCATCGCGCATTACCACGACTATTTCCCTAACCTGCACGTAGAAGGGCTGGACGTGGCGGTGCTGGTCGGCGAATTGCCCAACTCGTCACTCATTGCGCGGCAAGTCGGGCAGGTGCGCACTGTCGTATGTGCCAGCCCCGCTTACTTGGCGACCCGGGGCGAACCCCGGCATCCGGCTGAACTCAAGCAGCATCATCTGATTGCCAGCGCCGACCCGGTGCACTGGGATTTCCCGCATTACACCCTCAAGGCTCGCGCCCGGCTGCGTTGCGCCACTGTCCAAGGCGCGATCAATGCAGCGGTGCAGGGGGCGGGCGTGATTCGAGCCTTGAGTTACCCACTGCACGAACACCTGGCGAGCGGCCAGTTGCAGCGCCTGTTGCCTACCTTCGAGTTGCCGCCGCAGCCGGTGCATGTGGTCTACCGCGAAGGCCGTCATGCGTCGATGCGCGTGCGCAGCTTTGTCGACTACTGCGTCACCGCGTTGCGCGAGCATCCGGCGTTTCAGTTGGCGTAATAGTGGATTGCCCTGGGTGGGCATTCTCTCCATTACGGCCTGGGCGCAGCATGCTCGTATCTAACCGGAGGTGAGCGCCATGCACTCGATTGAAGCAACCCCTTGGCATGTCGGCGAACGACACATGCAGGAAAGTGCCGGCGTCTCTGAACGCATGGCCATGATCGGGCCCAAGGTCATTCGTGATCATTTGCCTGAGCAGCACCGCGATTTTTATCCGCTGCTGCCGTACTTGATCGCGGGTGTGGTGGACGAACAAGGCATCCCCTGGGCAACGATGCTGGAAGGCGCTCCAGGGTTTGCGCATTCACCGGACCCACACACGCTGCAGATCGACAGCCTGCCCGCCAAAAGCGATCCCGCCTGGACTGGGATAACGGATGGCGCGGCGATCGGCCTGCTGGGCATCGACCTCAACACCCGCCGCCGCAATCGCATGAATGGCCGGATCGGATCGCTTGAGGATGAGGGCTTTGCGGTGGACGTAGTGCACACCTTCGGCAATTGCCCCAAGTACATCCAACTGCGGCCCGTCGCTGGCATTGCACGCAAACCCGGCAACCTGGCCGAGCGCAGCTGCCGCCTGGACGACGCCGCACAAGCACTGATCCGCCACGCCGACACCTTCTTCGTCGCCAGCTACATCGACCAGCACGGCGAACGCTCGG
The DNA here is from genome assembly GCF_012985385.1 of Pseudomonas sp. WS 5503. Lineage (NCBI taxonomy): Bacteria > Pseudomonadati > Pseudomonadota > Gammaproteobacteria > Pseudomonadales > Pseudomonadaceae > Pseudomonas > Pseudomonas sp. WS 5503. Next base: position 67,704 of record NZ_JAAQWI010000007.1, read on the forward strand.
TGGACGTCTCCCACCGAGGCGGCAATACGGGATTTGTGCGCGTGGAAGGCAACGTACTGACTATCCCGGATTTTGCCGGCAACCTGTTCTTCAACACCCTCGGCAACCTGCACGCCAACCCGGTGGCGGGGTTGTTGTTTGTTGATTTTGAGACCGGCGACGTGCTGCAAGTGGCCGGGCGTACTTCGTTGATCCTGAGCGGGCCGCAAGTGGCTGAGTTCGAAGGCGCGCAGCGCCTGTGGACGGTAACGGTGGAACATGTGGTCCGCCGCCCGGCAGCATTGGCGTTGCGGTGGCAATTCGCGGAGTTTTCGCCGCACAGCCTGGCGATGGGTACTTGGTAGCCTGGCGCACTCTCCCAGGCGCAGCCTATCCAGTGTGGGAGCTGTCGAGCCCCAGCGAGGCTGCGATGGCGGCGGCACGGTCAACCTATTCGTTGCCTGACCCACCGCTATCGCGGCCTCGCTAAAGCTCGACGGCTCCCACAGGGAACTGTCATTGCCTGTGGGGTTTGCGCGTTTTCATCAGGCCACCGGGCATTCTCGGTTCAGCGCTTCATCTACCTTGTGTAAGAGCGGTCCGATAACCACGCCAGTTCGGGTACGCTGAATACCCCATGTAGGAGCGAATGTGGCGCAGGCTTTTCGCAGCCGGTGAATAGGCTCAGTACCGAACTATCACCGATTTAAGCTCGGTGTAATCCTCAATAAACGCACCACCAAACTCCCGCCCTAACCCCGAAGACCGGCTACCACCAAACGGTACTGCCGGGTCGAGCAAGGTGTGCATGTTCACCCACAGAGTCCCCGCCTTGATGGCCGGGATCATGCGCAGGGCCTTGCCCAGGTCGTTGGTCCATAGGCTGGCACTCAACCCGTAGGGCCCGTGGTTCATCAGCGCCAGCAGTTCGTCTTCGTCGTCGTAGGGCAGGAAGGTGGCGATGGGGCCGAAGGTTTCTTCGTTGAGCAGGGGGTCGTGCAGGTGGTTGGCAAGGATTACGGTGGGTTCGACGTAGCAGCCGGGGCGGTCGATAAGGTGGCCGCCGTAGATGATCGTGTTGTTTTCGGCGCGGGCCTGGTTGAAGTAGCCGAGCAGTTTTTGCTGGTGCTGCTGATGGGTCACCGGGCCGAATTCGGTGCGTTCGTCCAGGGGCGAGCCGATGTTCAGGCGGCTCAGGCGCGCGGTGAGTTTTTCCAGCACGGCGTCGATTTGTGAGCGGTGCACGAAGAAGCGCTCGGCCGCCGCGCAGATCTGCCCGGAGTGCAAGAAACCGGCTTCGATGATGCCGCCCACAGCCTTGTCTACATCCATATCCGGCAGGAAGCCGGCGGCGTTCTTGCCACCCAGTTCCAGGGTCGCGCGGGTCAGCCCGGCGCCCATGGCACTGCGGCCTACTGCAATACCGGTGGGTACTGAACCGGTGAAGGACACCTTGTGCGTGCCGGGGTGTTCCACCAGCCCCTTGCCGACATGGCCGCCGCCGGTCAGCACGTTGAGCACCCCCGCCGGCAAGCCGGCGTCGATGGCCAGTTCGGCGATGCGCAACAGGGTCAGCGGCGTGAATTCGCTGGGCTTGATGATGATGCTGCAGCCGGTCACCAGCGCCGAGGCCAGCTTCCAGATGGCGATCATGGTCGAGAAATTCCACGGCACAATGCCCACCACCACGCCCACCGGTTCGCGCAAGGTGAAGGCGGTGTAACGCTCGCCATTGAACGAAGGCAGGGAGGGCGTGAGGGTCTGGCCGCTGAGCTTGGTGGCCCAGCCTGCGTAGTAGCGCAGGAAGTGCGCGGCCTGGTCGACCTCAAAGGCGCGGGAAATCTGGATGATCTTGCCTGACTGGCAGGTTTCGATCTGCGCGAGTTCTTCGCGGTGCTGTTCCAGCAGGTCGGCCAGTTTCAGCAGCACGTTGCCACGGATGGCGGGCGCAGCCTGGGACCACAGCTGAAAACCACGGTTGGCAGAAGCGACCGCAGCGTCGATATCCGCCAGGTCAGCATCGGCCACGTCGGCGATCACCTGGCCGGTGGCGGGGTTGGTCACGCTCAGGCGTGCGTCGGTGTGGCTGTGCACACTGGCGCCGTCGATAAACAGCCCATGGCGGCGACGCAAAAAGGCTTCCACTTGAGGCAGCAACGGGATATCGCTCATGGCAGGTTCCTGGCAGTTCACAAAGAAACCCCGAGGTTAACCAACGCACTGATAAGCGGCTTGACTGTGCCTGCCAGCTTTTATGTCTGTGCCTGCCGTGCTTGTGAAAAGTACAAGCTTGCCTGCCGAACGTGCATTTCCCGCCTGCACGACCCGTTTGATACTGGCCCTGCATCCCGCGCCGTTCCACGATTCGGAGCGCCTGCCGGACTTCCAATAATAAGCAGGGCCGTCCATGAAAAAGCCAAACCCGCTCCTCGAAGACCTCAAGCCTCTTCTGCCTGCCATTGCCGCGAACGCCAGCCGTGCCGAACAGCTGCGCCAAGTGCCGGATGAGAATATCGCGCTGCTCAAAAGCATCGGCCTGCACCGCGCCTTCCAGCCCAAGGCATTCGGTGGCCTGGAACTGTCGCTGCCCGAATTCGCCGACTGCATCGCCTTGCTCGCCGGCAGTTGCGCCAGCACCGCCTGGGCCATGAGTTTGTTGTGTACCCATAGCCATCAACTGGCGCTGTTCTCGGCGCAGTTGCAGGAGGAGATCTGGGGCGCCAACCCGGATGCCACGGCCAGCAGCAGTATTGCGCCGTTCGGTCGGGTGACCGAGGGCGAGGGCGGCGTGTACTTCAGTGGCGAGATGGGCTGGAGCAGCGGCTGTGACCATGGCGAGTGGGCGATTGTCGGCTGCCGTCGCCAGAATACCGAAGGGACCCAGGATTACTGCTTTGCCGTGCTGCCGCGCAGTGACTATCAGATCCGCGATGACTGGTTCGCGGCCGGTATGAAAGGCAGCGGCACCAAGACCCTGATCATCGACAACGCCTGGGTGCCTGAGCACCGGATCCAGAAGGCCAAGGACATGATGGAGGGCAAGTCTGCAGGCTTTGGTCTCTACCCAGACAGCCAGATTTTCTACGCGCCGTACCGGCCGTATTTCGCCAGTGGTTTTTCCACCGTCAGCCTCGGCGTGGCCGAGCGCATGCTGGAGGTGTTCCGCGAAAAAACCAAAAACCGTGTGCGCGCCTATACCGGTGCCGCCGTCGGCGCAGCGACCCCGGCGCTGATGCGCCTGGCCGAGTCCACCCACCAGGTGGCCGCTGCTCGGGCGTTTTTGGAGAAGACCTGGCAAGACCACGCCGAACACAGCGCCGCCCACCGCTACCCAGCGCGAGAAACCCTGGCGTTCTGGCGCACCAACCAGGCTTACGCCACCAAGATGTGCATCGAAGCGGTAGACCGGCTGTTCGCCGCCGCCGGTGGCAATGCCTGGTTCGAACACAACGAAATGCAGCGCCTGTTCCGCGATGCTCACATGACGGGCGCGCATGCCTACACCGACTATGACGTGTGCGCGCAGATCCTTGGCCGTGAGCTGATGGGCCTGGAACCCGACCCGAGCATGGTGTAGCTGCGTTTTCCCTACAACAATCAGGGCGGCCCATAGAGGCCACCCGGGAGTCTTGCATGTCCGACGTATTCGACCCACGAGCCTTTCGTCGCGCCTTGGGCAATTTTGCCACTGGCGTGACCGTGGTCACCGCCGCCACCGCCTCCGGGCGCAAGGTGGGCGTGACGGCCAACAGTTTCAACTCGGTATCCCTCGACCCGCCGCTGGTGCTGTGGAGCATTGACAAGCGCTCCAACAGCCATGCCGTGTTCGAGGAGGCCAGCCACTTTGCCGTGAATGTCTTGGCGGCGGACCAGGTGCACCTGTCGAACAATTTTGCCCGCCCCCGTGAAGACCGCTTCGCCCTGGTCGAGTACGAGCCGGGGGAGGGTGGCTCGCCGGTATTCGCCGATTGCTCGGCGCGTTTTCACTGCGAGAAATACCAGCAGGTGGACGGCGGCGACCATTGGATCATGATCGGCAAGGTGGTGGCCTTCGATGATTTTGGCCGTGCGCCGCTGCTCTATCATCAGGGCGCCTATGCCGAGGTCCGGGCGCTGCCTCCCAGCGCGCCCGAGGCGGTTTAGAACGGCACGGCGACCACCAGTTGGCTGTAGACATTGGTGCCGTTGCCGCCGACCTGATTGCCACCGGTATCGGCTGATTTATCGGGTTTGTACAGGCCCAGCAGCGGCGTGATGATCAGGTGCTCGTTGACGGCCCATTCGGCATACAGGTCCAGTTCGCGGCCATCCAGGTTCAATTGGCCGCGCGTACTGACGGTGTTGTAGTCGAAGAACAACGCCCCCAGGGTGACGTTCTCCAGTGGTTTGACCTTGAGTGCCACGTGCTGCACGGCGGTATTACTGTTGAAGGGGCCGGAATAGTTGCCCGCCACTTCGCCCTGCACCCAGGTGCCGTAGCCACGGTTGAAGCCTGAGAACATGCTGTCCCAGTTCTTCGAATAACGGGCGTAGCGGTAGGTCAGGTCCGGGGACCACGGCAGGTTGGCGAAGGTGTAGCCGGCTTCGGCGTAACCGGCATTTTCCTGGCCATCGCGACGGCTTTGGCGCGCCAGTTCGAAGGCGAAGTGCGCGTTGTCGATATCGGCATTGCCGGTGCCGCGCAGGCTGTAGAGGTTCATGCCTTTGCGCTGGCGCTGCAGGTCGGTGGCGAAGCGCTCATCCACATCGATGCCGTGAATGTAGGTCAGCCCCAGGGTGCCCGGCGCGGCACTGTATTCCAGGGTGCCGGCGGCCATTTCGGTGAGGGCTTGGGCGCGGTTGTCGGACTTGATCCACATCAGGCTGCCGTGCACACCGTCCTTGCCGCCCAGGCGAATCACCGCCGTCTTATCGAAGGCATGGCGTGCGGCGATGTAGTAGGCGCCGCCGCGATTGAACTCGCCGTCGCCGACGCCATTGCCCAGGTTGGGGCCGTCGTCGTTAAGGATAAAACCGTCGCCGAGCATGATGATCTGGCGACCGAACGACAGGTCCAGGCCGTCCTTGCCCAGCGCCGGTAACAACTCGCCAGACCGCCAGCCGGCGAAGGCTTCGTCAAACTTGGTGGTGCGCTCGGTGCCGTTGGTCAATCCGGCCGCATCGCCGTCGCCCCAGGTACCGGAACTCACCAGGTTGGCCGTGCCATACACACCGCCCAGGTTGCCCAGGCGCTGTTCGACGCTCAGACCGTACTTGATGAACGCCTCACGCCAAGTGGAGCCGCCGCTGCGCCCATCGTAGTTCTTCGGGCTGTTGAACATACCGTACACGGCGAGGAAGTTGCCGGTGACCTGGGTGTCGGCGTCCGCATACAACTCGATGGCCTGCGCCTGGCCCACCAACAGTGCCACGCCCAGGCCGACCGTCTGGCGCAGGCAGCGGTTTTTCAGTGTGTGCTCCATTGTTATTGCCCCCATCTTGGTTAAGAGTGAGGGCGCATTAGGGCGAGCGATGTGAGGCCAAGTCTTTTCCCTGCGTGCCAGACAATTGACTCTGGCCGCCAGGCAGCAGGCCTTGGCAGGCAGCAACAAAACCGGCGGCAGACAGGGGCAAGACGATCAACGGGAGTGGGGCGCAGAGTGCCGACACATTAAAAAAAACCGCTTCGAGGACCCCTCCATGTCGATCAACGACCGACTCACCGCACACCTCAACCGGGGTACGGTAGGTTTTCCCACTGCGTTGGCCAGCACCATCGGCCTGATCATGGCCAGCCCGGTGATTCTCACCGCCACCATGGGCTTTGGCATCGGTGGCAGCGCGTTTGCCCTGGCGATGCTGATCGCCGTGGTGATGATGCTGGCCCAGGCGACGACTTTCGCCGAGGCCGCCTCGATGCTGCCCACCACCGGCTCGGTGTACGACTACATCAACTGCGGCATGGGCCGGTTCTTTGCGATCACCGGGACCTTGTCGGCCTACCTGATCGTGCATGTGTTCGCCGGCACCGCCGAAACCATCCTCGCCGGCGTCATGGCTCTGGTGAACTTCGAACACCTCAACACCCTGGCAGAGTCGGCCGGCGGCTCGTGGTTGCTGGGCGTCGGTTTCGTACTGGTGTTCGGCGTGCTGAACGCCTTTGGCGTCAGCGCATTTGGCCGCGCCGAGATCATCCTGACCTTCGGCATGTGGACCACCCTGATGGTGTTCGGCGTACTGGGCCTGGTCGCCGCGCCGGCGGTGCAATTGGAGGGCTGGTTCGGTGAGTCGCTGGTGGGCACCGACCTGGTCACCGTGCTGTCGCTGGTGGGCATGGCGATGTTCATGTTCGTGGGTTGCGAGTTCGTCACCCCGCTGGCGCCGGACCTGCGCCAATCGGCCAAGGTGATGCCACGGGCGATGATGCTCGGGCTGATGGGCGTGGCGACGTGCATGTTCATCTATGGCGCGGCGATGAAGCGCCAGGTGGAAAACGTCGTGCTCGACGCCGCGTCCGGCGTGCACCTGCTGGACACACCCATGGCCATCCCCCGATTTGCCGAACAGGTAATGGGGCAGATCGGCCCGTTGTGGCTGGGTATCGGCTTTCTGTTCGCTGGCGCTGCGACCATCAATACCCTGATGGCCGGCGTGCCGCGCATCCTCTATGGCATGGCGGTGGATGGCGCCTTGCCCAAGGTGTTCACCTACCTGCACCCGCGTTTCAAGACGCCGCTGTTGTGCATCCTGGTGGCCATGTTGATTCCGTGCCTGCATGCGCTGTACCTGGGCGGCAACACCGACAACATCATGCACCTGGTGCTGGCGGCGGTATGCGCGTGGAGTTTCGCTTACCTGTTGGTGACGCTGTCGGTGGTGATCCTGCGCATTCGGCGTCCGGACTTGCCTCGGGCCTATCGCTCGCCGTGGTTCCCGCTGCCGCAGATCGTCTCCAGCATCGGCATCCTGCTGGGCATGTGGTTCATCACTCCGCCAGGCATGAACCCGGCTGACATCTACGTGCCGTTTGGCGTGATGCTCGGCGTGACGGCCACCTATGCGCTGTTCTGGACCCTGGTGGTGCAGAAGGTCAACCCCTTCAAGCCCGCCTGTGTGGAAGAGGTGTTGGCCAAGGAATTCAATCACGAACCGGGGCAATCCCATGAGGGTTATGGCAACCTTGCGGCAAAAACTGTTTGAGCTGTTTCGTGCTGACCGCGCACCCAGCGGGTATCGGCCGGGGGTGACCCTGGCCCACCTGCGGCGTGACCTGGGCCTGGCAAGCCTTGAAGTGGGCGGTGTGGCCTTCGAGATTGTCGAGCGCACCGAGTCGCAGGTGTTGATGCACCTGGTGCTGACCGAATGTGTCCTGCGCGTTCCTGCGGCAGCGGGTGGCGCTGGCAGCTTCGAGGTGCACCATGGCGGCGCGATCCGGCGTAGCGGTATTCATGTGCGGCGCCGCGCTGGCAACCAGGCACTGGGCCGTGAGTTGCAGGCGCGTTTGCAGGCTGACAGCGTGTTGTTCCACGCGTTGATGCCGCTGGATTTCAAGCGCCTGCGCATCGAGCTGCAAGACCAGCAATGGTGCGTGCGCCTGGAGCATATGGGCGGCAGCGAAGTGGTCAACCGCATGCCGGCGTTCCGGCGCTACATTGGGTTGAGCACCGAGCAACGCGGGTATCTCTTGGTCGTACTGGCCGGATTGCAGCGGGTATTGTCGGACCTCTGATTGGCACCATTAGTGCTTCTGCAAAGGGCAAACAGGTTGTTGTTGCGTGCATATAGATAACATGTTAACTATTGCGCCAGAACAACAAGAATAACGCCACTGCGGAGACACCCCATGAGCATCCCACAGCATGCACCCGACGGGCTCGACAGCTGGAACCGTGAACTGCGCGACGCGTGCGGCCACTTCGATACCGAGCTGGCTTTCAACCGTTCGCTGTTTATCGGCGAGATCCATAACCTGCCGCGTGGCTTGGCCATCCTGCGCACCAATGCCGGGCTGATCAAGCGCCCGACGCACCACGCCGACCATGACAACGACCAGGAATGTTTTCTGGTCAGCCAGCGCAGCGGCTATTCGCAAATCACCCAAAATGAGCAGACCGTGCAACTGGCGCCTGGCGAGATGCTGTTGATGGACTCGGTGGGCTCCATCGAAATCACCCCCTTCGGCCTGATCGAACACGCCTCGCTGTCCCTGTCGCGCAACGCGGTATGCAAGCACCTGGGCGGTCAGGCACGGGCCTTCGGCAAGATCTCCTCGACCAAGGCCTGTGGGCGCATGCTGCATGTGCTGATGGACCAACTGTGCAAGGACGATACCGACGAAGACGCCACGCAAGTGGAAGCGCTGCAAGCGGCCTTCGTCTCGCTGTTGGGGTCGGCGTTGGAGCAGGGCGACGAGTGCCGCGAGGGCGTTGCTGCGTTGCACGGCAATAACCTGCGCAGCTATGTACAAAAAGTCATCGATGAGTCGCTGAGCCAGCCAGGCCTGAGCCCGATCGGCCTGGCCAACCGCCTGAATATCTCGGTACGGCACCTGTACCGCTTGTTCGAGGAACAGGACGACAGCGTCTGCCGCTACATCCAGCGCGCACGGCTCAAGCGCAGTGCGGACGACTTGACCAACCCCTTCCTGCGCAGCGAGTCGATCACCTCGATTGCCTACAAGTGGGGTTTTACCGACTCGGCGCACTTCAGCCGCTCGTTCAAGAAGCAGTTCGAAGTATCGCCCAAGGATTTTCGTTCCAGCCGGTTGCAGGCGGTGCAAGCGTGATCGTTCCCACGCTCCGCGTGGGAACGCCGCCCCGGCCGCTCCGCGTCCCGCGCCAGAAGTCGTGACGCGGAGCGTCACAGGATGCATTCCCACGCAGAGCGTGGGAACGATCGGCAAACCGCCCTCATCAAAGCGGCGTTCCCAGAGACCGAAGGATTTTCGTTCCAGCCGGTTGCAGGCGGTGCAAGCGTGATCGTTCCCACGCTCCGCGTGGGAACGCCGCCCCGGACGCTCCGCGTCCCGCGCCAGAAGTCGTGACGCGGAGCGTCACAGGATGCATTCCCACGCAGAGCGTGGGAACGATCGGGTTTCAGATTTCGGGCAGCGTCGCGCCACCATCCACCACCAGCGTCTGCCCGGTGATATAGCCCGCCAGGTCAGAGGCCAGAAACACCATCGCCCCGGCAATATCCGCCGCCGCGCCCAGGCGCCCCAGCGGCACACGGCGGGCGATGCTGTCGTTCACGGCCGCATCGCCCAGGTTGCCCATCGCCGGCGTGGCGATCATGCCGGGCTCCACGCCGTTGACCCGCACATTCAACGGCGCCAGCTCCAGCGCGGCATTGCGGATAAACCCATTCACCCCGGCCTTGGACGCCGCATAGTGGCTCAGCCCCGGATAACCGACCCGGTTGCCGGTGACCGAAGACGTCACCAGCACGCAGCCCCGGCCTTGTTCGCGAAACATCGGCAACGCCGCCTGGGTCAGCCAGAACAGCGCCGACAGGTTCACCGCCAGGGTGCGCTCCAGGATCGTTGGGGTAATGTCGGCAAAGGCGGTCAGCGGAAAATACCCGGCGTTGTGCACCAGCACATCCAGTTGCGCCAAGCCTTGGACGCAGGCGAACACCGCTTCGGCATCCGCCAGGTCAACGCCAACGGCGTCAACGTGATACCCCTGCGCGCATAACCCGGCAGCCAGGGCTTCAGCCTGTTCAACCCTACGGTCGGCAATCACCACCCGCGCACCGCGTTGGGCAAAGGCTTGGACGATGCCCAGGCCAATGCCCTGGGCGCCGCCGGTGACCAGCACGACCTGGCCGCTGAAATCCAGGTCATTCGTCATGGGCAGGCTCCAGGTGCGTAAACGCCAGCGTCGGCACGTCGACGATGCTGGAGCCACCGTCCGCCACCAACGTGGCGCCGGTAATGATCGAGGCGTCATCGCTGGCCAGGAAGCGGCACACCTTGGCGATCTCGTCGGCACGGGCGGCGCGCCGCAGCGGGACATCGGCACACACCCGTGTATAGGCCTGCTGCAAGGTTTCGCCGTACGCCTCCATCAACGGCTGCATCTCCGCGTCGGCCATCGGCGTGTGCACCCAGCCTGGGCACACCGCGTTCACCCGCACGCCATGGGGCCCATAATCACGGGCCAGCGAGCGGTTGAGCCCGAGCAGCGCATGCTTGGCAGTGGTGTAGCCACACACCTCGGGGCCTGCCGCCAATGAGGCGATGGAGCCAATCAGCACCATGTTCCCGGCGCTTTCCTGCAACAGCGGCAGGCAGGCGCGAGCGCTGTAAAACGCACTGTCGAGGTTGCTGCGCAGCGCGCCTTCCCAGGTGGCCGGGCTGGTCTGGGTCGCGCTGCCCAGCCCGTGACCACCGGCACAGGCCAGCAGCACATCGAGGCGCCCGAAGTGGCTGCGGATTTGTTGGATGAAGCCGTCCCAGGTGTCCGGGCAGGCGGCATCGCCCACCAGGATCAGCCCGCCGGTGTCCAGCGCCACCTGTTCCAGTGGCTCACGACGCCGACCGATCAGCACCAGATGCGCGCCTTCCTGTGCGTACAAGCGTGCGCAGGCAGCGCCGATGCCGGTGCCGGCCCCGGTGATCACCACCGTGCGCGGCTCAGTCACGGGGGTACTCCGTGCGGTTGAGCACCTGGCAATAGGAACTGATCGGGAAGTTCGACAGCGCGTCGAAGGACGCCCCGGCATAGCCGAAGATCTTGCCGTCGCTGCGATGCTGTTGCAGGTCGATCAGCACCAGGCCGAGGGTCGGTACGATCTTCTCCTGCCAGACGAACAGGTACAGCTGTTCGGCGATCTTGTAGTAATGGCAGCGGTCGGTGTCGCACAGGCCTTTCTCCACGCCCTCAAGGCATTGCCAGGCGTAGAATTGCGGGTTGAGGTAGATGTGCTCGTAGACCTCGCTGGGGCTGTAGCGGTAGTGGTTGCGCAGGCCGACCAACTCATTGGTGGGGGCGTGCAGGCAGTGGCCGTTCTGCCACGGCCGGTCGAGGCTGCCGTGGAGGAAGTCAACCTGTACCGAGGTCAGCGGTTTGCCGGCCAGGGCGCGGTGGTAGAGGCCTTCGTGGGTCTCCGCTGATTCCGGCATACGGCCAATCACCGCGGTAAACGAGGCCGTTGGCGTGTCCAGCACCAGGCTGATCGACCAGCTTTGCCCCGCCTCGTGCTTGATAAAGTCCACCAGGTACAGGCCCGGGCGAATGGAGCTGGCGCGGTAGGCGGCGCTGCCGCTGGAGTGGCCATCGGCGGCGTGCCAGGCCAGGCGCTCCTGTTCGAAGCGGTGTTCGATCTGCCAGCCATTGGCAAAGTGCAGGGTGAAGGTCTGGCCGGCCAGGTCGGCCAGGTTCGGCAGGATGAAGGCCTCGGGTGCAAACCCCTCAGCCAGGGCGCCCACGGTGATCCAGTCAGATGAATTCGACATGGCAATGCCTCCCTTACACGACGGCGAAGTAGTGTTTGACGAAACTCTCGCTGACCACTTCCCACAGCACCGGCGTGCCCTTGGTCACGAACCAGCTGTCACCGGCCTTGTAGCGGGTGGTTTGGCCGGTGGACTCGTCGGTCAGCACCACTTCGCCGGTCACTACCGTGGCTTGCTCGGCGAAGGGGTAGACCATGCGGAACTTGCCCTGGGTCGTGCCGAAGTACGCACTGCTGACCGCATCGGTGGGCGCGCCAAAGGTCATCTTGCCGAAGGCGCGTACTTCGCCTTCGAGGATTTGCGAGCCGAGGTCGGCCACGGTGCCCCAGGCGTCGAGTTCCGACAGCTGGACGTTGTGTTTGAGGGTGGTAAGTGTCATGGCAGATGCTCCGATAAGTACGAGATTTTTGTAGGAACGAGCTTGCTCGCGAAAAACTCACAGGCGCCGCGTTCATTCAGCAAGCACGCGTTATCGTTGAAGTTTTTCGCGGGCAAGCCCGCTCCTACAGGGGGTTAGCGGCGACCGTTCCAGTAGCCGGAAAGTTGGTGCCAGGATTTGCCCGCCGTCAGCAGCAGCGGGCGAATCGCGTCCTTGCCGATGATGGTGGGGCGGTGAATCGAGCTGACCAGGTCATAGCGCGCCGAGCCTTCGCTCATGCCTTCGGCCAGCACCTTGCAGATGATGTGGCTGGGCGTGACGCCAAAGCCGGAATAGCCCTGCACGAAAAACGCGTTGCTGCGCCCCGGCAAGGTGCCCACCTGCGGGAACAGGTTCGGGCTGCATGCCATCGGGCCGCCCCAGGCCAAGTCGATTTTCACGTCCTTGAGGTAGGGGAAAATCTTCAGCATGAGGTTGCGGTTCCAGGCTTTGAGGTCGCCGGGAATGTGCTCCACCAAAGGCGTGGCGGCGCCGAACAGCAGGCGGTTCTCGTTGGTGACGCGGTAGTAGTCGATCACTGGGCGGATGTCGCTATAGGCTCCACGGATCGGGCTGATGCGCTGGATCAACTCCTCGGACAACGGCTCGGTCATCATCTGGAACGCGTAGGTGTTGATGGTCGAGCGGTGCAGTTCTGGCTCCAGCTTGTTGAGGAAGCTGTCACAGGCCCACAGCAACTTGCTGGCGCGTACCGAACCGCGACCGGTGCGCACGGTGATGCGCTCGCCGTAGCTGACGTCCAGGGCCGGGCTGTTCTCGAAGATCTTCACGCCATGGCTGGCCAGTGCGGTGGCTTCGCCCAGCAGCAGGTTCAGCGAGTGCACATGCCCGCCGCCCATGTGCAACAGGGCGCTGGTGTAGGCGGTGGAGCCGATGATCTGTTGTACGTCGGAGCCGCCGAGAAAGCGGATTTCGTGCTGGCTGTTGATCGACCTGAAGTCCTTCTCCCAGGCGCGCAGGGTTTTTTCCTGGCGGGCGTTGAAGCCCATGTAGCCGTAGCCGTGGCAAAAGTCCGCGTCGATGTTGTACTTGGCGATGCGGTTCTTGATGATGTCGGCGCCCAGGTCGCTGATCTCGAACACTTGGCGCAGTCCGTCTTCGCCCACGTCCTTCTTGATCTTCTCCAGGTCATGGCCGATGCCTGCCATGATCTGCCCACCGTTGCGACCCGTGCCGCCAAAGCCCAGGTAGCGCGCTTCAAGCACCACAATGTTGGTGATGCCTTTTTCCGCCAGCTCAAGGGCCGTGTTGATCCCGGAAAAGCCGCCGCCGATGACCACGACGTCTGCGTCGATATCCTGTTCCAGGGTGGGGAAGCTGAGGTTGTATTTCTTGGTGGCGGTGTAGTACGTGGGGGTTTCGATGTTGATCATGGCGCAGCCTGAAAAAGTGAAGGAAGGCGCTAAAGCGGATGCCTCCATTAGGGCCCCTGGCGGGCGGGAAGTCTTGATCCTGCGTGCCCGGGTTTTTGATTCAGCGCGCCACGGGCGAGGGCACCTACAAGTTATAGCGCGCTCGCCGGCCGGGAATGTTAGAGTTTCGTTAAACTATTAACTAAATACTTCGTGACCCTGAGCCCTATGTCCACACCTCGACAATCCCTGACCCTGGCCTTGCTGCAAGCGCGCGAGGCCGCGATGAGTTTTTTCCGTCCTTCCCTGAATGAACACGGCCTGACCGAACAGCAATGGCGCATCATCCGCATCCTTGAACAGCACGGTGAGTTGGAGATCTACCAACTGGCGGAGCTGGCCTGCATCCTCAAGCCAAGCATGACCGGCGTGCTGGTGCGCATGGAAGCGGCCGGCATGGTGCACCGGCGCAAGGCCGAACAGGACCAGCGCCGGGTGCTGATTACCCTGGCGGACAAGGGCAAGGCGAGTTTCGAGTCCATGAGCCAGTGCATGGAGGCCAACTACCAGCGTTTGCAGGATCAGTTTGGCGAAGAGAAATTCCAGATGCTGTTGGGGTTGCTGGATGACTTGAAGAACATCAAGCGCTGAACTAATGACTGAACCACCACCGGTCAACTGTGGGAGCTGGCTTGCCTGCGATAGCGCCGGGTCAGCTGGCTTATCTGTCGCTGATGCACCACCATCGCAGGCAAGCCAGCTCCCACATGGATTTCAGTAGACACCACCGGTATTGGCAGCCACCGGTACGTCTTTGAACTTCCCGGCCAGGCTTTGCAGCCCCCGCATCAACACCGTGGTATCCACCCCCACCGCCACGAACGTCGCTCCCAACTCGATATAGCGTCGTGCGAGATTTTCATCCGCACTGAGAATCCCTGCCGCCTTACCCGCCTTGACGATACGCACGATGGCGTCCTCAATCGCCGCCTGTACCTGCGGATGCCCCGGGTTACCCCGATGGCCCATGGACGCGCTCAAATCTGCCGGGCCGATAAACACCCCGTCCACGCCTTCGACGGCGGCGATGGCGTCCAGATTGGCCAGGCCTTCGGCATTCTCAATCTGCACCAGCAGGCACATCTGCGCGTCGGCCTGGTCGAGGTAATCGGCGATGGTGTTCCAGCGCGAGGCGCGGGCCAGGGCGCTGCCGACCCCGCGAATACCCTGGGGCGGGTAGCGCAGGGCGCGCACCAGTTCCCGGGCCTGGGCGGCGTTTTCGACCATGGGCACCAGCAGCGTCTGGGCGCCGATATCCAGCAGTTGTTTGATCAGCGCCGTGTCGCCGATCACCGGGCGAATCAACGCCTGGCTGGGGTAGGGCGCGATGGCCTGTAATTGCGCGAGCATGTCCCCCAGCTGGTTGGGCGCATGTTCGCCGTCGATCAGCAGCCAGTCGAAACCGGCGTTGGCGGCCAGTTCCGCGCAGTAGGCGTTGGCAAGGCCGAGCCACAGGCCGATCTGTACCTCGCGGTTGTGCAGGCGTTGCTTGAAGCGGTTGACAGGCATGTCCATGAAAGCACTCCTGGGTTCAGACGAAGCGGCAGGCAATCGAGCCGAGCAGGTCGTAGTCGACGTGGAAGGTATCGCCAGGGCGGGCCGCCACGGGGCGGGTAAACGAGCCGCCGAGAATCACCTGGCCGGGCAGCAGGGTGACGTCATAGGGCGCCAGCTTGTTGGCCAGCCACGCCACGCCTTTGGCCGGGTGGTTGAGCACCGCCGCCGACACCCCGGACTCTTCGATCACGCCATTGCGATACAACACCGCCGGCACCTTGCGCAGGTCGATCTCGGTGGGGCGCACGGCGCGGCCGCCGAGGACCACACCGGCGTTGGCGGCGTTGTCGGAGATGGTGTCGAACACCTTGCGGGTGGCGTTGGTATGCGGGTCGACCTGCTGGATGCGGGCGTCGATGATTTCCAGCGCCGGGATCACCCACTCGGTGGCGTCGAGCACATCGAACACCGTGCAGTTGGGGCCTTTGAGCGGCTTGCCGAGGATGAAAGCCAGTTCCACCTCCACCCGCGGCACGATGAAACGCTCGAAGGGAATGTCGCTGCCTTCGTCGAAAAACATGTCGTCGAGCAGGGCACCGTAATCGGGTTCGGTGATATTCGACGACACCTGCATGGCCCGTGATGTGAGGCCGATCTTGTGGCCCTTGAGCGTGCGCCCGTCCTTGATCTTCTGCGCGACCCATTCACGCTGGATGGCGTAGGCGTCGTCGATCGTCATATCGGGGTAGTCGAGGGAAAACTGGCGCACCTGTTCGCGGCTGCGTTCGGCGCGGTCCAGGTGGGCGGCGGCCGCAAGGATTTGCTGGGAGTCGAGCATGGCAACGGTCTCTAGTGTGGGTTGACGATGGCGGCCTGGGTGCGCAGCACCAGCAAGCCACCGAGGGCGATAAACAGCGCGAGTACGTACAGGGCCAGGCTGGCGCTCTGGGTGGCGTCGCGCATCCAGCCGATCAGGTAGGGCGCGAGGAACGCCGCGATGCTGCCGAACGAGCTGATCATGGCGATGCCCGCCGCCTGGGTGGTGTGGGAGAGAAACGCCGGTGGCAGTTGCCAGAACATCGGCAGCGCGGCACTGGCGCCCATGCCGGCGACCAACAGCCCGCCCATCACCAGCAGCGCATTGGCGGGCGCCAGGCCCGCCACGGCGATGCCGAGCGCCGCCATCAGCAATGGCACGCACAGGTGCCAGCGGCGCTCGCGGTGGCGGTCGGACGAGCGCCCACAGCCGAGCATAAAGAAGCAACCGGCCAGGTACGGCACGGCGCTGAGCAAGCCGACCTGGCTGTCGCGGCCGATGCCGGCGCCGTGGATCAGGGTGGGCATCCAGAACGCCAGGGTGTTGACCGCCAGCATCACCGCAAAGTACACGGCCACCAGCAGCCACACCTGCGGGTCACGCAGGATGCCGCCGAACGAGGTGATGGTCTTGCGCTGTTCCTCGTTGCTCAGTTGGGTGCGCAGTTGCTGTTTTTGCTCGGCAGTCAGCCAGTGCACCGACTCGAAACTGTCCGGCAACCACTTGAGCACCACCAGGCCCAGCAGCACCACGGGCGCGCCTTCGATCAGGAACATCCATTGCCAGCCGCGCAGGCTGCCGACGTCGTGGAAGTTCTCTAGGATCGCCCCGGAAATCGGCCCGCCCAGCACTCCGGCCATGGGCACCGCAATGGCAAACAAGGCAGTGACCTGGGCGCGACGACGCGCCGGGTACCAGCGGTTGAGGAATACCAGGATCCCCGGGAAAAACCCGGCCTCGGCCACACCCAGCAGAAAGCGCAGCACGTAGAACCCGCGCGCGCTCTCCACCCACAACATGCCGGTGGAGAGCAGACCCCACACCACCATCAGGCAGGCGATCCAGCGCCGTGGCCCGACACGGTCCAGGGCAATGTTGCTGGGCACGCCGAACAGTGCGTAGGCAATGAAGAACAGGCCGGCGCCGAAGCCATACACGGTGTCGCTGAAGTGCAGGTCGCTGCTCATCTGCATCTTGGCAAAGCCGATGTTGATGCGGTCCAGATGGGCGAACAGGTAACACACCAGCAACAAGGGCATCAGGCGCCAGGTCACCAAACGATGGGTGCGGTCGTGCTCGGCAAGCCGCAGGCTTGCAGTGGAATGGGCTGTGCTCATGGCGTTGTTCTTTTTGTTGTAGGAGCGAGCTTGCTCGCGAAAAACGTTAACGAAAACGCAGCGCTGTCGGTGATCCGCGGGGCCTGTGGGTTTTTCGCGAGCGAGCTCGCTCCTACAGGGGGGGCGGGGCCGTTTCAGCTTGCCGGGTTGTTCAGGAACGCATGCACATTGTTCTGCTTGAAGTTGAGCTGTGGGTGCAGCTCGATCATCTCGAACGACAGCGCCAACAACCGTTGCGCCTGCAGCTCGGCGAAGTGTGCGGTGATCACCGCGAACACCGCTTGGGCGACTGCTTCGCGCGTCGCCAGGTCGCGGCCATGGCCGACCTTGAGGGTCATGTGCACAAAGGCATAGTCGTGCTTGCCATCGGCCATGCGCCAGGTGTCCAGGCGCACGCCGCGACTGCGAATGCCGCCCAGCGGAAACACACCGCTGTCGCCCAGCACGCGGTGGACTTTTTCAAACAGGCCGGGCAAATCGGCCTGCTGTTCGAGGTTGTCGGTGTACTCAGCGATAAAGTGCGGCATGGTGTTCTCCCAGGGTTAAAGCGGGAAAATCGCGTTGATCTGGCCGGTGCCCGAACTGCCGAACGGCGGCGTGATGATCTCGGCCGGCTTGGCATAGTCGGGCCCACCCAGCAGGCCCAGGAGCATGGCGGTGTCGTGCATCTTGCCTTCGCCAAAGCAGTGATCGGCGTAGTCGGGCAACATGGCGCAGAACTCCCTGAAGCGACCTTGCTTCCACATTTCCACGACATGCAGGTCCACCTGCTTGTCGAATTCGCGGGTCCAGTTGTGGATATTCGCCTCAGCCTGGCGGTCGTCAGAGAACCGATGGGACAGCGAGCCGGACGCCAGCACCAGCACCTTGCGGTCGCTCTTTTCGATCGCCCGGCGCACGGCGGCGCCGAAGGCAAAGCTGTCTTCCAGGCGATGCCAGGCGCACCAGGCAGCGATGGAAATGACCTTGAATTTCTCTGCGTCGGGCACGCCCATATGCATGTAGCGCATGGGCACCAGGGTGCCGTATTCCAGCTCCAGGCTCGGGATGTTGTGGGCCATGCTGCGCACGCCAGCCAGGTTGGCTTCGGCGGCGATCAGCTCGCCCAGCTCTGGGCAACCGGGGTAGGCGTAGTCCATGTTCTTGATGAAGTGCGGCAGTTCGTTGCTGGTGTAGGTGCCCTGGAACTGCTCGCCGCAATTGACGTGGTAGCCGCTGTTGACCAGCCAGTGCACGTCGAACACCACCGCAGTGTCGGCCCCCAGTTCGCGGGCACGCTGGCCGATCTCCTTGTGCCCGGCAATCGCCGCTTCGCGACAGCCGTGATGTTTGCCGGGCAGTTCCGACAGGTACATCGACGGTACGTGGCAGATCTTCGCTGCCAGAACCACTTCGCCCATGATGACTCTCCTGAATAATTATTCTTTTGTAGGAGCGAGCTCGCTCGCGAAAAACGTCAACGATAACGCAGCGCTTCAGGTAGCCAGCGGTGCCTGTGGGTGCTTCGCGAGCAAGCTCGCTCCTACAGGCAATGCGGGCTTCAGACGCCCCAGCGCGGAATGTGATGACTGCCCATGGAAATACACACGTTCTTGATCTCGGCAAACACTTCGAAGCTGTACTGGCCGCCTTCACGCCCAGTGCCCGAGCCTTTGACCCCGCCAAACGGCTGGCGCAAATCCCGTACGTTCTGGCTGTTGATAAATACCATGCCCGCTTCGATACCGCGCGCCAGGCGGTGGGCCTTGCCGATGTCCTGGGTCCAGATGTAGGAGGCCAGCCCGTATTCGGTGTCGTTGGCCAATTGCAGCGCTTCAGCTTCGTCTTTGAACGGGATCAGGCACACCACCGGGCCGAAGATTTCTTCCTGGGCGATGCGCATCCGGTTGTTCACGTCGGCAAACACCGTCGGCTGGATAAACTGGCCGCGGCTGAGGTGCGCCGGCAGGTTGGCCGGGCGTTCCAGACCGCCAGCCAGCAGTGTGGCGCCTTCGTCCATGCCGATCTTGATGTAGCCGGTGACCTTGTCGTAATGGGCCTGGGTGATCATCGAGCCGACCTGGGTGTTCGGGTCCTGGGGGTCGCCGACGATCAAGCGCTTGGCTCGCGCCGCGAACTCGGCGACAAATTGCGGGTAGACGCTTTCCTGGATGAAGATGCGGCTGCCAGCGGTGCAGCGCTCGCCGTTGAGGGAAAAGATCGTGAACAACGCGGCGTCGAGGGCGCGTTCCAGATCGGCGTCTTCAAAAATCAGCACCGGCGACTTGCCGCCCAGTTCCATGGAGTACTTTTTCAGGCCGGCGCTCTGCATGATTTTCTTACCGGTGGCGGTGCCGCCGGTAAAGGAAATCGCCCGTACATCCGGGTGGCGCACCAGTGCATCACCGGCTGTGGCGCCATAGCCCTGGATCACATTAAGTACGCCATTGGGAATCCCGGCTTCCACCGCCAGGCGCCCCAGTTCATTGGCGGTCAGCGGCGACAGCTCCGACATCTTCAACACCGCCGTATTGCCCAGCGCCAGGCACGGCGCGGTCTTCCAGGTGGCGGTCATGAACGGCACGTTCCACGGCGACACCAGCCCGCACACGCCTACCGGCTGGTACAGGGTGTAGTTGAGCATCTGGTCGTCCACCGGGTAGGTGTGGCCGTCCATGCGGGTGCAGACTTCTGCGAAGAAATCGAAGTTGTGCGAGGCACGCGGGATCAACACGTTCTTGGTCTGGTGGATCGGCAGGCCGGTGTCCAGGGTTTCCAGCTCGGCCAGGTGTGGCACGTTCTGTTCGATCAGCTCGCCCAGTTTGCGCATCAAGCGCGCGCGCTCCTTGGCCGGCGTATTGGCCCACTTGGGGAACGCGGCCTTGGCCGCCGCCACGGCCTGCGCGACTTCTTCGGCACCGCCGCTGGCCACTTCACCGATGGCCTCGCCGGTGGCCGGGTTGTAGTTGATAAAGGTGTCTTTGCTTTCGACCTCACGGCCGTTGATCCAGTGTTTGATCATGGTGCTCAAGCCTCTTTGCGCTCGGAGAAAAACTCCGTTTCACTGACAATACGGTTGACCAGGCGGCCCACGCCTTCGACTTCCACCACTACCTCATCCCCCGGCACCACATCGGCCAGGCCCTCGGGCGTGCCGGTGGCGATCATGTCGCCCGGTTGCAGGGTCATGAAGCTGGACAGGTATTCGATGAGGTAGGGGATATCGAAAATCATGTTTTTCGTGCTGCCTTCCTGGCGCAGTTCGCCGTTGATCCAGGTACGCAATTTCAGGTTGCCTGCGTCGGGCACATCGGCCACGTCGACAATCCATGGGCCGACCGGGGTGGTGGCGTCGCGGTTTTTCACGCGCAGGTTGGGGCGGTAGTAGTTTTCCAGGTAGTCGCGGATCGCGTAGTCGTTGCACACCGTGTAACCGGCCAGGTAGTCCAGGGCGTCGGCGCGCTTGACGTTGCGCGCGGTCTTGCCGATCACCGCCACCAGCTCGCACTCGTAGTGCATGTAGGCGACGTTGTCGGGGCGCCAACTGACTTGGCGGTGACCGGTGTAGGTGCCCACCGATTTGATGAATGCCAGCGGTTCGGTCGGCGGCGTAAAGGCCAGTTCGGCGGCGTGGTCGGCGTAGTTCAAACCCAGTGCGAACATGTTGCCGGTGGCGGGTGGCAGCCATTGCACCTGGTCTTCGGCCAGCAACCGCCCATCCTTCAGGCGCACGCTGCAGTCGGCTTGCACCAATACGTTGTGGGTTGCACCTTCAAAGTGGATACGTGCGCGTTTCATGCCGATGCCTCCGCTGCAATGGTGTTGCTCAGGCGGCCAATGCCGGTGATATCGACCTCAACCTGGTCGCCTGGCTGCACATCCACGCGGCCTTGCGGGGTGCCGGTGATCAGTACATCGCCGGGGTACAGGGTCATGAACTCGCTGATCTCGGCGATCAATTGCGGGATGTCGCGTACCCAATCGGCGGTAGAGCTTTCCTGGCGCAGCTCGCCATTGACGAACAGCTTGAGGCTCAATTGATTGGGGTTGGCCACTTGATCCCGCGCCACCAACTGCGGGCCCAGGGCGCAAAACCCATCGCGGCATTTGGCTTTGACGGCGGGGCGGTAGTAGCTGTCTTCCGGCAGGCTGAATTCATTCACCACCACATACCCGGCCACATGCGCCATGGCGTTCTCCAGGCTGACACGGCTGGCGCGCTGGCCGATCACCACACCCAGCGCCGGGCCCGGCTGCAGGCGCTCGCCCGCAGGCTGCAGCACTACGCCGCCATGGGCATTGCGGGTGTTGGGGGTTTTGATAAACAGCACCGGCTTGGTCGGCGGCTGCTGGTAGGGCGCCTGCTGGAAGGCGGCGAGATGCTGGTCCAGCAGGCCCTGGTAGTTCAGCGCAACGCCGAACAGGGTGCCGCTGGCAACATCATGCAGGGTTCGGCTCATGCGTTTCTCCTGGCGGTGACGACGGCTGCACAGGCCGTTCGTTAAGTTGTTAACGTTATAATTAATATGTTAACTACCGTCAAGCGTGGCACACTGCGCTGGCCTCACAACAACAAGAAGAGAGCCCCGTGAAGCCGATTCCCAACATCAACATCGGGCAGGTCTACGACCAGCGCTACAGCGACGCCGAGGTGCATTACGACAAGCTCGGCAACCTGGCGGGGTTTTTCGGGCGCAATATGGCGGTGCATCGCCATGACCGGTTTTTCCAGGTGCATTACGTCAAGAGTGGTGCAGTGCGGGTGTATCTGGATGACCGCCAGTACGTTGAATCGGGACCGATGTTTTTCCTTACGCCACCCACGGTGGCCCATGCTTTTGTCACCGAAGCCGATGCCGACGGGCATGTATTGACGGTGCGCCAGCAGCTTGTATGGGGATTGATCGACGCCGACCCCAGCCTCGCCTCCGGCGCCGCATGTGTGGCCTTGACTGGCGACGCTGAGGGGGTGGAACAACTCTTCGAGGCGCTGTGCAGTGAGATCAACGCCGAACGGGCAGGGCGCGCCGCCGCCCTCGACAGCCTGACGCGGTTGATCATGATCCGGCTGCTGCGCCTGTGCGCCCACGCCCAGCCGGCACGCCCGACAGCCCATGAAGACCTTCGCATCTTCCATCGTTTCAACGAGCTGATCGAAGCCCACTACCTGGAACACTGGCCGTTGGCGCGTTATGCCGAGGGCATTGGCGTGACCCAGGCGCGGCTCAATGAAGTGTGCCGACGCATTGCCGACCTGCCGTCCAAGCGCCTGATCCTTGAACGGTTGATGCAAGAGGCCAAGCGCCTGCTGTTGTTTACCGGCAGTTCCGCGAATGAAATCTGCTACCAGCTGGGGTTCAAGGACCCTGCGTATTTCAGCCGGTTTTTTTTGCGCTATGCACAGATGACACCGGGGGAGTACCGGCTGCGGCAGTCGGGGTTGCGCTGATATCCCAGGCGCCACCCAGTGCGGTATACAAATTCACCTCGGCGACCAACTGCGCCAGCCGGTCCACAATCAGCGCCTGTTGCGCGCTGAACAGCGAACGCTGCGCATCGAGGAACGTCAGGTTGCTGTCCACGCCGCTGCGGTAACGGTGCTCGGCCAGGTCATAGTAGTTCTGGTTGGCGGCGACGAAATCCCGTTGCGCCGCCAGTTGGTCGTTGAAGGTCTGGCGTGCGGCGAGGCCGTCGGCAACTTCCTGGAAGGCGCCCTGGATGGATTTTTCGTACTGGGCCACCGTGATGTCCTTCTGCAGCCTGGCGTAATCGAGGCTGGCGCGCAGGCTGCCGGCGTTGAAGATCGGCAGGTTGATCTGCGGCTGAAAGATCCAGCTACCCGAGCCGCCCTTGAACAGCCCCGACAGCTCCTTGCTGGTGCTGCCGGCGTTTGCCGTCAGGGTCACGGAAGGAAAGAACGCAGCACGGGCCGCACCGATATTGGCGTTGGCCGCCTTCAGTTGGTATTCGGCCTGGAGGATATCCGGGCGGCGTTGCAGCAGGTCCGAGGGCAAGCCGGCGGGCACGCGGGCGACCAGATCGTCGGCCAATGGGCGCGCAGGCAGGTGTTCATCCACCGGGCCACCCACCAGCAGCGTGAGGTTGTTGAGGTCCTGGGCCACCTGGCGTTCATAGCGGGCTACGCTGGCGCGGGTACTTTCCACTGCTGTGCGCGCTTGCACTACGTCCAGCGCCGAGGCTTTGCCTGCGCTTTTACTGCGGCTGGTCAATTGCCAGCTGTGGTCGTTGGCGACCAGGGTTTGCTCGGCCAGGGCCAGCAGTTCCTGATCGGCGCGCCAGGTCAGGTAGGCATTGGCGACGTTGGCCACCAGGCTCAATTGCGTACTGCGCCGCGCTTGTTCGGTGCCCAGGTAAGTGAGCAGCGCCTGTTCGCTGAGGCTGCGCACGCGGCCGAACAGATCCAGTTCGTAAGCGCTCAGGCCCAAGGTGGCGGAGTAATTGGAGGTTATCGCTGACTTGCCGGTGCCGGTCACGCTCCCCGGCAGCTTCTGGCGCTTGCCGGCGCCTGTGGCAGAGATCGCCGGGAACAGATCCGCGCGCTGGATTCGGTACTGGGCCTGGAACGCTTGCACATTCAGGGCCGCCACTCGCAGGTCGCGGTTGTTGATCAACGCATCATTAATCAGCTGTTGCAGCGCCGGGTCGCGGAACAGCTGCTGCCAGTCCGGGTTTTGCGCCTGGGTGCCGGCCTGCGCCAGGCGGTATACGCCGTCTTGGGGGTACTGCGCAGGCGTCGGCGCGGCTGGTCGCTGGTACTCGGGAATCAGCGAGCAACCGCCGAGCATCCAGGCCATGCCGACGGTGCACAGTGCTCGTGTGCTCATCAGGCGCCCACCATCCATTTGGCCAGGCCATGCCGGCCGCTCACGCCCAGCTTGGCGGCGGCGCGCTTGAGGTAGGTCTCGATCGAGCTGTTTTTGACACTGAGTTTCTCCGCGATTTGCGGCACGGTACCGCCGGTCAGCAGGCCCAGGCACACCTCCTGTTCCCGCGCCGAAAGGGTGATGTCGCTCAAAGACAAGCGTTTGTAGAACTCACGCTGCAACTGCGATTGTTCCAACAGGGTATGGGCCGGCTCAGTCTCGGCGTGCGGCGCCTGGCGCAGGCTCTGGGCGTGCCGTTCCATCAACGGCAACAGCGTGTCCGACAAGCACTTGAGAAACGACAACTCAGCCAGGGAGAACCCCTGCTGCGTCGGCGGGCGGTAGAACGAAATCACACAGCGTCGATTGCCCTGGCGCGATACCAGATTGCACTGGTGCGAAGTACCGCGCGGATGCGCGCTGTTGGCCTTGGCGTTCATCTGGATCAGCAGCGGGTCTTGCATGTGCAGCATCTGCTGCAGCAACGGGTGGTCGTTCAGCGCATGCAAGGTCTGGGGCACCGACAAATCCTTTTTTACCCCGGCGCTGCCCAGTAACTTGATGTCCAGCACGCGGTCACGCAGTTCATCCAGGGTCCATTCGCTGAGGTCTACCAGGTGAATCGGTACCCACTTGCCCACCAGTTGCAACATCGTGGCGGCGAAATGTTCGTCGCCGCTGTTTGAAATCAACTCGCCCATTTCGGCATAAAAATGCGGGCCGCAGGTGTCGCCAATACTTGGGGTCAGACTCATAGCCATCTCATCCTTGATGTCGAAAACCGTCAACGGTTGCCCAGGGCCTGTGCAGGGCACTCCGTACTGCTTGAACGTAACTCGGCGTTCGAGATTTTATTTAGCCATAGGGATTTGTCCTACGTATGTAGCGGAAACGAGGGACACAAGCTGCCATAAAAGCTGCGCCATTAATCCGACGTTTCTCGTGAATTAAGCCGGCTACGTACAGGTGTAAGTTATTTTTAGTCTTGGTTAAGTTATTGATGTAAATGATGAATTATTAAAATAAAGGGGTTATCCAGAGGCTCGGCATGGATGAGCTGTAGCCAATCTCCTACAACGCTTTAATCGTTTCAGCCATGAACCTTCGATCAAGGCCTATCCATCCATTTGAATGTCCGGGTTTCGGGTGTCAGACACCCCTCGGCGGCCATGCTCCAATCCGGCAACTTCGGCGTAATGGGCCACCTCTGCGCGGCCAGTGCCTGACCCCCATGAGAAGGATCTTATGCAGTATTCCTCCAGCCAGCCGGCCCGCTTCCCCCTCACTGGCGCCCAACAAGACATTTGGCTCGACCAACTGCGCGTGGGCGATTCGCCGCTGTACAACATTGGCGGCTATCTGGATTTTGCCGGCACCGTCGAGCCCGAACGCATGCAGCATGCTGTCGCACTGCTGGTGGCCCGTCACGATGCACTACGCACCCAACTGCACACCGACGCCAATGGCCTGCCTGGGCAAACATTCGCCCCGCAGCTGAAGGTGGAAATGGCGCTGCATGATTTCTCCGCGCTGCCCGACCCATCCGCGGCAAGCCAAACCTTGATGCAGGCGCAGATGGCTCGGCCCTACGCCCTGAGCGGCGAGCCACTGTGCCGTTTTTTCCTGGTCAAACTTGATGATGATCACTACCGCCTCGGTACCCAGGCTCATCACCTGATCCTCGACGGCTGGGGCTTCGGCCAGATGCTGCAATCCCTCGCGCAGCTCTACAGCGCCCTGGAGCAGGGGCACGCCACCGAGCCACTGGCGCCTTCCTACATCGACTTTATCGACACCGACCAACGCTACCTGCAATCGGCCCGCTACGCCCGCGACCGTGATTATTGGCTGGGCAAATACCAGGTGTTGCCCGAGCCGCTGCTCAGCCCCAGGCACAACACCAAGACGTCGAGCAACACCTGGGTGCAAGGCTTTCCGGTGCAGTTGCTCAACCGCATGGAACAGGTTGCCAACCACTACCAGGCGTCGGCCTTTCATGTGTTGCTGGCGGCGATGTATGTGTATTTCACCCGCACCAGCCAACGGCAGGAATGGGGAGTGGGCCTGCCGATTCTCAACCGCTCCAACGCTCGTTTTCGCGCCACTGTGGGCCTCTTCACCCAGGTCAGCGCGGTACGTTTTGCGTTCAACGAGGGCGTGTCTTTCGGTGCTCTGGTACGGGGCATCCGTGATCAGCTCAAGCAGGATTTTCGTCATCAGCGCTTCCCGTTGAGTGAGATGAACCGCGAGCTGGGCTTGCGCCGAACAGATCGCGGGCAACTCTTCGACGTGTCGGTATCGTTCGAGCCGGACGACCACGACCTGCGCTTCGGTCAGGTCCAGGCCCGCGCGATCAAAGTCTCCAATCACCATGAAGCGCTACCGCTCGCCATTCACTTGCGCAGCAACCGTTACCAGGACAATGCGTGGCTGCATTGCGTCTACAACGAGGCGTATTTCCAGGCGCACGATGTGCAGGCGTTGGCCCAGCGTTTCATCGGGCTGCTGGAGCAGGGGCTGGAGGACACTGCGCTGACCATCGGCGAGTTTTGCATGCTGCTGCCCGAGGAGCAGGCCCGACTACTGCACTGGAACGCCACCGCGCAGCCCAACGCTACGCCGCAAACCCTGCACCAGCGCATTGAGGCCCAGGCCGCACGCACGCCCCACGCGATTGCGGCGGTGTATCAGGACCGCTCACTGAGCTACACCCAACTCAACCGCCAGGCTAATGCACTGGCCCATCAATTGGTGGCATTCGGCGTACAGCCCGATGACCGTGTGGCGATCCTGGCCCGGCGTGGCCTTGACACCCTGGCGGGGCTGTTGGCGATCCTCAAGGCCGGCGCCTGCTACGTGCCGCTGGACCCGGCCCATCCCGGCGACCGCCTGGAGTACCTGCTGCACGACAGCGCGCCCGCGGCCATCCTGACTCAGCGCGATTTACGCCAGCGTCTGCCCGTCTCGACGGTACCGGTGATCGCGCTGGAGCCTGGCAGCGCATCCATCGACAGTAACCCTCAGGTTGCCGTCACGCCGTCGAACCTGGCTTATGTGATTTACACCTCGGGTTCCACCGGGTTGCCCAAGGGTGTGATGGTCGAACATCACAGCGTGTCGAACCTGGTGGACTGGCATTGCCAAGCGTTCGACCTGCATGCGGGCAGCCACACTGCCAGCGTCGCCGGCTTCGGTTTTGATGCCATGGCCTGGGAAGTCTGGCCGGCATTGTGCGTGGGTGCGACCTTGCACCTGCCACCGGCCCATGAAGGTGCGGAAGATATCGACGCGTTGCTCGGCTGGTGGCGCTCGCAACCATTGGATGTGTGTTTCCTGCCCACGCCTGTGGCCGAATATGCCTTCAGCCAGGGGCTGGGGCATCCCACCTTGCGCACCTTGCTGATCGGCGGCGACCGCCTGCGCACCTTCACCCAGGCGCAGACGTTTGCGGTGGTGAACAACTATGGCCCCACCGAAGCCACCGTTGTGGCGACCTCGGCGCGCGTTGAGGTGGGCCAGCCGTTGCATATCGGCGCGCCGGTCGCCAATGCCCGCGTCTACCTGCTGGACGCGCAGCAACGCCCGGTGCCGATTGGCGTGGCGGGGGAGTTGTATGTCGGCGGCAAGGGCGTGGCGCGGGGGTACCTGCACCGTGCCGAGTTGAGTGCCGAACGGTTTATCGACGACCCTTTCAGCGGCGGTCGCATGTACCGCACCGGCGACCTGGCGCGCTGGCTGCCAGACGGCAATCTCGACTACCTGGGGCGCAATGACGACCAGGTAAAAATCCGTGGCGTGCGCATCGAACTGGGGGAAATCGAGTCGGCCCTGGCCAGCCATCCGGCGCTTCAGGACGCGGTGGTGCAGTTTCGCGACGGGCAATTATGGGCGTGGTTTGTGCCTCGTCAGCCTGTGGCGATCGAAGCACTGCGTACTCACCTGCAAGCCTCGTTGCCGGACTACATGCTCCCCGCTGCTTACGTGCGCCTCGATGCGTTGCCCCTCACCGCCAACGGCAAGCTCGACCGCCGAGCCTTGCCGTCACCGACCCAGGAAGCCTTTATCACCCGCCGCTTCGAAGCGCCACAGGAGGGCGTGGAAACCACGTTGGCGCAGATCTGGGCCGAGTTGCTGAATGTGCAGCCAGTGGGCCGCCATGACCATTTCTTCGAGCTGGGCGGGCATTCGCTGTTGGCGGTGCAACTGGTGCAGCGCATGCGCGAGGCCGGCCTGCGCGCCGATGTGCAAGTGCTGTTCGGCCAGCCCACCCTGGCGGCGCTGGCGGCGGCGTGTGTCGGTCACGAACAGGCGGTGCCGGCCAATCGAATCCCGGCCGGTTGCACCCATATCACCAAGGATTTGCTCGTTCTTGCCGAACTTGACCAAACCAGCCTCGACCGCATCGTCGCCGGCATCCCTGGCGGCGCCGCCAACGTGCAGGATATCTATCCGCTGGCGCCGTTGCAGGAAGGGTTGCTCTACCACCACCTCACCGACGCGCACGACCCGTACCAGCAACAAGCGCTGTTCAGCTTCGCGCGCCGCGAGCAGCTGGATGCCTTCGCCAGTGCCCTGCAACAGGTGATCGATCGCCACGATATTTTGCGCACCAGCCTGGTGTGGGATGCCCTGGAACAACCGATGCAGGTGGTGTGGCGCCAGGCGCAGCTGCGGGTTGAAGTGCTGCGCGAACCGGCGCAACCCCTGGACTTGCGCCAGGCGCCGCTGATGGCCCTGGATTACGCCGAGGAGCCCCAGCACCAGCGCTGGGTCGCCAGGCTGCGCTTTCATCATCTGGTCAACGATGCCACGTCGACCACGCTGCTGGTGGACGAGATTCGTGCCCATCTGCTGGGTCAACAGGCGCAACTGCCTGTGCCCGTGCCTTATCGCAACATGGTCGCGCAGGCCCGCTCAACGGCTCGCCAGGCGGCGCACGAGGCGTTCTTTCGAGAGCGTCTGGCGGATGTCGATGAGCCGACCTTGGCGTTCGGCCTACAGAAGCGTCAGGCCCTGCGTGCCGAGACCGAAGAGGCGCAGCGCTCGCTCAGCGACGCGCTCAATCTGCGCCTGCGCAGCCAGGCACGAGCCCTGGGGGTCAGTGCCGCGAGCCTTTTCCACCTGGCCTGGGCTCAGGTGCTCAGCCGTGTCGCCGGCCGCGAAGATGTGGTGTTCGGTACCGTGCTGCTCGGCCGCTTGCAAGCTGGCGAGGGGGCCGAGCGGGCCTTGGGCATGTTTATCAACACCTTGCCGCTGCGCCTGCGCCTGGCCGGGCAAAACGTGGCGGATGCGCTGCACGACACTCACGCGCAACTGAGCGCTTTGCTCGCCCATGAACAGGCGTCCCTGGCGTTGGCCCAGCGTCGCAGCGGCGTGCCGGAACTGTTCAACAGTTTGCTCAACTATCGTCACACCTCGGCGGACCCTGGGCTGAACCTTGTGCCGGGCATTGCCTTGCTTAGCAGTGAAGACATCCTCAGTTACCCGTTGATGCTCACGGTGGACGACACGGCCAGCGGCTTCCGGCTCAAGGTCATGGCCCCGGACACAGTGGGCGCTGAACCTGTCTTGAGCTACTTCGACACCGCGCTGAATGGCCTGCTGGACGCATTGGAAAGCACGCCGGATATGCCGCTGCGCGGTGTGCAGGTGCTGCCCGCGAGCCAGTTGCAAACTCTATTTGTGGACTTCAACGCAACCTCCACCTACTACCCACAAACGCTGACCGTGCAAGCGCTGTTTGAAGCCCATGCGCGGCGAACCCCCGATGCCATTGCGGTGCAGGCGGGTCAGCACGCATTGACCTACCGCCAACTCAACGAACGTGCCAACCAACTGGCTTTTCACTTGCGTGAGCACGGCGTACAACCGGACTCGCGGGTGGCGTTGTGCGTGGAGCGTGGGTTGGACTTGGTGGTGGGCTTATTGGGAATTCTCAAGGCGGGCGGCGCCTATGTGCCGCTCGACCCAGGTTACCCACGCGAGCGCCTGGCCTACATGCTCACAGACAGCCAGCCAGTGGCGCTGTTGGTACAAGCTGCCACTCGCGAAGGGGTGGGCGATGTCTCGATCCCGCTGATCGACTTCGACCACTGCACCTGGAATCAGGCGCCAATCGACAATCCAAGCGTGCCAGGCTTGAGCGTCGCCAATCTCGCCTACGTGATGTACACCTCGGGCTCCACCGGCACGCCCAAGGGTGTGATGATCGAGCACCGTGGCCTGGGCAACCTGTTGCATTGGGGCTCGCAACTGTGCCCGAACGCCGAAGGCGGCGCCTTGTTGCAGCGCGCGCCGTTCAGCTTCGATGGTTCTGTGTGGGAGCTGTTCTGGCCGTTGAGCAACGGCATGCGCCTGGTGTTGGCGCGGCCCGATGGGCACCGTGAACCGGCGTACCTGGCCCAGGTGATTCGTGAGCAGCAGATCAGGGTGATCCAGTTTGTGCCCGCCATGTTGCAGCAGTTTCTGGACCTGGACGAATCGGCCCTGTGCACCAGCCTCACCGATATAGTGTGCGGCGGCGGCGAACTCACCGCCGCCTTGGCCCGTGGCGTGCAGGCGCGCTTGCCCAGAGTGCGCTTGCATAACGTGTACGGCCCCACCGAAGCCACGGTGGACAGCTGCGCCTGGACCCTCGAACCCGGCGCGCCGGTGCCCGCCTTGCAACTGCCGATTGGCCGCGCCATCAACAACACCCGCCTGTATGTCCTGGACGCTCATGATGCGCCGGTGCCCATGGGTATCAGCGGCCAACTGCACATCGGCGGCGTCGGCGTTGCCCGTGGTTACCTGGGCTTGGAACAGCTGACCGCCGAACGTTTCATCGACAGCCCCTTCGTGCCCGGCGACCGCCTGTATCGCACCGGCGACCTGGTGCGCTACCTGCCAGACGGCACTCTTGAATTCCTTGGGCGTAACGACTTCCAAGTCAAGCTGCGCGGTGTGCGCCTGGAGCTGGGAGAGATCGAAGCACACCTGGCCGCCCACCCGGCGCTCCACGAGGTGGCGGTATTGATTCGCGATGAGCGCCTGGTGGCCTACTTCACCCTGCGCGGCCAGGCGCCGAGCCTGCAAGCCTTGCGTGACCATGTGCTGGAGCACCTGCCGGAATACATGGTGCCGGCCGCCTTCGTGCAACTCGACGCACTGCCCCTCAACCCCGCCGGCAAACTCGACCGCAAGGCCCTGCCGGCGCCAGGGTTGGAGGCCGTGCTTAGCCGAGCCTACGAAGCGCCAGTGGGCGAGGTGGAAACCCTGATGGCCGGGATCTGGGCTGACGTGTTGAAGCTCGAACGGGTAGGGCGCCATGACCACTTCTTTGAACTGGGCGGGCACTCCCTGTTGGCAGTGAACCTGGTAGCCCGCCTGCGCAAGGCCGGGCTGGACGTAGACGCACGCACCCTGTTCAGCCAGCCCACGCTGGCGCAACTGGCCGCGAAAACGGCGGCGCAGGCCCCGCGCGTGGAAGCTCCCCAAGCCGCCATCCCCCAACTCAACCGCCGTCGACGGATTTAGCTGACTTGTGGTGAGGGGAGCTTGCGGTGGAAGCGGCTTGCTCGCGAAAGCGGCCTGACAGCCGGCATTGATCCAACTGATGCCCTGCGAACCCATGTGGGAGCTGGCTTGCCTGCGATGGCATCGACTCGGTGCGCCTGAACTACCAAGGTATTTGCATCAATACCAATGTAGGAGCGCGCTTGCTCGCGAAAAACCTCAACGATAACGCGTGCCTCCTGAATAAACGCAGCGCCTGTGAGTTTTTCGCGAGCAAGCCCGCTCCTACAGAGAGCGATCTACCGTAGTCTTGGCTATCTCCAACAAGTGCCACACGGCCAGGTTCTTCGCCATGAAAAAACGCCTGCAAGTACGGTGCCTCAGCGTATCCCCGGAACAAACGCCACACTCCCTCCCTCACGCGCCTTGAACAACCGCTCCCCATTATCCGGTTGCGTCGTCACCACTTGATGATCCACCCCCAGGATCGCCAACGGCGCGGGCTCGTCCTTGGAATACTGCGCGACGATTATCGTGCGTTGCGGATCAAACCCCTGGCCGCTGGTTTTCTCCAGCCAGGCCATGAACGCGGCGCTGTTGCCCTGGCGCGGGAAGTCCTGGCTTTCGCTGACGTAGTAGAAAGGTTTGCCGTGGTTTTGCAGGTACATGGGCAGTTTGTTGTCGACCTCCACCAGCACCAGTTGCCATTGGTTCCAGGGCGCGCTTTTTTCTGCCTGGGTTTGCAGGTCGGCGGCGAAGCGGGTAACGCCGCCGTTGCCGTTGGTCCAGGGGTAGATCACGCCCAGCACCAGCAAGAGCAGGCCTGCGCTGAGGCCAAAGCCTGCTTGCCAGCGCGGCCAGCTCGAAGGTTTTTTGTGCAGGCGTTCACTCAGCCACCAGGCGGCGAGCAGTTGGGCGAAGGGCACCAGCGGCAACACGTAGTAGCTGCGGCGGCTGCCGCTGGCGGTGAAGAATACAAACAACAGGCCCAGGCCCCACACTAGCCAGCGTACGTTGGGCGGCGCCCTGCGCCAGTTGCGCACGGCCAGCCACAGGCCAAGTAACCAGCAAGGTGCCCAGGGCAGGGTGTAGACCGGCAGGTAGATCAGGTAGGTGTAGATCGGCCCCATATGGTCGAAGGGGTCGAAGAAGCGCACCACGTTTTCGCGGAACACCAGCTCCAGGCCGCTCTCGCCGTAAGTGGGGGCGCCGTAGCGGTGGGACAGTACAAAGGGAATCGCGTACACGATGCCTGCGATGAGCAGGGCCAGCACCAAGCGCAGGTTGAGGTGGCGTTTGTAGCGGTGTTCGCTGAGCAAGTGTGGCAACAGCACCAGGCCTGGCAGCACCACACCGATCAAACCCTTGAACAGTGAAGTGGCGGCCAGCAACAGGAAAAACACCGTGTAGCGCCCCAGCCGTGTGTCATCCGGCCCACGCCAATACCACCACACCGCTGCCAGCACGCCGCACACGGTGAGGACATCGGCGGTGGCCACGCGGGCCCAGAACAGGAAGTAGAAGGTGGTGGCGAGCATCCACCCGGCAATCAGCCCGGTGCCTTTGCGAAACAGGCGTTCACCGATCAGGTACACCAGCCAGATGCTCAACCACGCGGCAATCACCGATGACAGGCGCAGCGACCACGGGCCGAGGCCGCCGAGCAGATGGGCAAACCCGGTGATCAGCCAGTAGGAGGGCAGGGGTTTGTCGTAATACGGCGTGCCTTTGAGGTATGGGTCGAAATAGTCACCGCTTTGCAGCATCTGCAAGGCGATATTCGCCCAGCGCGTTTCCGGCCCCCACAGGTCGCGGCTGCCCAGGCCCAGCAAGAGCAGCAAGGCCGAGGTGCCCAGCAGTAACACCAGGGCGCCGCGTTCGGTTTTCCAGAAACTCATGGGATGTTCCCCGTGGCAGGCGCTGCATTCAAGGTTGTTGGGAGTAAATCGTCAGTACCAGGTTGCCCTTGCGATAGCGTTTGCCGCCGGGCGGCAACTGCCCTTCTTCACGGTGTTCGCTGGTGCTCTTGACCTGCATCAGCACGCCGACCGACCCGAGTTGGCGGGCCTCGGCCAACCAGGCCTGGACACTGTCCGGCGTGACCTTGCGCTGTGCCGCGTCTTCGTAGTTCAAGCCATAGCGCAGCTCGCCCTGGGTGTTATAAAACGCCACATCGGGCCGGCGCAGGCGCCAGGTCAAGGCCGATGCCAGGCCCAGGTCATTGCTCAGCAAAGCACGGGTAGGTTGCAGTTCGTCCAGATGTTCCAGCACGAACTGGTCGGGCATCTCGTTATCTTCGATCAGGGCCGGCATGCCCGCCGGTAGCAATGCCACCAGCAAACCAATGCCCAGGGCAGGCATCGCCCACAACGTCAGCGGGCGCACCGCTTGCAACAGGTTGGCGAGGATCCAGCCCAGCAGCACGATAAACGTCAGGGACAGGTTGAACATCTCCGCATGGCTATTGCTGTACAGCGGGCGGGTGATTTGCAGGTAGATCAGCACCACCATGGCCGTCATGCCAATCACGAAATTGAGCGCGCCGTTGATGACTAGCGTGCGCGCCTTGCCTTGCTTGATCAGGTCGATCAGACCGTGGCCCATTAACAAGGCCAGGGGCAACAGGCACGGCATGATGTAGGTCGGCAATTTGCCTTTGCTCAGGCTGAAAAAGCCTAGGGGAAGCAGCAGCCACAGGGCGAGAAAGGCAATCGCCGGCTGGCGCTTTTCCTGCCAGGTTTTTAGCAGGGTGCCGGGTAGCAAGGCAGCCCACGGCAGGCACGCCACCACCATGATTGGCAGGAAGAACCACAGCGGCCGCGCATGCTGTGCGTTGTCGGCGGCAAAGCGGCGGATGTGCTCATGCCAGAAAAAGAAATGCCAGTAATCTGGTTCCCGCAGGTGGATCGCCAGGGCCCATGGCAGGCACACCAGCACGGCAACCAGCACCGCCAGCGGCCCGTAGCGCATCAACTCACCGACGCGCCGCTGCCAGACCAGATAGGGCACGGCGATCAACACCGGCAACAGCCAGGCCAGGAACCCTTTGGTCATGAACCCCATGGCGCAGGCCACGCCCAACACCGCCCAGGCACCCAGGCGTTCCCATGGCGTGCGGCAGTCCAGGGCAAACCACAACGCCACCAGGCTCAGGTTCACCCACAGGGTGAATTGCGGGTCGAGGTTGGCATACCCGGCTTGCCCGGCCACCAGGCCAAAACTCAGGTAGAGCAGGGCGCAGGCAAAGCTCTTGCGCGGCTCGTTCCACACGCGACGGGCGAGCAGGTAGGCCAGCACCACACTCAGGCCCGTGCTCAGCACTGAGGCGATACGCACGCCGAACAGGTTTTCACCGAACACCGCCTGGCCAAGGGCGATCAGCCAATAGCCGGCGGCGGGCTTCTCGAAATAACGCACGCCCATGAAGTGCGGCGCCACCCAGTTACCGCTCATCAGCATTTCCTGGCTGACCTGGGCGTAGCGGGTTTCGTCCGGCGTCCATAAACCGTGAAAGCCCAGGGGCAACAGGAAGAACACGGCAACGCCCAGCAATAGCCAGGACACAGGGTTTATGCGGGGCATGCGCACATCGCTCCATAACGTTCAAGTACGGGCAATGGCGGTATTAACTTAATAGGGCGAAGCATCGTAAGGGTCACTAAGTTGTTGTTGGGGAGCATAACTAACAGGCGCGGCTAAACATGCCAGAGTGGGGCTGTCGTTTTGCTGAACGTCTCAAGGCTTAATATGTAAACAAGTGTAATTAAAGTTGTTTAAGTGCGGCGGTCCACTCTTCGCTGTTCATGGTGCCCATGGCCTTGAAGGTGCCGTTGGGCAGCACCTTGACGAACAGTGCGCTGCCGTACTCTGCAGCGGCTGCGTGAGGGAAGCCGAGGCTGGTCTGGAAGTCGCTCATGCAGGCGCTGTGGGTGATCAGCATCAGGTTGCGTCCCGGCTGTTTGTGGCCGAGGATTTCACCGCCCATGGCGTCGCCGCAGATGGCCAGCGGGCCGGGGGACAGCTC
Source organism: Pseudomonas sp. WS 5503 (assembly GCF_012985385.1). Lineage (NCBI taxonomy): Bacteria > Pseudomonadati > Pseudomonadota > Gammaproteobacteria > Pseudomonadales > Pseudomonadaceae > Pseudomonas > Pseudomonas sp. WS 5503. Next base: position 103,003 of record NZ_JAAQWI010000007.1, read on the forward strand.
GGTCTTACCGAACATGAACAGTGACGTCTGGGCGGTTCGCGTGGTGGGGCTGCTGAGCACGTCGGTCAGAGCCATGCCCAATGAATCAAAGGCTTTGCCCAGTTCAACAGCGCGTTCAGTGCCGTTGATGGTCAGGCCATCGGCAGGGCCGAAGCAGGGGTTGGCCGAGCGGTCGCAGCGCTCCTCATGGCGCACCAGCACCACCAGCTCACCCTCACGCCAACTGGCGAGCACCCCGGAGGTCACCAGGCGATTGCCCACGCCCAGGTCCAGGGGCGAGCTGGGCCAGAATAAAAATCCCGTCAACAACAAGGCGGTAACGCTGATGCCAAGCAGGTGCAGGCGGTATTTTCTCAGGCGTTTTAACCTTGACCTTTTGGGTTGGGGATTGGCCAGGATCATGTCTGCCACGCGGTTCATCCTCGGCACTGTTTATTGTGTTTATAAAAAGGCTGCACGATTGGGCAGTTGCCCTTGGTGAGGCAGGAGACTGTCACAGCACCGCTGTCTTTTTGCTGAACACTTGCATGTTAAGAGTGTCACTTGGATTAACTAATAAGTTGTGAGTCACCACGAGTTGGCGGGCACTTTAAAGTTCGGTGGATGGGCAGACGGTGAAATCCATGTGAAAAATTTGCGTAGGCACGAGCGTCAGCCGTTATTCTCATTGCTGGTCCTTCAGATGAGCGTTCTTATGTTGCAGGTGCAAGGTGTTGTTAAAAACTACGCGACCCCGCAAGGCCCGCTGACTGTTCTGGCTGGCGTCGACCTGCACCTGGGTGAACGCAGCAGCCTGGCGCTGATGGGCGAATCGGGCAGTGGCAAAAGCACCTTGCTGCACCTGGTGGCTGGGTTGGACCGAGTGGACGCTGGCAGCATCCGCATCGGCGAGCAGCGCCTTGACCAACTCAACGAAGGGCAACTGGCCCATTGGCGCCGCACGCAAATCGGCCTGGTCTTCCAGCAGTTCAACCTGATCGGCAGCTTGCGCGTGGAAGACAACCTGGCGTTCCAGGCGCGGCTGGCGGGGCGTTTCGACCCGCACTGGCAAGCGCAATTGGTGGAGCGCCTGGGGCTGGGCGACTTGCTCCGGCGTTACCCCGAGCAACTCTCCGGTGGCCAGCAGCAACGGGTTGCCGTCGGGCGGGCGCTGGCCTCGCGGCCGGGTTTGTTGCTGGCTGACGAACCCACCGGCAACCTCGACGAAGCCACCAGCGATGAAGTGCTGCAACTGCTGTTGGACCTGCTGCGGGACAGCCCCACCAGCCTGCTGATGGTCACCCACAGCCCGCGCCTGGCCGCACGGCTTGACCGGCAAGTGGTGCTGCACCGTGGGCGTGTCGTGCCGATGGACGCTCGCTGAGATGGCGCTGTTTTACTGGACGCTGCGCGCGTTGCTGAGCCACTGGCGGCGTCATCCGGTGCAATTTTTCAGCGTGCTCACCGGCCTGTGGCTGGCCACCGCGCTACTGACCGGCGTGCAGGCCCTCAACAGCCAGGCGCGGGACAGCTACGCACGTGCCAGCCAATTGATCGGTGGCGAACCCCAAGCCAGCCTGGTTGCGCCGGACGCCGCCAGTTTCCCCCAGGCACTGTTTGCCGAGCTGCGCCGCGCCGGCTGGCCGGTATCCCCGGTGGTGCAGGGGCGAGTGGTGCTCCAGGGGCGTGACCAACAGCGTCTGCAACTGATGGGCATCGACCCGGTGTCGTTGCCCGGCAGCGGCAGCGTGGCGGGGCAACGCTTGAGCCAGGCGCAGATGCTGGCGTTTTTCGAGCCGCCGGGGCGTACCTGGGTCGCTGCGCAAACGTTAGAGGCGCTGGGGCTGCAGGCGGGCGAGCAGCCGCTGACGTCCACCGGGCAACGCCTGCCACCGTTGCAGGTACAGGCCGATATGGCGCCCGGCCTGCTGCTGACCGATATCGGCTTTGCCCAACCCCTGCTCAACATGCCTGGGCGCCTGTCGCGCCTACTGTTGGACAACACCTTCGCCGCCCACCACCCCACGCCGCCCGCCGCGTTGCAACTCAAGCAGGGCGAGGACAGCAACCTGTCACGCCTCACCGAAAGCTTTCACCTGAACCTGGATGCGGTGGGTTTTTTATCCTTTGTGGTGGGGCTGTTTATCGTGCATGCGGCCATCGGTCTGGCCCTGGAACAGCGCCGCGGCCTGCTGCGAACCTTGCGCGCCTGTGGGGTCAGCGCACGCATGTTGATCCTGAGCCTGGGCGTCGAATTGGGCGCTTTGGCGGTGTTGAGCGGTGTGCTCGGTATCGCCAGCGGCTACCTGCTGGCCAGCCTGTTGCTGCCGGATGTCGCCGCCAGTTTGCGCGGCCTGTACGGCGCCGAAGTCGCCGGCCAATTGAACTTGAGCCCCTGGTGGTGGCTGGCCGGCCTGGGCGTGAGCCTGCTCGGTGCGTTGCTCGCCGGAGCCAGCAGCCTGTGGCGCGCAGCGCGTTTGCCGTTACTGGCGCTGGCCAACGCCCAAGCCTGGCATCAAGCCCATGGGCGCTGGCTGCGGCGCCAGGGGTGGGTGGCGTCCGCGGCCCTGGCGATCGCGTTGTTGGCGCTGTGGCTGGGCGATAGCCTGGCCGCCGGGTTTGTGCTGATGGCGGCCTTGCTGTTGGGCGCGGCATTGGCACTACCGGTGCTGCTCAATGGGTTATTGAAAGCCGTGCTGGGGCGTAGTCGCTCGGTACTGGGCCAGTGGTTCCTGGCCGATTGCCGCCAGCAACTGCCGGCCTTGAGCCTGGCGCTGATGGCGTTGCTGTTGGCCCTGGCGGCGAATATCGGCGCCGGCTCCATGACCTCGGGCTTTCGCCAGACCTTCACCCATTGGCTGGAGCAACGCCTCACTGCCGAGCTGTACCTCAACCCGCAAAATCCGCAGCAGGCCGAGCAACTGACGACGTGGTTGACCCGCCAGCCCCTGGTGCAGGCCGTACTGCCCGCGTGGCAGGTGGCGGTGCAACTGCAAGGCTGGCCCGCGGAGGTGTTCGGCGTGGTCGACAACCCCACTTATCGTCAACACTGGCCGCTGCTGGAGGCGGTGGACGCGCCCTGGGACCGCTTGCTGCAAGACGACAGCCTGATGCTCAGCGAACAACTGGCGCGACGCCTGAAGGTGCAACTGGGCGACACGGTTTCCATCCCCACCCCGCAGGGCACCTGGGCGCCGAAGATCGTCGGCATCTACGCCGACTACGGCAACCCCAAGGGCCATCTGCTGGTCAATGCCCGGCACCTGTTGGCGCATTGGCCGACGCTCTCACCGGCACGCTTCAACCTGCGGGTAGCGCCTGCCGACGTGCCGTCGCTGATCCGTGAAGTGCAGCGTGAGTTCGCCCTGGAAGACAGCCGCATCGTCGACCAACAGCAACTCAAGGGGTGGTCCAGCCAGGTCTTCGAACGCACCTTCGCTGCCACCGCCGCGTTGAACAGCCTGACCCTTGGCGTCGCCGGCGTGGCGCTGTTCATCAGCCTGCTGACCCAGAGCCAAAGCCGACTCGGCCAACTCGCGCCGTTGTGGGCGCTGGGCGTGACTCGCCGACAATTGATGCTGCTCAACCTCGGCCAGACCTGGCTGCTGGCGGTACTCACGTTGATCCTGGCGTTGCCGCTGGGGCTGTTGCTGGCGTGGTGCCTGGATGCGGTGATCAACGTGCAGGCCTTCGGCTGGCGCCTGCCGCTGCAGGTATTCCCCGGGCAGCTTGCGCAATTGCTGGGGCTGGCGATGCTTGCCACCTTGCTCGCGTCGGCCTGGCCCTTATGGCAGTTGTACCGCAGCCGTCCGGCGGATTTGTTGAGGACGTTCGCCCATGAAGATTAAGGCATTGGCGTGCATCGCCTGGTTACTGCTGAGCGGCTGCGACCAGGCGCCCGCACCCGAGGACAGTTTCGCCGGGCTGGGCAGCGATGCGGCGGACTTTGCCCAGGTGGTGCCCGGCAAAGTCTTCAGTTTTCCCGAGGACCACGGGCCCCACGACGGCTTTCGTATCGAATGGTGGTACGTCACGGCCAACCTCAAGGATGCCCAGGGCAATGTCTTCGGCGTGCAATGGACGCTGTTTCGCAACGCATTGAAGGCCGGCCCCGTCCAACCGGGCTGGCGCGATTCAACCGTGTGGCTCGGCCACGCCGCCGTCACCTCCGCCACCCGCCACTACGCCGCCGAACGCCTGGCCCGGGGTGGCGTCGGCCAGGCGGGGGCTCAGGCAGAGCCGTTCAACGCCTGGATCGACGACTGGAACTTCGCCACCCGCCCCGGCGCCGCCAGCCCCCTGGCTGACATGCAACTCAAGGCCAGTGGCGCGCAATTTGCCTACGACCTGCACCTGACTTCCAGCCGCCCGCTGGTGCTGCAAGGCGACCATGGCTACAGCCGCAAATCCGACCAGGGCCAGGCGTCGTACTACTACAGCCAGCCGTTTTTCACCGCCAGCGGCAGCGTCAACCTCGACGGCCACACCTACCAGGTCAGCGGCCCAGCCTGGCTCGACCGCGAATGGAGCAGCCAACCCCTTGCCGCCAGCCAGACCGGCTGGGACTGGTTCTCCCTGCATCTGGACCGCGGCGCGCAACTGATGCTGTTTCGCGTGCGGCAGAAAGACAGCGACGGTTACCTCACCGGCACCTGGATCGACGCCCAGGGCCACACCGAGACCTTGCACAACAGCGATATCCAACTCACACCGCTGACCACCACGGCCATCGACGGGCGCAGTATTCCCACACGCTGGTCGCTGAAAATTCCCGGCAAACAGCTGGACATCACCACCGAGGCCGTCAACCCGAAGGCGTGGATGGACTTGGGTATTCCGTACTGGGAAGGGCCGGTGCGGTTTGAGGGTGGGGTGGGGTATTTGGAGATGACTGGGTATTAGGGGCGCTTTCTGTAGGCGTTCATCTTTTGCTGTGTAGGCAACTTCCCAAACGTACTTTTTGACCCCCGCCTGCTTGTGTCCGGGTTGTAGGTGCTTGCTTATATTTCGATGCCTTTCTCGGTATCGGAATCCAGGACATGGCGTACGGTTACATCAATCAACAGGCTTCACCTTACCCGTTTTTGAAATCACGGCTATGGCGCGGAGGCTTGTTACAGGGCCCAGATCATTTTGATGTGCTGAATAAACACCTGAGCCAAGGAATGGTGAGGCCGGGTGAGTTGGTGATCGTTCCCGAAATGTCCAGTGCCCATTGCTCAATCGAAGAAGCCTGGTTGATGCGCCACGCTGAAGAGATTAGTCGCCAACTGGACCAGAATGTGCCGCTCGATAGAGCAGGAAATACAAATTACGACTTGGCGCAGAGCATTCTGGGGTATGGGTCGATAGGCATCGGCAGTGCGACGTCGGCTTGGAGCCGGCACCTGCAGGCGGTTGCACAGACTTTGGAGGAAATCGAGCAGTTGCATCGGCAATTGAAGGACGGTGGTTTGGACAAAGAGTCGTTTATACGACAGCGTCAAAGGATGTTTGGCGTTTTGGATATGCAACTGCAAGGGGCTGCGCGATTTGGTTCTGGATTGCGTGGCAATCAACCGCTTAAGGAGGCGCTTGGGATCTCGACCAAAAGCTATCTGCATCAAGGCGAAATTGTGGGGTATGCGCAGCGGGTTCAGACGATTACGCAGATGTCGAAATGGTTAAAGCAAGGAACATATCTGGGGTTGGCGTTGGATGTGGGCGTGGCGGGTTTGGAAATCAAGGAGGCGTGTGTGGTGGGAAGGGAGGCGCAGTGTCGGCGGGCGAAGTATGTGGAGACGGGGAGGTTGCTGGGTGGAGTATTTGGGGCTGCTGTTTTGGGCAAGCGTGGCGCAACTATTTCTCGCAGTGCATGCCGGATTGCATTGGGTGTTTCACTGAAAGGCAACGGTGAACTGGCTTGTGGAATTATCGGAGGGGCTGTGGGTGGGGCGGCGGGAGGCGCTTTTTTTGGTGAGTTTGGTGGGTTTTTGGGGGGAAGAATATTGGCAGTCGACGGCGATCTGATATTCCAACCCGAGGGCACATAACGATGTCCCTCTTTCTTGTATATAGCATTGTGATGTTCGCTTGGGTATTTGTCGTCTTCGTACTGATAGTGTTTGCTGAATACGCAAAGCTGGATGAACTGGAAAGTTACTTCAGTGAGAACGAGAAGGTTCTTAGACATAAGCGTTTCAGGGAAGGATATGATCCGATCGATAGATATCATCGAATGAGCCTGATGATCGACATCCTGTCAGGGCCGAAAGCTTTTCTGAAGGCAGGCCTTGTGACCGAAGCCGAGCTGGCGTCTGTCCCCTTGACGCTTAAGCGCTGGGCCTTGTGGCCGTATCGCCTCGCGGATGTTTGTATCATCGAAATGATTGTGTGGGAGGTATGGCGCAGATGGTGCGATATCCCAATTCCATAGAACTAGGCCTCACTCGCGAAAACACCTCTTGAATTGGCAATTGGTAGACGTGTGCGAACCAGCAGGCGGTCATTACGGGGCGCTATAGATCAAGAGTGATTCGATTTTCCCACCTGGGGCATGACAATGTCGTTTTTTCTCGCTTACACCCTGGTGATGTTGGTTGGAGCGTTCGTCATTTTGGGATTAATGCTCTTTGTCGAACGAACAAAACTCGAGGCGTTGGAAGGTTACTTCATTGAAAACGTGCAGGTGCGTAAATATCAGCAACGCTGGGGACGAAACCAGCGGTTCGTCAGGTTTCATCGCATGTGTCTAATGATTGATATCCTCCGCGCGCCAGAACGCTCCGTGAAAGAAGGTTACATGACCGAGGCAGAGCTAGCCGTCATTCCGCCAGCGCTCAAGCGTTGGGCTGTATGGCCCTATCGGCTCGCGATAATGTGGGCGATCAGTTGGGGCTATTGGTGCACCTGGCTTTAGAGGTGCTCTCGCTTCTTGAGCCTGAATTCCAGGCTCACATTTTTTAGAAAAAGTGCTGTACATGCATACAGTCTTATCCTACAGTCCATCCCAGGTGACCGGATGTCGCCGGTTACCTGAGCTTCAATTTTTTAACTATGGATGGATAAAAAATGAAATCGAAAAAAGCCTTCATTATGGGCGCGGCCATGGCGGCCTCTTGCTTCGTTTCGGCCTTTGCCCTGGCCGAGCAATACCCTCATCTGGCGGCGCAAACGCCTCAAGTCAGCGTCAAGCAAGCTTTGAAAGATGCTTCGAAAATCCAAGCCAACAAGGCACCCGCTACGCTCAAACAGCGACTGCAATCGAGCGCTCACCTGAAGAAGCCCGTGTTCGCTGCCAAGTCCAAGGCGGACTCGGTGGTGGAAGACATCATTGCGCCCGCTGCGGTAGGCAAAGTGCAAAAGGCCACTGGCAAGCAAGCGTCTGCCGCGCAAGCGGCTTTGGTCCAGGGTTGTGAAGTCACGCTGGACGTGAACGCGCTCTACACAATTGAGGGCGTGCAGGCCGGCGCTTTGCTGTGCTATCACTTCAATTTGCCGCAGAAGGCCAGGATCAACGCCTTGCTGGTCAATCAGACGGTGGGTACCGACATGTCATTGTCACTGTTCCAGGACGATGGTCAGGGCAACCCGCTTCCCATGGGCACCTCCAATAACCCGGGCAATGGCGACGAAAGCCTAAGCGGTGTGGTGCCGGCCGGTGATTATTACTGGTTCATGGAGGCCAATGCGGCGGTCGACGGGTCGAGCTTCCAGTTCGGTGTGGCGGTCGACACCAATATCGACGCCTACGAGCCCAACGACACGCCGGACACGGCCTTCCAGCTGCCGGACACGCTGAACTACCTCAGCGGTAATGCCGACAGCCTCGACGATGTTGATTACTTCGATTTCACCGCTGTGCGTGGCCAGAGTGTGGGTATTGCGTTGGTGGCCGATGCCGCTAGCGGTAGTACCCGTGGCAAATGGATCCTTGAGCGTTTCGATGGCAGCCAGTGGGTCACCGTGGGCGCCAATGTGATCTCGACGTCGATCCCAAGCCCAGGCGTAGGCGGTGTGGTGAAGGTGCGCGTGCGGCCCAACCAGCACCCGAATGAGCCTTGGAGTGCGACGGGTAAATACACGCTGTCCTTTGGTTCCAACCCACGTGTTAACAACCCGGATATGAAAGGCGAGGCGAATGTGTTGCGTATCCCGTATTCCGCTTCCAACGTGGGTTACGGCTATATGACCACCCAAGCCTACCGGGATCTGACCTGGACCATGGGCCTGTCGGACAGCACCGGTGCGCCCCTGGTGGGGTTGCACCCGATTGTCTACCTCGACCAGCACGTCAACCCGGACACCGGAAATATCGTCTACAAGGCTTACTCGGCGGCTACCGACAGCTCGGGCCAAGCCGGCGGCACGATCAACGTGGGTACCTGCTTCGGTGATTTCCAGACTGAGTTTGTCGATTACTCCCAAGGTTACAACAATACCTGGCGTACCGACTTCAACTATGGGGTTTGGCGCATGGAGGTACTGGAGTACCCGGGCATTGGTGTCGGCGGTGAGAACACCCAGTTCGTGAGCTTTGGCCATTTGTGCAAACAAACCTTGCTCAGCAGTACCAAGAGCTAAGCCAGTGACGGCTTAGCGCAAAGGGCATACAGGCAAAGCACCTGTATGCCCTTTTTGCGTCAAGGCGTAACGCCATTGCTGCATTTTTCCGCCGGATGCTTATGACGACCGCTGGTTATCGTGGCTGACCGGCTCGCAATACAAAGTGCCAAACAGATAGTCCATCAACGGCAGCACGATGTTGAAGTTACGCCCCTGCATCAGCTCGCGACGGTGGTGCAAGGCATGCAGGCGGTGCATCTGGCGAATCCATGGCAGGTGTGCCACCGGGTGTTCGGCAGGCAGGTGTTCGCAGGCATGGAACACTTCGTAGAGCAGGTAGCCAAGGATCATGCAGCCTGCAAACAACCCGGCAACGTTGGTGCTCAGTTGGCTGAGCAGCCACCAGGCGGGAAGGGTGATGGCCAGGCTGTGCAGCATGATCAGCCAGGCTGGAAACAGGATGACGCGCCAGTCCCGAGGGCTGTCGTAGGTCATGTGGCCGGGGGTGAAGAAGCTGTGGTGATCGCCGGTGTGGCGTGCGTAAAACAGCCGGGCGAATGCATGTTTGTGATGGCCCAGGTGGCGGTGCACGAGGTAGATGCACAGGTTGAAGAACAGCAGGGTCAGGGGCACGGTCAGCCACTGCAGGGCGGTGATATCGGCGGTGGAGGACCAGGCCAGCGTGATGCAGGCGATGCCGTAGCCAAGCACGAATGCGGCGTGCAGCCAGGGGTTGTAACGCGGGTTGACGCTTGCGCGGTAACGGTCGCGGAAAGTCTCGGTCGGGTGGGGCATGGCCGGCTGCTCGCTGTGTTTTTATTTGAGGCTGAGCTTAGTTGGCGTAAGCGGATGTGCGAGTTTTTACTGACCACCTCATCCCCCCTGTAGGAGCGAGCTTGCTCGCGAAAAATGTCAACGATAACGCGGGCTTCTGAATAAACGCGGCGCCTGTGAGTTTTTCGCGAGCAAGCTCGCTCCTACAACCGGAGGGCAAGCCAGCTCCCACGTTTTTGCCCGAGACCGACCAGTGGAGGCTTGCACAGGTCTGAATTACTTGTTAGTTTCTGGCAAAATGTTAACGATAACATTTGCTCTAAAAATAAAAACAAAACAGAGACCCACGCCATGAAAATGCTCCCAAAAACCCTGTGTTTACTGGCTGCCAGCATCACCCTGGGCAGCGCGACCCCCGCGTTTGCCGACGCCGCCAAGCCCATCCGCATCGGCGCCTCGTTCCAGGAAATCAACAACCCCTATTTCGTCACCATGAAAAACGCCCTGGAAGAAGCCGGCGCGACCATCGGTGCCAAGTTGATCATCACCGACGCCCGCCACGACGTGTCCAAGCAGGTCAGTGATGTCGAAGACATGCTGCAAAAGGGCATCGACATCCTGCTGATCAACCCCACTGATTCCGTCGGTGTGCAATCGGCTGTCAAGTCGGCCCATGCTGCCGGTGTCGTAGTGGTGGCGGTGGATGCCCAGGCAGATGGCCCGTTGGATTCATTCGTGGGGTCGAAGAACTTCGACGCCGGTTTCCAGGCCTGTGAGTACCTGGCTAAAACCATCGGTGACAAAGGCAATATCGCTATCCTTGACGGCATCGCCGTGGTGCCGATCCTCGAACGTGTGCGCGGCTGCAAGGAGGCGGTGGCCAAGCACCCGGACATCAAGATCGTCAGCATCCAGAACGGCAAACAGGAACGCGATCAGGCCCTCACCGTCACCGAAAACATGTTGCAGGCCCAGCCTACCCTCAAGGGCATTTTCAGCGTGAATGACAATGGCTCCCTCGGCGCGCTGTCGGCCATCGAAGCCAGCGGCATGGACGTGAAGCTTGTCAGCGTCGACGGTGCGCCGGAAGCGATCAAGGCGATCCAGAAACCCGGCAGCCATTTCATCGCCACCTCGGCCCAATACCCCCGCGATCAGATCCGCCTGGCCCTGGGCATTGCCCTGGCCAAGAAGTGGGGCGCCCAAGTACCGGCCAGCGTGCCGGTGGACATCACCTTGATCGACCAGGCCAAGGCCAAGGACTTCAGCTGGTAACCCCCCCCAGGCCCCGCGTTGTTCGTGGGGCCCAGGTCTTCCTTCTGAGTGCGAGGTCGGCGGTATGAGCAGTCTTCTGAAGCTGGAAAACATCTGTAAGCGTTACCCGGGGGTGCAGGCCCTCAAGGCCATCAACCTGCAAGTGGAGCGCGGCGAAATCCACGCCTTGCTCGGGGAAAATGGCGCGGGCAAATCCACCCTGATGAAGATTCTGGGCGGTGTCGAGCATCAGGACGAAGGGCAGATCCTTATCGACGGGCAGGCCCGAAAATTTGCGACCTATCGGGATGCGATTGCCGCCGGGATTGGCATTGTGTTCCAGGAATTCAGCCTGATTCCCTACCTCACGGCGGTAGAAAACATCTTCCTCGGCCATGAGCTGAGCAACCGCTTCGGCCTGTTGCGCAAGCGCGAAATGGCCGAGGCGGCGCATGCGTTGTTCGAGCGCCTCGGGGTCAGCATCGATCTGCACTGCGCGGTCAAGCACCTGAGCGTGGCCGAGCAGCAGTTTGTCGAAATCGCCAAGGCACTGGCTTTGGACGCACGCCTGCTGGTGCTCGATGAGCCAACCGCGACGCTGACCCCCAGTGAGGCCGAGTTGCTGTTTGGCATCATGCGCGAACTCAAGCGCCAGGGCGTGGCGGTGATTTTTATCTCGCACCACCTGGAAGAGATTTTCCAGGTCTGCGACCGCATCAGCGTGCTTCGCGACGGCGGCAATGCGGGCGTCACCGAGGTGGCCGACAGCGACATCGACCGCCTGGTCGAGATGATGGTCGGCCGCCGCCTGGAGTGCAGTTTTCCGCCTAAACCCACTACCGCACGCGGCCCGTTGCTGCTGGAGGTCAAGGATATCCAGCTGGTGCGCAACGGTCCCCACAACCGTTTCAATTTGCATAAAGGCGAGATCCTGGGCTTCGCCGGCCTGGTGGGCTCGGGCCGCACCGAGCTGGCCCTGGGCATGATGGGCGCGCTGCCCACGGTGAGCAAAGACGTGTGGCTGCGCGGAGAAAAAGTCAGCCTCGATGACCCGGCCCAAGCCCTGGCCTGCGGCATCGGCCTGCTCCCCGAAAGCCGCAAGAGCGAAGGGCTGATCACCGCCTTCAGCATTCGCGAAAATATCTCGCTGAACAATTTGCCCAAGTATCAGAACGCCTCGGGCTTGATCGACAAGGCCAAGGAATGCGCCAGCGTCGACGCGCTGATGCGCCAGCTGTCAATCAAGGCACCCAGTGGCGAAAGCCTTGTGGTGAACCTCAGCGGCGGCAACCAGCAAAAAGTCGTGATCGCCCGCTGGATCAACCACCACTGCGACGTGCTGGTGTTCGACGAACCCACACGCGGTATCGACGTGGGTGCCAAGGCGCAGATCTACGCGTTGATGCGCAGCCTCACCGAACAGGGCTACGCGATCATCATGATTTCCTCCGAGCTGCCCGAAGTCATCGGCATGTGCGACCGCGTCGCCGTGTTCCACAAGGGCGCCATCGTCAAGGTACTGGAAGCGTCCGCCGTCAATCCTCAAGAGGTCATGCGCCATGCAACAGGGGGCTCAAGTGAATACGTCCATTAACACCGCCGGCACCGGCCGCTTGCGCCTGAACCTGGCGCGGCTGCTGCGTTCGCCGGCGTTTTATCCCTTTGTCGGGCTGGTGGTGGTGACCCTGGTGATGATCCTCGCCAGTGACACCTTCCTCACTGCCAGCAATCTCTCCAACATCGCCCGCCAGGTGTCGATCAACGCGATCATAGCGGTGGGCATGACCTGCGTGATTCTCACCGGTGGCATCGACTTGTCGGTGGGGCCGGTGATGGCGTTGTCCGGCACCTTGACCGCCGGGCTGATGGTCGCCGGGTTGCCGCCGGGCCTGGCGATTGGCGTCGGGCTGCTGGTGGGCGTGGCCTTCGGCATCGGCAACGGGCTGTTCGTGGCGTACCTGCATATGCCGCCGATCATCGTCACCCTGGCGACCATGGGCATCGCCCGCGGGTTCGGGCTGATGTACACCGACGGCTACCCGATTTCCGGCTTGCCAGAGTGGTTCGCGTTCTTCGGTCGCGCCAGTGTGTTTGGCCTGCAGGTGCCGATCCTGATCATGCTGATCACCTACCTGGCGGCCTATGTGCTGCTGCAACACACCCGCATCGGCCGCTACATCTACGCCATCGGCGGCAATGAAGAAGCGGTGCGCTTGTCCGGGGTGCGAGCGGCGCGTTTCAAGCTGCTGGTGTATGGCATCAGCGGCTTCACCGCCGCGATTGCCGGGCTGGTGCTCACTTCGCGCTTGATGAGCGGCCAGCCGAATGCCGGCGTGTCGTTCGAGCTGGATGCGATTGCCGCCGTGGTACTGGGTGGTGCGTCGATTGCCGGCGGCCGCGGAGTGATCATCGGCACCTTGCTCGGCGCCATGCTGCTGGGCGTGTTGAACAACGGTTTGAACATGCTTGGCGTGTCGCCCTACGTCCAGAGCGTGATCAAGGGCGGGATCATCTTGCTGGCGATTTTCATCAGCCGTCAGCGCCATCGTTAATACCTCACTACACAGGACCGAACACATGGACAAGCACACTCACATGCAAGCCGTCGTCTGCCACGGCCCGAAAGACTACCGCCTGGAGCGCATCGGCAAACCCCAGGCGCGTGCCAATGAGCTGGTGATCCGTATCGCCGCTTGCGGCATCTGCGCCAGTGACTGCAAGTGCCACTCGGGCGCGGCGATGTTCTGGGGCGGCGACAACCCCTGGGTCAAGGCGCCGGTAGTACCGGGCCACGAATTTTTCGGCTACGTGGTCGAAGCCGGCGAGGGCGCCGAGGAGCACTTTGAGGTCAAGGTCGGTGACAAGGTCATCGCCGAACAGATCGTGCCGTGTGGCAAGTGCCGCTTCTGCAAATCAGGCAAATACTGGATGTGCGAAGTGCACAACATCTTCGGCTTCCAGCGCGAAGTGGCCGAAGGCGGCATGGCCCAATACATGCGCATTCCCAAGACCGCCATCGTGCACAAGATCCCTGAGTCGGTGTCCCTGGAAGACTCGGCGCTGGTGGAGCCGATGGCCTGCTCGATCCATACCGTCAACCGTGGCGATATCCAGCTCGACGACGTGGTGGTGATTGCCGGCGCGGGCACCTTGGGCCTGTGCATGGTCCAGGTCGCCGCGCTGAAGACCCCGAAGAAGCTGGTGGTGATCGACATGGTCGATGAACGCCTGGAGCTGGCGAAAAAATTCGGCGCCGATGTGGTGATCAACCCCGCCCGTGACAACGCTCGCGAGATCATCAACGGGCTGACGGACAACTACGGCTGCGACGTCTATATCGAAACCACGGGCGTACCGGCCGGCGTCACCCAGGGCCTGGACCTGATCCGCAAGCTCGGGCGCTTTGTCGAGTTCAGCGTGTTTGGCGCCGAGACCAGCGTGGACTGGTCGATCATCGGCGACCGCAAGGAGCTCGACGTGCGCGGCGCGCACCTGGGCCCGTATTGCTACCCGATCGCCATCGACCTGTTCGAGCGTGGCCTGGTCACCTCCCAAGGCATCGTCACCCATGATTTCCCGCTGGACGACTGGGCCGAGGCGTTTGAACTGGCCAATTCGACCAAGTCGATCAAGGTGCTGTTGAAGCCGGTGCTCTGAGATGGACTACGTCATCGGTGTAGACATTGGCACCCAGAGCACCAAGGCGCTGCTGGTGGATGCCCAGGGCACAATCATCGCCCAGCACAGCCACGGCTACCGAGTGGACACCCCGAAAGTGCGCTGGGCCGAGCAGTGGCCGCAGGTGTGGCTGGATGCCGTCCAAACCTGCGTGGCCCAGTGCATGGCCAAGGCCGGTGTGCCGGCGCCGCAGGTCAAGGCGCTGTGCATCAGCAGTTTGTACGGCGGTTCGGGCATTGCCGTGGATGCGCAGATGACGCCGCTGCACCCGTGCCTGATCTGGATGGACCGCCGCGCCGGCGAGCAGGTGGCCTGGGTGCGTGAGCATGTGGACCTGGAGCGCTTGTTCGCCATCACCGGCAATTCGGTGGACAGCTACTACGGCTTCACCAAGATGCTCTGGCTCAAGCAGCACCAGCCTCAGGTGTGGGCGAATACCCGTTACCTGTTGCCGCCCAACAGCTACATCAATTGGTGCCTGACCGGCGAGTTGGCGGTGGACCACAGCAGCGCCGGGAATATCGGCGGTGTCTACGACGTGGCGGCGCGCAACTGGTCAGGCGAGATGCTGGAGGCGTTGGGTATCGCGCAGTCGATGATGCCCGAGCGGTTGCTGTATTCCGGCGAGGTGGTGGGTGGTTTGCTTGCAGACTGGGCCGCACGCCTGGGCTTGCAGGCGGGCACGCCGATCCTCGCTGGGGGCGTGGACGCGGCCATGGCGACCCTGGCGGCGGGTGTCACTCAGCCAGGCAATCATGTGGCGATGATCGGCACCAGCATGTGCTGGGGCTATCTGAACCAGCAGGTGGATGCACGTCACGGTTTGGTGAGCATGCCCCACGTCTACAACGGCCACCGCGACCTGTACATCTTCGGCGGTGCGATCACCGCCGGGGCCTCGGTCAGCTGGTTTCGCGAGCAGTTCTGCCAGGCCGAAGAACAGCAGGCCCAGGCCACGGGGCAAGACAGCCTGGCGCTGCTGGAGCAGAGCGCGATGAAGATTCCGGCAGGCAGCGAAGGCGTGGTGTTTTTGCCTTACTTGATGGGCGAGCGCAGCCCGGTGTGGGATGACCGCGCCAGCGGCAGTTTTGTCGGGCTCAACCTCTACCACAGCCGCTTTCACCTGTACCGCGCGGTGCTGGAGGGCGTGAGTTTTGCCCTGCGCCACAATATCGAAGCGGGCAGCCAGGGCGCGCATTCCCTGGACCCGCGCTTGATTGTGGTGGGCGGGGCGAGCCATTCGGACCTGTGGATGCAGATCATCGCCGACGTCACACGCTACCCGGTGTACACGATCGTGCAGGAGGTAGAAGCAGCCCTGGGCGCGGCGTTGTTGGCGGCGCATACGATGGGGTTGGTGAGTGATGGGCAGATGGACACGGGTTGGGTGCAGTTGCAATTGCGGGCGCAGCCCAAGCGGGAGAATGTCATGACCTATGACCGGGCGTTTGCCGAGTACCTGAAGTTGTACCCAGCCCTGAAACCAGTCATGCACAACCTGCAAGCCAGCTGATTCAACACTGTCCAAAACTGTGGGAGCTGGCTTGCCTGCGATAGCGGTGTATCAGCACCCGATAAGGAGACTGACACTCCGCTATCGCAGGCAAGCCAGCTCCCACAGTGGGTCTTCATTGGTTTTGAGATCTTTATTTATGTCTACCACCTTCGACTTTTCGTACCAGCGCATCCTCGTCACCGGTGCCAGCAGCGGCATCGGTCGCGAAATTGCCCAGCAACTGATCACCAGCGGCGCTGAAGTCTTCGCTCTCGGTCGCGATGCCCAGGCGTTGGCGGCATTGGGGTGCCACACCCTGTGCGTGGACATCGCTGACAGCATCGCCCTCGACAACGCCCTGCACGACCTGCCGCCTCTGCACGGCCTGGTCAACTGCGCCGGTATCTCACGCCTGGAGCCCGCCGCTGCCATCAGCGCCAACGCCTTCGACCAGGTAATGCATGTCAACGCCCGCGCCGCTGCGCAAGTGGCCAGCCGGGTCGCGGCAAAGATGATCGAGGCGAACATGGCCGGCAGCATCGTCAACGTCTCCAGCCAGGCGTCGTTGGTGGCGCTGGATGATCACCTGAGCTACTGCGCCTCCAAGGCTGCACTGGATGCGATCACCCGCGTGCAATGCGCCGAGTGGGGCCGTTTTGGCATACGCGTCAACAGCGTCAACCCCACCGTGACCTTGACGCCCATGGCGACCATGGCCTGGTCCGACCCGGCCAAGCGCGACCCGGCGCTGGCAGCGATTCCTTTGGGGCGTTTTGCGCAACCGGCGGAAGTGGCGCTGCCGGTGCTGTTTTTGCTTAGCGACGCGGCCAGCATGATCAGTGGCGTGAGCCTGCCTGTGGACGGCGGCTACACCAGCCGCTAGCCGTTTTCCAACTGCCCGGCGATGACCACTTTGTCCCGTGGCTTGTGCGGGTCTTGCAGGCGATCAAGCAGCAGGCGCACCGCACTGCTGCCGGCCAGGGACGCGTCGTGGGCCACGCAGGCAATCGGCACGCCAAAGATATCGGCGAAGGGCAGGCGGTCGATGCCGCAGATGGTCAGGCTGTCATGGGCGATGTTATGCATGCGCAACGCACGCAGGGCGCCCAGGGTGATCAACTGGTTGAAACCCATGATCGCGTCCGGTGCCGAGTGCGCGGCCAGGTAATCGAGGGTATGCAGGTAAGCCGGCATCAGCGTGTAGTCGCCCGCTTGCACCTCGACCTGAATGTCGGGGTGTGCGGCCAGCACTTCCCGCAGGCCTTTGAGGCGTTCCACGCTGATACGCGAGTGCTCGGGGCCGGTCAGCACCAGCAGGCGCTTGAGGTTCGGGGTTTGGCGTAACAGGTAGTGCGCGGCTTGCAGGCCGCTGTGGTAGTTGTCGAGCACCACGCGGCTGAACGGGCTGTCGTGGATCGTGCGATCGAGCAGCACCACCGGGGTCTTGCCGTTGCCCAGGCGCTCCAGGTAGTCGGGCTGGTAGCTCGGCTCGTCGGAGACCGGCGACAGGATGATCCCCGCCACGCGATAGCCCAGCAGGGTATCGACCGCCTTGCTTTCGAGTTCTTCCAGCTCATCGGTATCCACCAGCATGATGGTGTAGCCGTGCTTTTTCGCCTCGCGGGAAATCGCCTTGATCATCTCGCTGTAGAACGGGTTGTCTACCGATGCGGTGATGACCCCGATGATCAGGCTTTCACTGCGCTTGAGCCCACGGGCGAAGGCGTTGGGCACGTAGTCCAGCTCGCGTGCCACTTCCAGGATGCGCGCCAGGGTGGCGGGTTTGACCAGGTCGGGTTTGCTCAAAGCGCGGGACACCGTAATGGTGGTCATGCCGACCCGTTTGGCAATGTCGCTGATGGTGACGGACTTTTTCTTGTTCATCGGTAAGACTGCGAGAGTAAACACCAGCAGGCTAGCATGTGCGCAAGCGTAGAGTGATTCAAATCAGCGGATCCCAGCGTTGCGACCAGTCGCCTTCGGCCTTCACCACTTCGCGCAGCAGTTCCAAGGCCTGCTGCAACACCGCTGAATCTCGCGCCCGTGAATACACCAGGTAGGTCGGAAAGCTGAATTCCGGCGCCTTGGCCACGCGCTGCATGACGCCGCTGTCCAGGTAGCTCTGCACCACCCGCGTGCGGAAGTAACCAGCCCCGCCATTCTCCAGGATGTACTGCAACGCCAGCGGCCCCAGGTTGAAACTCAGCGCGGCACGCGCACGGTCGGGCAGGGCGGCGTCGTGTTGCTGGCGAAAACCCTGGCCCCAGTCGATATACACGTAGGGCGAGGGTTTGCTCGCCAGTTGCACCAGAATCAGTTTTTCTTCCAGCACCTGCTCCACCTGCAAGCCCGGCCAGTATTGCGGCTGGAACACCAAGGCGGCATCTAGCACACCCAGCTCCAGTTGGCGCAGCAGGTATTCGCCTTCACGCACTTCGGTGCGCAAGGCGTGCCCCGGTATCTGCTCGCGCAGCGCCTTGGCCCAGCCGAGCATCAACGGGTTGCACAGGCTGACCTCCCCGCCGATATGCAGCACATTGCGATAGCCGTCTGGCAATGGCAGGTCACGGCGGGCGGCTTCCCAGGTTTGCAGCAACTGGTTGGCGTACACCACGAAGGCCTCGCCGTCGGCGGTCAGCCGCGCACCGGCACGGTTGCGCACGAACAGCGTGCAGCCGAGCTGGTTCTCGAGGTTTTTGACACGAGCGGTGATAGCGGTCTGGGTGACGTGCAGTTTCTCGGCCGCCGCGGCCAGGCTGCCGCAGCGGGTGATTTCGAGGAAGGTGCGTGCCAGTTCGATGTCCATGAAGCCCCCGGGGATGAATGGGGGACAGTGTAAAGGAATGCGGTCAAACCTGTGGGAGCGGGCTTGCTCGCGAAGGCGGCCTGGCAGTCAACACAGTTGGATGGTGTACATATCCATTGCTGCGGTAACGGCCACTTAGGGTTCCGCCCTGACGGCGGCTCACTTTGCAAAAGCGGCAAAGTAAGCAAAACGCTCTTGCCCCACCACTCGGCACCTCGCTTAGGCTCGGTGTGCCCGTAATCCGCCAGTGATTTGGGGGGCCGCCGCCACGCGCCATCCATGGCGCGGGGCGGCTAAACCGGCATCCCTGCCGGTTTACCCCCCAAATCACTGTCGAATTCCGGCCAGCGTGGTTTAACGGGGCGCCTGAGATCAAGATCAAAAGCAGATCAAGAGCGGCTCGCTTCGCATCGTGGTTACCGTTGGCTGCTACAACCTACAAAATTGTGTAGAAGCTGCGACGGCGGTGTGTCAGAGGCCAATGTGCTGACTGAACCAGCGCCATCGCAGGCAAGCCAGCTCCCACAGTTGTAGGTATTTCAGGTCGGGATTTTCGGTGTGTGCAAGTGCGCTGTGGGGAATGCTTGTGCATACGCGTGACACACCCTCAACACCTGCTCATCGGCAAACCGCGCACCCACCACATGCAAGCCCACCGGCAAGCCATTTGCCGCCAACCCACAGGGCACTGACGCCGCCGGTTGTTGGGTAAGGTTGAACGGGTAGGTGAACGGCGTCCATTCCATCCACTCAGTCATTCCCGAATCCGGCGGTACGTTGTGCCCGGCTTCGAACGCGGTGATCGGCATCATCGGCGACACCAGCACATCGTAATGCTCATGGAAGGCTGCCATCCGTGCAACCAGCGCCGCTCGCGCTTCGAGGGCTGCGTTGAAATCATCCAGGCTCAAGCGCTCGCCCCGTTGCGCAATGCGTAGCAGCCCAGGGTCCAGCAGTTGCTTTTGCGCCTCGCTCATCGTGCCGGTCAGGCGAGCGGCACCGGCGGCCCACAAGGTGCTGAAGACGTCCAACGGGTCGCTGAAACCGGGGTCGATCTGTTCGACATGGGCGCCCAGTTGCACCAGGCCCTGCACAGCCTGATCCACCACCTGGGCGACTTGCGGGTCGACTTTCACATAGCCGAACGTGGGGCTATAGGCGATACGCAACCCTTTCAAGTCCGTCCCTGGAACGAGCCAGGGCCTGGTTCGCGGCGCGCCGATCAAGCCGTCCCGTGCATCCGTTCGCGCCACGGCTTGCAGCATCAGCACACTGTCTTCCACGGTGCGCGTCATCGGCCCCAGGTGCGACAGGATCGTCATGGAGCTGGCCGGCCATTGCGGCACATAGCCGAACGTCGGCTTGATCCCGAAGGTGCCGGTAAACGCACAGGGAATACGGATCGAGCCGCCGGCGTCGCTGCCCTGGTGCAGCACGCCCAGGTTCAACGCCGCTGCCGCACCGGCGCCCCCGGACGAGCCACCGGCGGTGGTGCGCGTGTCCCACGGGTTGCGGGTGATGCCGTACAGCGGGTTGTCGGTCACGCCTTTCCAGCCGAATTCCGGGGTGGTGGTCTTGCCCAGCAGCACCGCGCCGGCCTTGCGCATGAAGGCCGAGAAGGGCGCGTCCACGTCCCACGGACCCTCGGCACTGGAGGTGCGTGAGCCTTTGCGCGTGGGCATACCGACTGTCAGCGTGAGGTCCTTGATCGACGCCGGCACGCCATCCAGGGCGCCGCAAGGTTCGCCCTTGAACCAGCGTTGTTCCGACGCCCGCGCAGCGTCCAGGGCGCCTTGCGGGTCGACATGGCAGTAAGCATTCACCACCGGGTTGTAGCGCTCGATGCGCAGCAACGCGTCTTCGGTGACCTCCACGGGCGACAAGGTCTTGTCACGAAAGTGTTGCAGCAGTTGCACCGCCGTCAATTGGCCGATCTCACTCATGCTTGAACTCCCTGCGCCGCGTTGACCATGGCGCGCAGCAACACCGCGCAGCCTGCGGCCAGATCATCCGGCGCGGCGTTTTCGATTTCGTTATGGCTGATGCCGCCTTCGCACGGCACAAAGATCATCCCGGCCGGGCCCAGTTCAGCGACGAAAATCGCGTCATGCCCGGCGCCGCTGACAATGTCCATATGGCTCAAGCCCAATGCCTGGGCAGCCTCGCGCACGGCGTTGACGCAGGTCGGGTGAAAGTCCAGCGGCGGGAAGTCGGCGGTGGGCGTCAGTTCAAACGTCAAGCCGTGGCGGGCGGCCGCGTCTTCGATCACTGCGCGCACTTCATCGACCATGGCTTGCAGCTTGTCGGCGTGCAGGTGACGCAGGTCGATGGTCATGTGCACCTGGCCGGGGATCACGTTGCGCGAGCCAGGGTGCAGGTTAAGGCAGCCGACGGTGCCGCAGGCGTGAGGCTGATGCTGATGGGCAATACGGTTGACCGCGCTGACCACCTCGGCAGCGCCCACCAGGGCATCCTTGCGCAGGTGCATGGGCGTAGGGCCCGCATGCGCCTCGACGCCGGTGAGGGTCAGGTCGAACCACTTCTGGCCCAGGCAGCCCATCACAACCCCCAGGGTAATCGCCTGGTCCTCCAACACCGGGCCTTGCTCGATATGCGCCTCGAAATAAGCGCCCACCGGATGGCCCAGCACCGCACGCGCACCGGCATAGCCGATGCGCTGCAATTCGCTGCCTACCGACAGGCCCTGGTCGTCGCGCTTGTCGAGGGTCTCCTGCAAGTCGAACTTCCCGGCAAATACCCCGGAGCCCATCATGCACGGCGGGAAGCGCGAGCCTTCTTCGTTGGTCCACACCACCACTTCGATGGGTGCCTGGGTTTCGATCTGCAAGTCATTGAGCGTGCGGATCACTTCCAGCCCGGCCATTACCCCGTAGCAACCGTCGAACTTGCCGCCGGTGGGCTGGGTGTCGATATGGCTGCCGGTCATGACCGGGGGCAGGGCGGGGTTGCGGCCAGGACGGCGAGCGAAGATATTGCCGATGGCATCCACACTGATGCTGCACCCGGCGGCTTCGCACCACTGCACAAACAGGTCGCGGGCCTGGCGGTCCAGGTCGGTGAGGGCCAGGCGACACACGCCGCCCTTGGCCGTGGCGCCGAGCTGCGCCAGGTCCATCAGTGACTGCCACAAACGGTCGCGGTTGATCAGCGGGGCATTGCTCTGGAGCGGTTGCGCAAGACTGTTCATCAGGAATCTCCACTCAGGCACTCAAGGCCAGGTAACGGTTTTTGATCGTCGGGTCGGCGCGGAAGTCAGCGGCGCTGCCCTCGTACACCACGCGGCCCTGTTCGAGCACGTAATGACGGTCGGCGAGCTTGTCGCAGACCATCAGGTTCTGTTCCACCAGCAACACCGGCAGACCCTCGTCCTTGACCTTGCGCAGGATCTTCACCAGCTCGTCGACGATCACCGGGGCCAGGCCTTCAGTGGGTTCGTCGAGGATCAGCAGCTTGGGGTCGTTAAGCAGGGCGCGGGCGATGGCCAGCATCTGCTGTTCGCCGCCGGACAACGCATGGCCGGCGTTTTTGCGCCGCTCCTTGAGGCGCGGGAACATGGCGTATACGTCTTCCAGTTGCCAGCGGCTGTGCTTGCGGGCAGCGATGCGCAAGTTTTCCTCCACCGTCAGCAGGCGGAAAATCCCGCGGTTTTCCGGCACCAGCGCCAAGCCCTGGCGCGCAATTTCAAAGATCTTTTGCCCTACCAACGCCTGGCCGTTGAAGTGGATCTGACCCTGGCGCGGGCAGATGATGCCGAGGATGCTGCGCAGGGTGGTGGTCTTGCCGGCACCGTTACGGCCGAGCAGGGTCACCAGTTCGCCAGGGTTGACGCTCAGCGACACGCCTTCAAGCACATGGCTTTTGTCGTAGTAGGAATGGATATTCTCGACGATCAGCATCAGGCAGCCTCCCCAAGATAGGCAGTACGCACACGTTCATCGGCGCGCACGAACTCCGGCGTGCCTTCCACCAGGATCTGCCCATGGCTCATCACCGTGATGCGCTGGCTGATGGACATGACGATGCTCATGTTGTGTTCGATCAACAGCACCGTATGGTCGCGCCCAAGGTCGCTGATCAGTTGGGTCATGATCGGAATATCGTCGATGCCCATGCCCGAGGTGGGCTCGTCGAGCATCAACAGTTTGGGTTTGGAGCAGATCGACATGCCCACCTCCAGCACCCGTTGCTGGCCGTGGGACAACTCACCGGCCAGGGTGTCGGCGCGTGCCGTGAGTTGCAGGCGTTCCAGCACCTGGTCGGCCATCTCCAGGTGTTCGCGCTGGCTGTCCACCCGACGCCAGAAGTTCAAGGCACGCGAGCCATCGCGGCCTTGGGCGGCCAGGCGCAGGTTTTCGCGCACGCTGAGGTTCTGGAACAGGCTGGTGAGTTGGAACGAGCGCGCCATGCCCAGGCCGACGCGGCCGTGGGCGGGCTTGCGCATCAGGTTCTTGCCGTCGAAATGGATCGCCCCGGCGGTGGCCTGGCGTTCACCCGTCAGGCAGTGGAACAGGCTGGTCTTGCCCGCGCCGTTGGGGCCGATGATGGTGTGGATGGTGCCGGCTTCGACCTTGAGGTTGACGCCATTGACCGCATGGAACGCGCCGTAGGCCAGCTCCAGGTTCTGGGTTTCCAGCAAGATACTCATAGCCCGTCCTCCTTGGCGACGACCGCGGGTTTGCGCGCGCCGTGCACCTTCTCGAATAGCGACGCGAGGCCGCCCCACAAACCGCCGCGCATGAAGATCACCACCAGGATCAGGATCACCCCCAGCAGCATCAGCCAGCGCGGCCACAGGTCGGAAAGGAAGTCGCCCAGCAGCACGATGGAGCCGGCGCCCAGCAGCGAGCCGAACAGCGAGCCGGTGCCGCCGACGATGGTCATGATCAGGATGTTCTCGGACATTGCCAGGTCGATATTCGACAGCGGCACAAAGTGCAGCAGCATGGCGTACAACGCCCCGGCAATCCCGGTGACCGCACCGGACAGCACGAACACCAGGATCTTGAAGTGGCGCGTGTCGTAGCCGATGGCCGAGGCGCGGGTTTCGTTCTCGCGGATCGCCATCAGCGTGCTGCCAAACGGCGAAGCGATGACCCGGCGTGCGCCGATGAAGATCAGCAGGAACAGCACCGCGACAAAACCATAGAAGGCACGGGCATCGGCCAGGGACAGCAGCACGGTGTCGCCCACACGAATTTCCGGGCGCGGTACGCTGAGCAGGCCGTTGTCGCCGCCGGTCCAGTCGCTCAGGGTGTAGGCGACGAAGTACGCCATCTGGCTGAACGCCAACGTGAGCATCACGAAGTAAATGCCCGTGCGCCGAATCGCCAGGGCGCCCACCAGCAGCGCCAGGAAACCACCGGCAATCGCCGCGCCCAGCAACGCGGTGAACAGGCCCAGTTGCAGGTGGATCATCAACAGCGCCGCACAATAAGCACCGGCACCAAAGAAGATGCCTTGGCCGAAGGACAGCAGCCCGGTGTAGCCCAGCAGCAGGTTGCAGGCCAGGGCGGCCATGGCAAAGATCAGGATCTCGGTGGCCAGGGTCGCCGAGGGCAACACCAACGGCAGGCCGATCAGCACGGCCAACACCCACAGCAACATGGCTCTGGATTGGGTCTTGGCAAACGGCAGGGGGTTTTTCTCGCTCATGTCAGGCTCTCCCGAACAGGCCGTAAGGGCGTACCAGAATCACCACGGCCATGGCGCCGTAGATCATCAGGCTCGCACCCTGGGGCCAGAGTGTGGTCATCAGGCTTTGCACCACGCCCACCAGCAAACCGCCGACCAGCGCACCGCTGAACGAGCCCATGCCGCCGATCACCACCACCACGAAGGCGATGCCGAGAATCTCCGGGCCGACGAAGGGCTGGGCGCCGCGCAAGGGCGCGAACAACACCCCGGCGACACCGGCCAGGGCGACGCCGAGGGCGAAGGTCATGGAGAACAGGCGGAAAATATTGGTGCCCAGTAGCGACACGGTTTCGGTGCTTTCACTGCCGGCGCGCACTAGAGCACCGAAGCGCGTGCGCTCCAGCAGCAGCCACAGGCCCAGGCCCACCAGCCCGGAAAACACGATAAGGAACAGGCGGTAGTAGGGGTAGACGAAATCACCCACTACCAGCACGCCGCGCAACAGTTCCGGCACGGCGACGCTTTTGCCCACCGGGCCCCAGATCATCACACTGGCTTCCTGGATGATCAGGGCGATCCCCAGGGTCACCAGAATCTGGAACATGTGTGGCAAGTGGTAGATGCGCTGGATCAGCAAGCGCTCAATCACCCAGGCCAGTGCGGCCACCACTAGCGGCGCGATCAGCAGCGCCAGCCAGAAGTTGCCGGTGAGGCTCACCGCGGTGTAGCAGATGTAGGCACCGAGCAGGAAAAACGCGCCGTGGGCGAAGTTGACGAAGTTGAGCAGGCCGAAAATGATCGTCAGCCCTACCGCGATCAGGAAGTAGATCATCCCCAGCCCAAGGCCGTTGAGAATCTGGAACAGGTACAAATTAAGCATGCAGGCACCCTCCGCAGACGGCCGCTTGCACGGCCCTGCGCGACAAAAGTTAAGCGGTCAGCCGAGCGTGCAGCCTGTCGCCTCGACTGCGGGGAACGATTGGCCAGCGCTGAGCACTTTGGCCAGGTCGTCCTTGTCAGCCATGTCGCCGCTGGCCTTGCCGATCAGCAGGTAGTAGTCCTTGATCACCTGGTGGTCGCCGGCGCGGATCGACTCCTTGCCGGTCGGGCCTTCGTAGCTCAAGCCTTGGAGGGCCTTGGCCACGGTCGGGCCATCGAAGCTGCCGGTCGCGATGATGGTGTCGAGCATGACTTTGGTGCTGATGTAGTCGGCGGCCAGAGGGTAGGTGGGGTTGATGCCGTATTGGGCCTGGGTCAGCTTGACCAGTTCACGGTTGAGCGGGGTGTCGACCTGGTGCCAGTACTGTGCGCCGAGGTACACGCCTTCGAGCACATCACTGCCCAGTTCCTGGAACTGATCCAGGCCGGCAGACCACACCAGCAGCACCTTCATGCGCTCCTTGATGCCAAAGTTCACGGCCTGGCGCAGGGTGTTGGACGATTGGCTGCCAAAGTTGAGCAGCACCAGCACATCGGGCTTGGTGGAAATGGCGTTGGTCAGGTAGCCGGAGAATTCCTGTTCCTGCAGCGAGTGGTAGCTGTTGCCCACGTGTTCCAGGCCATGTTCCTTGAGCACGTTTCTGGCGCCTTCGAGCAAGGCTTCGCCGAACACGTATTGCGGGGTGATGGTGTACCAGCGCTTGGCGTCCGGCAGCAGCTTGATCAGCGGCACCATGGTTTCGCGTATCGCGCCGTAGGTGGGCACCGACCAGCGGAAGGTCGCCTTGTTGCAGTCCTTGCCCGTCACTTCATCGGCGCCCACCGGGGTCATGAACACGCCGCCGACCTTGTCCACTTCCTTGGCCACTGCCAGCGCGGAAGATGACAGCGTGCATCCCTGGAAGAACCGTGCGCCGTCCTGCGCGATGGCCTCCTGCACCTTGCGCACTGCCTTGCCGGCGTTGCCTTCGGTGTCGATGACCTTGTAGTTCAGTGGGCGGCCGAGCAATTGGGCGTGTTGCTGCACCGCCAGGCGCGAACCCATGTCGGCAAATTTGCCATAGCTGGCAAAGGCGCCAGACATGGACTTGAGGCCGTAAAAGGTAAAGGGCTCGGCGGCGAATGCCGAACGCACGCTCAGCGGAAGGCTGAGGGCGGCGGCCGCGGTGAGGCTGGCTTTCAATAACGTACGACGCTGCATGGGGTGACTCCCTGGTTTAGTTATTGGCAGGAGCGGCAAGGGCGATACGGTGGAGCAAGGGCCTGTGGGCAGGCTTGTTATTGAGTAACTCGATTTCGCGGGTGAACGGGGTCAACTGTGGGAGCTGGCTTGCCTGCGATAGCATCGACTCGGTCCCCTGTAACACCGAGGCGCCCGCATCGCAGGCAAGCCAACTCCCACATTGATCGGGTTCCCACATTGGATTGTTGGCGTGTTTAAGGGTGGTCGAACTCCAAGAGGAAATGCGGGCTCACTTGGCCTTCCAGCGCGGTCATATGGTGTTCGGCATCGCACATGTGTTCATGCATCAAGCTGCGCACCGCGCTTTCGTCCCCGGCGCGAAAGGCGATCAGCAGTTGCTTGTGATAGTCGAGGTTGGCCGCGTCGAACTGCTTGCGTTTGGGCTTGTAGGCCTTTTTCAGCACCACCAGGTCGCGCAGCAAGTCATTGAGAAACTGCGCCATGAAACTCAGCAGCGGGTTGGGGCAGGCCCGGGCCAGCAGGTTGTGGAACTCCAGTTCCGCCAGGCGCTGTTCGCGCTGGCCGGCTTCGCTGTCTTCAGGGGCGCTGCAAAAATCCACATTGGCTTGCAGGGCGGTGTAATCGTTTTCGCTCAAACGCCCGAGCACCGACACCGCCAATTCCACTTCGATGACCTTGCGCAGTTGGTAGACCTGCTCGCCGTCCAGGTGCTGGAAGTGCAAGTAATTGCGCAAGGCGCGGCTGGCCGGCTCGGTGCCGGCCTGATTCAAGTAAGCCCCGCCGCTGGGGCCGGTGCGCGTGCTCACCAAGCCCTCCACTTCCAACGCCTTGAGCGCTTCGCGTGCCGAACCCTTGGAACACTGGAAGCTTTCCATCAGCTCGCGTTCGGTGGGCAGGCGGTCGCCGGGCTTCAAGGCGTCGGTGACGATCGAGCGCTTGACCGACTCGACAATCACATCGGACAGCTTCTGGCGTTTGCGGCGTAGCGGGCGAGTCAGCATGGCGGTGATTTATCATATTAATGCGGATAAATAGCACTTAATAACGATTGGGGAAGTGCGTCAACGCAGGCTGTCGTTTTTGGTGGCAAGAGGTCGTAAATGCGTGGGCTACTTACTCCCAGGCGCTGAGGTCGAGACAGCGCGTGGACGCCGGCGGTTGTCTACCATAGGCGAGAAAATCCCCCAGCCAGCGGTTGACGCAGCCGTCGGCGCCTGCGCGCGCCGACTCCTTGAGCAAGAGTTGCTCGACACCGGTGGCGAATGCTTCGCCAGGCTCGGCATTGATCAGCACCATGCGCCCGACACGCTCGGGAAACAGCGTGCCGTAGCGGCTGCCGAGGCGGGTGGCAGCGGCGTTGCCCAGGTAGTTGAGGCGCGCCTCGTCAAGTTGCCCGCGCACGAACTCCATGTCCCGCGCGGCCTGTTCCACGGCATTGCCCTCGCGCAGGTCGCGGGCGCTCAGCTCGATGACGTCATACCGGTCGACCAGGGTGCGATAGGCCTGGGTGGCAAGCGACTCCCAGCGGCTGGCGAGGTGAAGAACGAAAGGCGCGTCCTTGGCCTGGAGGGGGTCGCCGGCCTGGATGAACACGACACCTTCACGGTTGAGCGGTTGCCGTGCGCCTACCCGTGTCACGCTCAAGCTTAGGCGGCCGCGCTGGGGTGCGGCATGGTCGCGGGGGACGTTGACCAGGCCGCATTGGGTGCGGCCAACCACTTGCGGGTTCAAGTGCGCCGTCGTGGTGAGGGGGCAGTCCAGCAGCCAGTCGATTGCGGTGGGGGCGATCAAGGGCGTGGCCAGCGCCAGGTTCGGTATCAACCAGCAGCCAATGCAGGCCAGGCCTTTTACAACAACGCTGGGTTTCATCATGAGGTCCCGGGCTTCCGTGTGATAACGGCTTTTTTACCAAGGACCTTGAGGTGGAGAATGTAGGGTGAAGAAACAACTCGTGTATGAAATATGAGTTTCGTTTATCAGATGTTGGTTTTCCAGCCACCGCCTAATGCCTTGTACAGGGCGATGCTGGCTTGTAGGCGCGACAGGCGCAGTAGCACGTTCTGGTCCTGGGCGCCGTACAAAGTGCGCTGGGTTTCCAGCACCGTGAGCAGGTCTTCGGCACCGGCTTCGTAGCGGCTCTGGGCAATCTGAAACGCGGTCTGCGCCTGTTGCAGCTCCTCGCTTTGCCACTGGCGTTGCTGGTCAAGGCGGGTGATGCTGCTGAGGGCTTTTTCCACATCGGCAAAGCCATTGATGATCGCCCCGCGGTAGCTTTGCAGCAGTTCATCCTGGCGTGCCCGAGCCTTGTCGCGCTCGGCGCTCAGCCGGCCATTGTTGAAGATTGGCGCCATCAGGCCCGAGGTCAGGGTGTAGAAGGGGCTGCGCAAGACCTCTTGGGCCTTGTATGCGCCAGAGCCGAGGGTCGCGCCCAATGTCACTGAGGGCAGCATCGCTGCACGGGCCACCGTGACGTCGGCACGGGCCGCTGCCAACTGGGCTTCGGCCTGGGCGAGGTCGGGGCGCCGGCTCAATAACTGGCTCGGTACACCGGGCCCGATACTCGGCCAGGTCAATGCCTGGAAGGGTTCAGCGCCCAGGTCCAGGGCCTGTACGGGTTGGCCGAGCAAGGCGGCCAAAGTGATTTGCGACTCTTCGACCGATTGCTGGATCAGCGGCAACTGCCGTTGCTGGCTGGCCACCAGGCTCTTCTGTTGTGCCAGTTCCAGGGCCGTGGCGGAACCGGCGTCGTGGCGGGTCTGTACCAGGTTCAGCACATGGCGTGCATTCGCCAGGTTGAGCTCGGCAATCTGCAGGCGCTGGCGTGCGGCCAGGGTTTGCGCGTAGCGGTCGGCGACATTGCTGAGCAGTGTCAGCTCCACGTTGGCCTGATCGAACTCACTGGCGTGCAGGCTCTGCACGGCGCTGTCGCGCGCAGCGGCGCGGCCCCCCCAGAAGTCGATTTCATAGCTGGCGGTGAGGCTGGCGTCATAGCTGTTGACGGTCCGATTGCTTTCGGTGGCGTCCAGGTCCGAGTTGCCGCTGCCGCGCAAGAGCCTTTGCCGGCTGGCGGTGAGGTTGAACTTCAGTTCCGGCAGCAGCGGTGCGCCGGCAATCACCGCCGTGGCCTGGGCCTGACGGACCCGCGCCATGGCGGCTGCTACGTCGAAACTGTCACGACGGGCCTGGTCGATCAGGCGGTTCAACGCCGGGCTGCCAAACTGCGTCCACCAGCGCTGGTTGATGGCTTGGGTCGCTTCGCGTTCTGCATAGTGCCAGGTGGCGGGCGTGGCGAGGCCGCTGTCGATGGCCGGCGGGTTAGCGCCACAGGCCGTGAGCAACAGGCACACACTGAACGCTGACAGTTGTGGAGTGAGAGATCGTTTATTCACTGGTCAACGCCTTAACCGGATCGAGCCGGGCAGCTTTACGGGCCGGCATGAAGCCGAATACGACGCCGGTGACCAGCGCACAGCCAAACGCGCCGAGCACCGCCACCAGGGAAAACTGCACCGCCACTTCAGCCAGCACCAGCACGCCGCCCACCAGCAATGCCAGGGCAATACCGAACAGGCCGCCGACCACCGAGAGCATCACCGCCTCGGTGAGGAACTGGCGCAGGATGTCGCGCTGGCGCGCCCCGGTGGCCATACGGATGCCGATTTCACGGGTGCGTTCGCGCACGGTCATCAACATGATATTCATCACGCCGATGCCGCCCACCAGCAGCGAGATCGCCGCAATCGAGCCGAGCATCAGCGACAGGGTGTTCTGGGTGCGGGCTTCGGCCTGAATCATCGCGGCATTGTTGGTCAGCTCGTAGTCGCGCTTGCCGTTGTGCAGCTTCAGCATCAACTGGTCGATGGCGCGTTCGGCTTCATGCACCTTGCGTGCATCGGTGGTGGCAATCGCCACGTATTCGGGGTTGTAGCTGCCGAACAGGCGGACACTGGCGGCGCTGTAGGGAATGGCGACACGGTCGTCACTGTCCTTGTTGCCGGAGCTGGAGCCTTTTTCCGCGAGCACGCCGACCACCTGGAAGGGGACGTTCTCGATCAGGATGTACTGGCCGATAGGGCTGGCCACGTCCTTGAACAATTTTTGGCGGATGCGCGCGCCGATCACGGCGACCGTGGCGGCGGCGCGTTCGTCGGCCTCGGTGAAGTAGCTGCCCTCGACCACCGGCCAGTTGAAGATCTCCGGGAAGTTGGTGTCGTTGCCCCCCACGTAAGCCATGTAGTCGACGTTGCCGAAGCGCACTCCCGCGTCGGTGCCGTTGACCGGCATGATGCGCTTGACCTGAGGCAGCGTCGCCAGGGCCGCGACATCGTTGAGGGACACGATACCCAGCGGCGTACGCGGGTTGGGCGAAGATCCGCTGAGGTAGATGATATTGGAGCCGAACGCGCCCATCTGCGCCATGACCTGGCGCTTGCTGCCTTCGCCCACTGCCAGCATCACCACCACCGACGCGACGCCGATGATGATGCCCAGCAGCGTCAGCGCCGTGCGAAAACGGTTGATCCACATCACCCGCCAGGCGGCCTGCACGGCATCCAGCAATTCGGCTTTCCAGGCACCATTGTGCTCGGCGCCGTCGACCAGGCGTTGGCGCAGGTCCACGGCGTGCAAGGCGCCGGCCGCCACGCTGGGCGTGGCCGCGCGGGTGTCAGCCGAATCGCTGATGATCTGGCCGTCGCGAATCTCGATGATGCGGTTGGCTCGCGCCGCCACTTCACGGTCGTGGGTAATCAGAATGACCACATGGCCCTGGCTCGCCAGCTCGTCGAGCAAGGCCATGACCTCGGCGCCGCTATGGCTGTCGAGGGCGCCGGTGGGTTCGTCGGCGAGGATGATATGGCCGCCGTTCATCAGGGCGCGGGCGATGGACACCCGTTGCTGTTGCCCACCCGACAGCTGGTGCGGCCGATTGCCGGTGCGCTCGGCCAGGCCCAGGCGGGTGAGCAGGGCGCTGGCGCGGGCATGGCGTTCGGCGGCGCTGATGCCGGCATAGATCGCCGGCATCTCGACGTTTTCCTGGGCGGAGCCTGAGGGAATCAAGTGGTAGCCCTGGAACACAAAACCGAAGGCTTCGCGGCGTAGCCAGGCCAGCTCGTCGCTGCCCAGGTGGGCGACGTTTTCCCCGGCGAACAGGTAGTCGCCCTCGGTGGGGCGGTCGAGGCAGCCGAGGATGTTCATCAGCGTCGATTTACCCGAGCCCGACGCGCCGACAATGGCGACGAACTCGCCGGCATGGATCGACAGGTCGATGCCGCGCAACACATCGACCTGCGGGCTGTCGCCGCCGCCGTAGGATTTGCGGATGCCTTTGAGTTCAATCAGGGGCGTGGTCATTTCAGCCCCCATGGCTATCAACCGGGCCGATCAACAGGTGGTCGCCCTCGCTCAACCCCTCGAGCACTTCCACCCTCAGGCGGTCGCTGATGCCCAGGCGCACTTCACGGTCTTCGATGGCTCCGTTTTTGGCGACCACCCGGGCGATTTGCGCTGCGGAGCCGGGCACGCTTTGCAAGGCGGCGACGGGTACGGAGAGGGCGTTCTTGACTTGGCTGGCGACGAAAAAGACCTGGGTGGTCATCTCGGCCATCAGCGCGTTGTCGGCGTTGTCCACGTCCAGCAGCACCGTGTACAGCACCACTCGGCCAGTGCCGCTCTTGCTGGTGCTGCTCGGGCTGCCGCTGCCCTGGGTTTCGTTCAAGGGCTTGGGCGGGATCGGCAGGATTTGGCGCACGGTGCTGGTCCAGCGCCGGCTGCCACCGCTCAGGGTGGTGAAATACGCGCTCATGCCGGGTTTGACATGGCCGATGTCGGCTTCGGAGACTTCCGCCCACACCGTCATGGGCGATAGCTTGGCGATGCGCAGGATCAGCGGCGTTTGCTGTTGCGCGTTGAGGGTCTGGCCGACGCGTGCATCCACGGCCACCACGGTACCGGTCATTGGCGCGTAGATGCGCGTGTAGCCCAACTCGGCTTCATCGCTGCGCAGGCTGGCCTGGGCCTGGCGGATCTGTGCCTGGAACATCTGGACCCGCGCCTGGGTCGCGCTGAGTTCCGCCTTGGCGGTCTGCACGTCTTCCTCGCGGGTGGCGTTGCCGGCACTCAGGCGCTGCTGACGCTGGTACTTCTGATGGGCCAGTTGGTGCTGGGCTTTCTGCTCCTGCAACTGGGCCTGCAGGTTTTCGATGGCATAGCGGCTGGCGTCGAGCTTGGCTTTTTGCGTGGCGGGGTCGATCTCCACCAGCAATTGGCCCTCTTGGACCTGGTCGCCGGCCTCGACGTGGATCTTGCGGATCTGCCCGGAGGCCTGGGCGCCGACGTCTACGTAACGTCGCGGTTGCAGGGTGCCCAGGGCGGTGACGCTGTTTTCGATGTCGGCGCGGGTCACGGTGACGGTGGCCAGGGCATCGCGGCCCGGCGTCAGGCTCTGCCAGGTGGCAAACGCAACGATGGGAATCAGGCACGCCACCACAAGCAGGGCGCGTCGGGCAGGTCGAGGGCGTTTCATGGGTAGCTTCCAGCCAGGAAAGTTCGGGGCGCAGTCGCGCAGAGCTGACAGGTAAACGAGGAAAATGCTCCGGAATTTAGGCTGTTACATAAGTAGTTACAGCGCGAATTGCGAAAAAAACCGACCGCTGATGAGAGAGTTCTTTAAAAGTAGATGAGAATTACTATAAATTGCACACACTCAAACTGCCATCATCGGTGATGGCAAAACCGCCAATGATTGCGGGCGCATCCAGGTAAGGGGATGCGCTCTTGGGTTTTTCGCGAGCAAGCTCGCTCCTACAGGGGCCGGGTGTCGTTTGTACCAAGGCCGTGGGGTCAGGAGTCATGTTGGAAAACTACTATCGCGAGCTGGTGTGTTTCCTCAACGCCAAGCTGGGCAACCGTCAGGTGGCCGAAGATGTGGTGCATGACGCTTATGTGCGGGTGCTCGAGCGCGCAAGCGACACCCCGATCGAACAGCCCCGCGCCTTCCTGTACCGCACCGCCTTGAACTTGGTGATCGACGGCCATCGGCGCAATGCCGTGCGCCAGGCCGAGCCCCTGGAGGTGCTGGACAGCGAAGAGCGCTTCGCCGCCTGTTCCCCCCACGCCAGCCACGACCAGGGCCGGCGCCTGGAGATGCTCGAGCGCGCCTTGGCCGAGCTGCCGGCGGCCTGTCGCGACAGTTTCCTGTTGCGCAAACTCGAAGGCCTGTCCCATCTGCAAATCGCTGAACGCCTGAACATTTCCCGCAGCCTGGTGGAAAAACACATCGTCAACGCGATGAAGCACTGCCGGGTGCGTATGCGCGAGTGGGAAGCGCACTGATCGGCTGTTAGTTAAATTTTATTTCACTGTCCTCGTTTCCTATCAACACACGGCCTGTTGTTCAGGCCATGAAGGTATTCCCGCCCCACCGCCAAGGGGCTTATCCAGAGGACACTGGAATGACACAGGCAATTGCTTCGCCCGCGGTTCATGACCTGATCGGGATCGGTTTCGGCCCTTCGAACCTGGCGCTGGCCATCGCCCTGCAGGAGCGTGAAAAGGCCCAGGGCAAGCTGGACGTGCTGTTTCTCGACAAACAAGCCGACTACCGCTGGCACGGCAATACCCTGGTGACCCAGAGTGAACTGCAGATTTCCTTCCTCAAGGATCTGGTGACCCTGCGCAACCCCACCAGCCCGTACTCCTTCGTCAACTACCTCAAGGCCCACGACCGCCTGGTGGACTTCATCAACCTGGGCACCTTTTACCCTTGCCGCATGGAGTACAACGACTACCTGCGCTGGGTGGCGGGGCAGTTCCAGGCCCAGGCCAACTACGGCGAGGAAGTGCTGGCCATCGAGCCGATCCTGCATCAGCAACAGGTCGAGGCGTTGCGCGTGATCTCCCGTGATGCCCAGGGCGAGCAGCATGTGCGCACCACCCGTTCGGTGGTGGTCAGCGCCGGCGGCACACCGCGCATCCCCGAGGCATTCAAGGCGCTCAAGGGCGATAGCCGGGTGTTTCACCATTCCCAGTACCTGGAGCGCATGGCCAGCCAGCCGTGCGTAGACGGCAAGCCGATGCGCATCGCCGTGATCGGCGGCGGCCAGAGCGCGGCCGAAGCTTTTATTGACCTCAATGACAGCTTCCCGTCGGTGCAGGTCGACATGATCCTGCGCGGTTCGGCGCTCAAACCGGCCGACGACAGCCCGTTCGTCAACGAAGTGTTCTCGCCGGCCTTTACTGACCTGGTGTTCCAGCAAGTCGGTGCCGAGCGTGAGCGTTTGGTCGCCGAATACCAGAACACCAACTACTCGGTAGTGGACCTGGACCTGATCGAGCGAATCTACGGGATTTTCTACCGCCAGAAAGTCTCCGGCATCGCCCGCCAGGCGTTCCGCACCCTGACCGTAGTGGAGAAGGCCACCCCAGGCCCGCTGGGTATCGAACTGGCCCTGCGCAATAGCGCCACCGGCGAAACCAGCCTCAACCATTACGACGCGGTAATCCTGGCTACCGGCTACGAGCGCCAGATGCACCGTGAACTGCTGGCACCGCTGCACGCTTATATGGGCGACTTCGAAGTGGCCCGCGACTACCGCATCGTCACCGACGAGCGCTGCAAGGCTGGCATCTACATCCAGGGCTTCAGCCAGGCCAGCCATGGCTTGAGCGATACCTTGCTGTCGGTGCTGCCGATTCGGGCGGATGAGATTGCGGCGTCGTTGTATGCGCTGGACCATCACCGTGGCAAGGCGCGTTCGGTGCAGGACCTGCTCCTGGCAACCGCCAGCTGACCGATCCCCTTATTGTGGCGAGGGAGCTTGCTCCCGTTCGGGTGCGCAGCGCCCGCAAGCTTTTGGGGCCGCTTCGCAGCCCAGCGGGAGCAAGCTCCCTCGCCACAAGAGCTCGCTCCTACAGACGGCACTTGTGACAAAGTGTGGCTATTGGTACTGTACAAAAAACCAGTATCGGTAGTCCTCCATGCAGTTGATCGAAAAACTCAGCATCCTCGCCGACGCCGCCAAGTACGACGCGTCCTGCGCCAGCAGTGGCGCGCCCAAGCGCAGTTCCGAGGGCAAGGCGGGGCTGGGTTCCACCAATGGCATGGGCATCTGCCACAGCTACACGCCCGATGGCCGTTGCGTGTCGTTGCTCAAGGTGTTGCTCACCAACTTCTGCCTCTACGACTGCCAATACTGCGTCAACCGCCGCTCCAGCGACGTGCCCCGTGCGCGCTTCAGCCCGGAGGAGGTGGTCACCCTGACCCTGGATTTCTACAAGCGCAATTGCGTCAGTGGGCTGTTCCTCAGTTCCGGCATCATCCGTTCGTCGGACTACACCATGGAGCAACTGGTGCGGGTCGCCAAACTGCTGCGCGAAGAGCATGACTTTCGCGGTTATATCCACCTCAAGACCATCCCCGATGCCGACTCGGCCCTGATCGCCGAGGCTGGCCGTTATGCCGATCGCCTCAGTGTGAATATCGAACTGCCCACCGACGCCAGCCTGCAAACCCTGGCGCCCGAGAAGCAGATCGGCTCGATCAAGCAGGCCATGCAGACCATCTACACCGGCGAACAGACGGTGCTCAACGAACCCCGTGCGCCACGTTTTGCCCCGGCCGGGCAGAGCACGCAGATGATCGTCGGTGCCGACGACACCGACGACAGCACCATCCTGCACGGTGCCGAGGCGTTGTACGGTAATTTCAAGTTGCGCCGCGTGTATTACTCGGCGTTCAGCCCCATCCCCAACAGCCCGAAAAGCGTACCCCTGGCCGCGCCGCCCTTGATGCGCGAGCACCGCTTGTACCAGGCTGATTTCCTGCTGCGCAGCTACGGTTTCAGCGCCAATGAGCTGTTCGCCGGCCCCGGTGACCTGGCACTGGATATCGACCCCAAGCTGGCGTGGGCCCTGGAGCATCGCGAGGTGTTCCCCCTGGACCTCAACCGCGCCGAGCCGACCCTGATCGCACGTATCCCCGGCATCGGCCTGCGCACCACCCAGCGCCTGGTCGACCTGCGCCGTGAACGCAAGATCCGCTTCGAAGACCTGGCGCGCATGCGCTGCGTGCTGGCCAAGGCCAAGCCGTTTTTCATCACCAGCGACTACCACCCGCAGCAGGCCGACAGCACCAGTGTGTTGTTGCGCGAACAATTGCGTGACCGTCCGCAGCCGCAACAGATGGGGCTGTGGGGATGATCAGCCTGGAGTGCGACAACCTGTTCAGCACCTGGCGCGAACAGGCCCGCTGGTTGCTCAGCCATCAGGTCGACCCCAGCCAGGTCAGTTGGGGCGAGGTGCAGGCGGCGGACCTGTTCGCTACCGATGAACTGATCCCACCAGGGATGGGGCCGTTTCAGGCGCGCATACCCAAGGCGTTGTTGCAATTGTTGGAGTCCGCTGCCTGTTATCAAGGTGATCAGCGCTGGAGCCTGTTGTATGAAGTGCTATGGCGGGTCAGCCACGGTGATCGCACGGCCATGCTCGCGGGTGACAAGCTTGGCAGCGAGTTGCAACGGCGCATCAAGCAAGTCAGCCGGGAGGCCCACCACTTGCACGCGTTTGTGCGCTTCATCGCGCTGCCGGACGGGGCCGGGCCGGAACTGCCGGAGTACGTGGCCTGGCATGAACCAGCCCATGACATTCTCAAGAGCGCCAGCGAGCATTTTATCGGGCGCATGGGCCGCCATCGCTGGATGATCGCCACGCCCCTGGACGGGGTGTATTACGACGGCGAGCAATTGATTCATCAGCGCCAGTGCCCCGAGGCCTGGCAGCAACTGGCACAGAATGTTGAAGATCCCCACAGTGCGATGTGGTTGACCTACTACAGCCACATCTTCAACCCGGCGCGGCTGAACCCCAAGGTGATGGAAGGGCATTTACCCAGCCGCTTCTGGAAGAATTTGCCGGAGGGCAAGTTGATCCCGGGGCTGATCAGCGAGGCGCGTACGGGCAAGCAGAAGGATGGGCAGGCGAAGCTGGTGGGTGCCAAGCCAGGCAAAAGAATTGCAAACCCGGTCAATGTGGGAGCTGGCTTGCCTGCGATAGCGGTCGACCCGTCAGATGTGGGGTGACTGATTGATCGTTCCCACGCTCTGCGTGGAATGCCACCCTGGACGCTCCGCGTCTGCTCTTGAAGTTGTGACGCGGAGCGTCATTGGATGCATTCCCACGCAGAGCGTGGGAACGAGCTAGCTGGTTCAGGCCAGTTCGGTCGCGGTGTTCTTGACCACCGCCAACTCCGGATGCGCCACCAGCTTATCAATGTGCAACTCATCATTGTTCAACCAGGTCTCGGTCAGCACCCTGTAATGCTCCATATCCCGGCAGCGCATGCGCAGGCTGTAGTCGAACGGCCCGCTGATCAACTGGCATTCGAATACCTGCGGGCAGGCTTTCACGCAGGCTTCGAAAGCCTTTTGCGCCGAGCGCCCGCTTTGGTTGGACAGGGCCACCAGCACCAGCAGCGACAGCCCCGGTGAGACCATCTGCACATCGATGATCGCCCCATACCCACGGATCACCCCGCGTCGCTCCAGCTTGCGCACCCGCTCCAGGCAGGGCCTGGGGGTGAGGTGCACCAATGACGAGAGCTTTTCGTAGGTGATACGCCCCTGATGCCTGAGTACGTCGATGATCGCTTCGTCGATGCGATCCAGCGTAGGGGAAGAATGGGGTCCGTTGGCCTTGGTATCCATGAGTTCACTTCAAACGGTTGGAAAGAAATTGCTGCAAGCGTTCGCTGGTGGGACGGTCGAGGATCTCGGCGCCGCCGTGTTCCTCGACTCGGCCCTGGTGCAGGAACAGTACTTGGCTGGACACCTGGCGGGCAAAGCCCATTTCGTGGGTGACCATCAGCATGGTACGACCTTCCTCGGCCAACGTCTGTATGACTTTTAGCACTTCTCCTACAAGCTCCGGGTCCAGGGCCGAGGTAGGTTCATCAAACAGGATGATCTCCGGTTCCATCGCCAGCGCCCGCGCAATCGCCACGCGCTGCTGCTGGCCGCCGGACAGGAACGCCGGGTATTGGTCCGCCACGCGGCTCGGCAGGCCGACCTTGTCCAGGTACAGCCGCGCACGTTTCTCGGCTTCGGCGGCGCTCACGTTCAGCACCCGGCGCGGGGCCATGGTGATGTTTTCCAGCACGGTCATGTGGCTCCACAGGTTGAAGTGCTGGAACACCATGGCCAGGCGCGTGCGCAGGTTTTGCAGTTGCGCCTGGTGCGGCGCGCGGGTGCCGGCGCGGCCTGGTTGCATTTCGATGCTGATGCCGTCCAGGGTGATCACCCCGGCGTCAGGCTGTTCCAGAAAATTGATGCACCGCAGCATCGTGCTTTTGCCCGAACCGCTGGCGCCGATCAAGCTGATCACATCGCCCTGGCGTGCGTTGAGGGACACGCCCTTGAGCACTTCGTGTTCGCCGTAGCGTTTATGGATACCTTCGACTTGCAGCTTGATGGCCGCCGTGGCGGTGTTGCCGACGGGTACATCCATTGGATAAGCGGCCAGGGCCTGCGCGGACTGATTCATGGGTTAGCCTCGGGTAGGAACAAGAAAGCGCATCCAGCGACGTTCGGCCAGCCTGAACAGGCCCACCAGTGCAAAGGACAGCAGCATGTAAAGCAGGGCGGCGATGCCGAAAGCCTGGAAGGTCAGGAACGTCTCGGCATTCGCATCGCGGGCGACCTTGAGGATGTCGGCGACGGTGGCGGTGAACGCCAGCGACGTGGCGTGCAGCATCAGGATCATTTCATTGCTGTAGGCCGGCAGGGCGCGACGCAATGCGGCGGGCACGATCACAAACAGGTTCAGCCGCCAGCCGTGCAGGCCATAGGCGCGTGCGGCTTCGATCTCGCCATGGGGAATGTTGCGGATTGCCCCGGCGAAGATTTCCACGGTGTAGGCGCAGGTGTTGAGCACAAACGCCAACAGCGTGCAGTTCAGCGCATTGCGGAAAAACTGGTTGAGCAGGGCGTTGTCCTGCACCACTTCCAGGCTGCACAGCCCGGTGTAGCAAATCAACAGTTGGATATACAGCGGCGTGCCGCGGAACAGGTAGGTGTAGACCTCCACCGGCCAGCGCAGCCAGAAATGCTCTGACACGCGTGCCAGCGCCAGGGGGATCGACAGGCCAAAGCCCAGCACTACCGAGATAATGAACAGCCACAAGGTCATGGCGACACCGGACAGGCCGCTGCCATCGCTGAACAGGTAGGCCAGGCCGTATTGCTGGAACAGTTCGATCATCGCGCCATCCCCTTGATGCCCAGGTTATAGCGCCGTTCCAGGCGCTTGAAGATGCGGTTGGAGAGGGTAGTAATCACCAGGTACACCAGGCCCGCGAGGATCAGGAAGTACAGCGGCTCGCTGGTGGACTTGCCGGCGTTCTGCGCGGCCTTGACCAGGTCTGACAGGCCGATGATTGACACCAGCGCCGTGGACTTGAGCAGCACCAGCCAGTTATTGCCCAGGCCCGGCAGGGCAAAGCGCATCAGTTGCGGGAACAGCACCAGGTGAAAGCGCTGCCAGCGGCTCAAGCCGTAGGCGGTGGCGGCTTCCAGTTGGCCGGCCGGCACACTGAGGATCGCGCCTCGGAAGTTTTCGGTGAAATACGCGCCGTAAATAAAGCCCAGGGTGATCACTCCGGCGGTAAACGGGTCGATTTCAACGTAGTCCCAGCCGAACGCTTCGGTCAGGTCGTTGAGCCACAGTTGCAGGCTGTAGAAGATCAACAGGATCAGCACCAAGTCCGGCACGCTGCGGATCAACGTGGTGTAGAGCGTGGCCGGCACGCGCAGCCATTTGGCGCTGGAGAGTTTGGCGCCCGCGGCGACCAGGCCCAGGGTAAGGCTCAGGGCCAGGGCGAGGAACGCCAGCTTGAGCGTCATCCAGGCACCCTGGGCCAGCATGGGGCCGTAGCCTTGAAGGTTGAAGAGGTCGTTCATGGGGAAGATCTCGAAGGAGTGCACGGATTTACTGTGGGAACTGCTTGTTGTGGCGAGGGAGCTGGCTCCCGTTCGACAGCGCAGTTGGAGCCGGCTTTTTGGGGGCGCTTCGCACCCCAGCGGGAGCAAGCTCCCTCGCCACAACACGCCCGCTCCCACAGGGGCACGGTTGCCGGTTACTCGTTGTAGATGTCCTGATCGCCAAAATATTTCTTCTGGATCTGGGCGTAGGTGCCATCGGCCTGGACGGCGGCGATGCCCTTGTTGATCAGCTCACGCAACGCCTGGTCGTTCTTGCGCAGGCCCATGGCGATGTCCAGAGGCAGGGTCGGGTCCTTGAAGGCCGGGCCGGTCTTGAAGTCGGCGCCTTCGGGCTTGGACAGGAAGTTGAGCTGGGCTTCGAGCTTGTCCGTCAGGGTGGCGTCGAGGCGGCCGTTTTGCAGGTCGGCGTAGTTCTGTTCCTGAGACTGGTACGCCTTGATCTGTGCACCGAGCTTGGCCAGGTGCGCGCGGGCATAGGCTTCCTGCAACGAGCCTTGCAGCACGCCAACCTGCTTGCCGTTCAGCGACTCGGGGGTGTCACCGAAGGTGGCGTTTTTGCGGGTGATCACCGAGGTGGGGCTGAGGAACAGGCGGTCGGTGAAGTCGATGACTTTCTCGCGGGCCGGGGTCACGGCCATGGAAGACATGATCGCGTCGAACTTGCGCGCACGCAGGGCCGGGATCATGCCGTCGAATTCGTTGTGCACCCAGGTGCATTTCACTTCGAGCTTGGCGCAGATGGCGTTGCCCAGTTCGATATCGAAACCTTGCAGGCTGCCGTCGGCGGCGACGGATTCGAAGGGCGGGTATTCGGGGAACACGCCAAACCGGATTTCTTTCCAGTCCTGGGCGTGGGCAGCAGTGGCGCACAGTGGCAACAGCAACGCAGCGAAGAGTGATCGCAGAGGAGTCATGTGTCGGTCCCTATATTTTGTAATTGATGTCAGGGGCAGTGAATAACTGGGAGCAGAGAATGCTTCATGATGGTGCGTTTTTTGTGTCGTTTACCCCCTGCGCAAAGCGCAAATTGCGCTGTTAAAACAGGCAATGCAGCGGAATCGGCTGTGACACCGGCAAAATCGGCTTTCAACCCACCCGAATCTGGCCTGCCCTGGGCGCAAAGCGGCAAGCCAGAGCGGTTTCAGGCGCGCTTTTTATGCTGTACCACAGGTTGCTGGGCCAGGCGTGCAAACAGGTCTTTCGGGTCGGCCAGGTCTGGCACCAGCTCCAGCTCGCTCCCCACATCCAGGGCCTTGGCCACGTCCAGTACATAGCGCAGGGCCGAGTAGTCTTCGATGGCAAAACCCACCGAGTCGAACAGGGTGATTTGGCGCTCATTCTCGCGGCCCGGCTGTTGGCCGTTGATCACTTGCCACAGCTCGGTGACCGGCGAATCTTCCGGCATGTGCTGGATTTCGCCTTCGATGCGGCTTTGCGGTTCGTACTCGACGATCACCCTGGCGCGCTCGACGATACGGCGGTCCAGCTCGGTCTTGCCCGGGCAGTCACCGCCCACGGCATTGAGGTGCATGCCTGGCTCGATCATCTCGTCAGTCAGGATGGTGGCGTAGGCCTTGTCTGCAGTCACGGTGGTGACAATGTCCGCGCCTTTGACTGCCTCGGCGACGCTGGCGGCCAGGATCACCTTGATCGCCGGGAACGCCTTGAGGTTGGCGGCGAGCTTGGCGGTGGCCTGGGGGTCGATGTCGAACAAGCGGATTTCAGTAATGCCCAGCATGGCGTGGAAGGCCAGTGCCTGGAATTCGCTTTGGCAGCCGTTGCCGATCAGCGCCATGCTGCGGCTGTTGGCGCGGGCCAGGTAGCGGGCGACCAGGGCCGAGGTGGCAGCGGTGCGGATCGCAGTGGTCAGGGTCATCTCCGCTAGCAGCACCGGTTTGCCGGTGTCGACGTCGCCCAAGGCGCCGAATGCCATCACGGTGAGCATGCCGGCCAGGGTGTTTTTCGGGTGGCCGTTGACGTACTTGAAGGCGTACAGCGAAGCGTCGGACACCGGCATCAGCTCGATCACGCCATCCGGTGAGTGGTTGGCCAGGCGCGCGCACTTTTCGAAATCCTGCCAGCGCAGGTAGTCGGCGCGAATGTAGTCGGCCATCTCGGTGATACAGGTTTGCAGGCCTTTTTGCGATACCAGGTAGCTGAGGTCGTTGACGTCGATATAACGGGTCATGGCAGGACTCCTTATTGAAATGAGGGACGGGCCGGCAGATGCACTTCGGCCAGCATGCAGCGGGCACTGCCGCCGCCGATGCGTTCGATGTTGTCGATATTCACCACCACCGGCCGCGTATGGCGTTCCACATGCTGACGCTGCGCCGGATGCAGGGCGCCCCAGGCACTGGCGGACATCACCAGCAATGGCTGGCCGTCCCGGTCGTGGACCTCCAGCATGTTGCCGGCGAAGGCTTCCAACTGGTCGAAGTCCAGGCTGAGGATGTCCTTGCCGGTGTCACGCAGGGAGCGTTCCAGGGCCAGGCGCTCGCTGTCGTCGGGCAGGGCCTGCAGGCACACCACCGCGAGGTCGCGGCCAACGCTCATCATCA
The DNA here is from genome assembly GCF_012985385.1 of Pseudomonas sp. WS 5503. Taxonomy (NCBI): domain Bacteria; kingdom Pseudomonadati; phylum Pseudomonadota; class Gammaproteobacteria; order Pseudomonadales; family Pseudomonadaceae; genus Pseudomonas; species Pseudomonas sp. WS 5503. The sequence goes on from NZ_JAAQWI010000007.1 coordinate 145,883, forward strand.
CGTTGCTGTGGTAGATGGGGGCCTGGTGACGGTCCAGGGCGTGGAACACAAAGAGTTGGTAGTCGAGGCGTTCGGCAAACTGGCGCAGGGCCGCGTGGTGGGTGCGCCCCGAATGGCACGCGTAGCTGATGCGGTGCTGGCGGTCGAGCACCATGCTGCCGGTGCCTTCCAGGAAGATGTTCTGTTGTTCCAGGTGGCTGAGGTCGATGGTGGTGTTGATCGCAAAGCGTTGCTCCAGTACTTGCAGCACGCCCTTGTTGCGCTCCAGTCGGCGGTTCTGGCCTTCCATGGGGTAGAGCACCAGGCTGCCGTCGGCATGGCTGCTCCACCAGTTGTTGGGGAAGATCGAGTCGGGCGTATGAGGCGCCGGCGTGTCCTGCACCACCAGCACCTCCACGCCATGCTGGCGCAGGGTGTCGACATAACCGTCGAACTCCTCCAGCGCTTTGTGCTGTGCACTGAGCGGGTCCAGCGGCGGGCGTTGGAAACGGTTGTTGATCGCGGTATCCGGGTTGAAGGCAAAGCGCGCCGGGCGGATCATCAGGACGGTGTTGGTGGTTTGCATGGGGGCACGGGTCCGTTGGGGATCTTGTGCCGCTATTGTGTGCGTTGCGGGGAAAGGATCCCGGCTGAAACAGCGGGGTGGCTCAGCCAAGAAAGCTGAAAACGGGGGTGGCGCAGCCGAATCGGCTGCCAGATTGAAATACGATCAACCTGTGGGAGCAGGCAAGCCAGCTCCCACATTGGTATTGTGGTGATTGTTATCGTTGTGTCAGCCAGGAGGAACCATGTCTACCGCTGTTCGCCTTGCCCAACCTTCAGATGCCGAGGGCATCAGCCAGGTCATCCTGGCTGCGCTGCACAGCAGCAACGCACGTGATTACCCAGCAGATGTGATTGCGCGGGTTGCCAGCAACTTCACCCCCGACGCGGTAATGGCGTTACTCCAGCGGCGTGTGGTGTTGGTGGCGACTCAGGATCAACTGATCGTTGCTACGGCCGCACTGGACGGCAACGTGGTGCGCTCGGTGTTCGTCAACCCGGCGCTGCAAGGGCAGGGCATTGGCCGATTGTTGATGATCGAGATCGAGCTGCGCGCCCGTGAAGCCGGCGTGACGGTGCTGAGCGTGCCGTCCTCGCTGACGGCGCAAGCCTTCTACGCCAAGCTGGGTTTTCACAACGTGCGTGACGTGTACCACGGCAACGAGCGCACGTTGGTGATGGAAAAGGCGCTGTTGTCCCGCCACCCCATCGGGCCGTATCGCGACCGTCAACACCGTTCCCAGGTGATTGAGTTATGGCAGCAGGCGTTTGGCTATGACACCGCGCATAACCTGCCGAGCCTGGCGATTGATAAGAAACTGGCGGTCAATGACGGGTTGTTCTTCGTTGCCACCGACAACAAAGCCGTGATCGGTACCATCCTCGCCGGCTATGACGGGCATCGTGGCTGGTTGTATTCGGTGGCGGTGCATACCGACTATCGGCGCCATGGCCTGGGGTCGTCGCTGGTGCGCTATGCCGAACAGGCGTTGACAGCGCTGGGTTGCATGAAAATCAACCTGCAGATCACCGGCGGCAATGACGTGGTGGTGGGGTTTTATGAGGCGTTGGGGTATGGGGTGGAGCCGAGGATCAGTATGGGCAAGAAGATTGCCGAGAATATTACGCCACGCTCATGAAGGTGCAGAAACCAGTGTGGGAGCTGGCTTGCCTGCGATAGCGATAGGCCTTTGATCGTTCCCACGCTCTGCGTGGGAATGCCGCCTGGGATGCTCCGCGTCCCGCCGGACAACAGGTGACGCGGAGCGTCAGGGGATGCATTGCATTCCCACGCGGAGCGTGGGAACGATCAAGCGAGCGTGGGAACGATCAACCAGCCAGCTCCCACAGGGTTTTGTGGTGTCGCTGGCTTTTGTGGCTGTCAGACCTTGACGATCCAACCCGCTGGCGCTTCCACGTCACCGGTCTGCACACCGGTCAGCTCTTTGTAGAGCTTCTGGGTGATCGGGCCGACTTCGGTCTCGCTGTGGAACACGTGCAGCTTGCCGTTGTACTGGATGCCGCCAATAGGCGAGATCACGGCAGCGGTACCGCAGGCGCCGGCTTCCTTGAATTGGTCCAGCTTGTCGATGAACACTTCGCCTTCTACCACTTCCAGGCCCAGGCGGGTCTGGGCCAGTTCGATCAGCGACAGGCGGGTGATGCCCGGCAATACCGAAGGCGACTTCGGCGTGATGAACTGGTTGTCGTGGGTGATGCCGAAGAAGTTGGCCGAGCCGACTTCTTCGATTTTCGAGTGGGTCATCGGGTCCAGGTAGATCGCGTCGGCGAAGCCGGATTTCTTCGCTTCCGAACCCGGCATCAGGCTGGCGGCGTAGTTGCCACCAACCTTGGCGGCACCGGTGCCTTGCGGCGCGGCGCGGTCGTAGCCGGAGATCTGGAAGTTGTGCGGCACCAGGCCGCCCTTGAAGTAGGCACCGACCGGGATGCAGAACACCGAGAAGATGAATTCCGGCGCGGTACGCACGCCGATGTTGTCACCGGTGCCGATCACGAACGGGCGCAGGTACAGCGCGCCGCCACTGCCGTACGGCGGGATGAAGCGCTCATTGGCCTTGACCACTTGTTTGCAGGCGTCGATGAACGCGTCGGTCGGCACTTGTGGCATCAGCAGGCGGCCACAGCTGCGCTGCATGCGGGCGGCGTTCTGGTCCGGGCGGAACAGGTTGATCGAGCCGTCCTTGCAACGGTAGGCCTTCAGGCCCTCGAAGCATTGCTGGCCATAATGCAGGGCAGTGGAGCCCTCGCTGATGTGCAGCACATTGTCGTCGGTCAGGGTGCCAGCTTGCCATTCGCCGTTCTTCCAGACCTGGAGAAACCGCTTGTCGGTCTTGATGTAGTCAAAACCCAGCTTGTCCCAATTGATGCTCTCGTTACCCATGACACCCTCTATCTCTGGTCAAGTCGGATTTTTTTCTGGATGGGCGAACAATACTGCATTCACAGGGCTGTTCGCATCCCCTGTAGGAGCGAGCTTGCTCGCGAAGAACGCAAGGACGCCGCGTTTAACTGGGTGGCCCGCGTTATCGTTGGCGATTTTCGCGAGCAAGCTCGCTCCTACAGGGGTTGTGTTTTTACAGGTGCAACGCGTGCCCCAATGCCCGCAACGCCGCTTCCTGCACCGCTTCACCCAAGGTCGGATGGGCATGAATGGTGCCGGCCACATCCTCCAGGCGCGCGCCCATTTCCAGGCTCAGGCCAAACGCAGTGGAGAGTTCCGAAACCCCAGCCCCCACCGCTTGCCAGCCAACAATCAAGTGATTGTCACGCCGCGCCACCACCCGCACGAAGCCGGCTTTGGACTCCAGCGTCATGGCCCGGCCATTGGCGGCGAACGGGAAGCTCGACACAATGCAATCCAGGCCAGCCGCCTTGGCCTCGTCCGGGGTCTTGCCGACCACCACCAGTTCTGGGTCGGTAAAGCACACCGCCGGAATTGCCGCCGGGTTGAATTCGCGGGCCTTGCCGCTGATCAGTTCGGCAACCATTTCGCCCTGGGCCATGGCCCGGTGCGCCAGCATCGGCTCGCCACTGAGGTCGCCAATGGCGTACACGTTGCGCATGCTGGTCTGGCAGCGGCTGTCGATCTTGATCGCCGCGCCGTTCATGTCCAGGTTCAGCGCTTCGAGGTTCCAGCCTTGGGTGTTGGGTTTGCGCCCCACGGCGACCAGCACCTGGTCGGTGTCCAGCGCCAGGGTGTCGCCATTGGGTGCACGTACTTGCAGCTTGTTGTCGGCAAAGCCGGTGACGCTGTGTTCCAGGTACAGCTTCACGCCGAGTTTCTTCAGGGATTCAGCCACCGGCAGGGTCAGCTCGGCGTCGTAGGCCGGCAGGATGTGCGCCTGGGCCTCGACCACGCTGACGTCGGCACCCAGCTTGCGGTAGGCAATCCCCAGTTCCAGGCCGATATAACCACCGCCCACCACGATCAAACGTTTGGGTACATGGGTCGGTGCCAGGGCTTCGGTGGACGAGATAATCGGCCCGCCAATCGGCAGCATCGGCAGGTTGACGCTTGTCGAGCCGGTGGCCAACAGCAGGTGTTCGCACTGGATGCGTTGCTCGCCCACCTCGACGGTCTTGCCGTCGATGACTTTGGCCCAGCCATGGATCACCTGCACCTTGTGTTTTTTCAGCAGTGCGGCGACGCCGGTGGTCAGGCGGTCAACGATGCCGTCTTTCCATTCCACGCTCTTGCGGATGTCCAAAGTCGGTACATCCACCTCAATGCCCAACTGCGAGCCCTGGCTATGGTGCACGGTTTGCTGGAACTGCTCGGCCACATGGATCAGCGCCTTGGAGGGAATGCAGCCAATGTTCAGGCAGGTGCCGCCCAGTGCTTGGCCTTCCACCAGAATGGTGGGGATGCCCAGTTGGCCTGCGCGAATCGCCGCGACATAACCGCCGGGGCCGCCGCCGATAATCAGCAGCGTGGTGTGCAATGTCTGAGTCATGCCCTTACTCCAGGAACAGGCTGGCGGGTTGTTCGAGCAGGCCGCGAATGGCCTGGATGAATTGCGCCGCGTCCATGCCATCGACCACGCGGTGATCGAAAGAGCTGGAGAGGTTCATCATCTTGCGCACCACGATCTGGCCCTTGATCACCATCGGCCGCTCAACGATACGGTTGACGCCGACGATGGCCACTTCCGGCAGGTTCAGAACTGGCGTACTGACGATGCCGCCCAGGGCGCCAAGGCTGGTCAGGGTAATGGTCGAACCGGACAGCTCTTCACGGCTGGCCTTGCCTGTACGTGCGGCGTTGGCCAAACGCGCGATTTCTTCGGCAGTGCCCCATAGGCTGCGGGCTTCGGCGTGGCGTACCACCGGCACCATCAGGCCCACGTCGCTCTGGGTGGCGACGCCCACGTGCACGGCACCAAGGCGAGTGATGACCTGGGCTTCGTCGTCGTAACGCGCATTGATCTGCGGGAAGTCGCGCAAGGCTACCACCATGGCCCGCACGATAAACGGCAGCAGGGTCAGCTTGCCGCGTGTCGCACCGTGCTTCTCGTTGAGGTGCACGCGCAACTCGTCGAGGGCGGTGACGTCGATCTCTTCCACGTAGCTGAAATGCGCGGCGCGGCGGGTTGCGTCCTGCATGCGCTGGGCGATCTTGCGGCGCATGCCGATCACCGGGATCTGGTGTTCGTCATTGCGCTCGGCATAAGGGTTGGCGGCACTGGTGCTGGTGGCCGGCCCTTGATGCAAGTAGGCCTCCAGGTCTTCATGCAGAATCCGGCCCGCAGGCCCTGTGCCCTGGACCAGGCGCAGTTGAATCCCGGCATCCAGCGCGTGTTTGCGCACGGCAGGCGAGGCCAACGGGCGTTCGCTGGCTTCACGGGCCACGGGCGCTTGCGGCGCTTTCACTACTGCAGCGGGCTTGCTTTCTACCGGCGCCTGTACCGGTTTGGCTTCGGCCACAGGCGGCGCGGCCTTCGCCGGCTCGGCAACCTCCGGCATATCCTTGGTATTGCCTGCGCCTTCCACTTCAATGCTGATCAAAATGCTGCCCACTGCCATGACCTCACCCGGCTCGCCGCCGAGGGAAATCACCTTGCCGTGGACCGGCGAGGGAATATCCACCATCGCCTTGTCGGTCATCACATCCGCCAGCACCTGGTCTTCAACCACCAGGTCGCCGACCTTTACATGCCATACCGACAATTCAACTTCCGCGATGCCTTCGCCAATGTCTGGCATCTTGATAACGTGCGTGCCCATTCAGACCTCCATGACCCGTTTCAACGCCGCGCCCACTCGGGACGGCCCTGGGAAATACGCCCACTCCTGCGCGTGCGGGTAGGGGGTGTCCCAACCGGTGACGCGTTCGATCGGCGCTTCCAGGTGGTGGAAGCAATGCTCTTGCACCAGCGAGACCAACTCGGCACCAAAGCCGCAGGTGCGCGTGGCCTCATGCACCACCACGCAACGGCCGGTCTTTTTCACCGACTTGACGATGGTCTCCAGGTCCAGCGGCCACAGGCTGCGCAGGTCAATGACCTCGGCGTCGATGCCGGTTTCTTCAGCGGCGACTTGCGACACATACACGGTGGTGCCATAGGTCAGCACGGTCACGGCCGAGCCTGGGCGCACGATGGCGGCTACGTCCAGGGGCACGGTGTAGTAACCGTCCGGCACCTGGGCTTGGGGGTGTTTGGACCACGGCGTTACCGGGCGGTCGTGGTGGCCGTCGAACGGGCCGTTGTACAGGCGCTTGGGCTCCAGGAAGATCACCGGGTCATCGTTTTCGATGGAGGCGATCAGCAGGCCCTTGGCGTCATAGGGGTTGGACGGCATCACCGTGCGCAGGCCGCAGACCTGGGTGAACACCGCTTCGATACTCTGGCTGTGGGTCTGGCCGCCATAGATGCCGCCGCCGCAAGGCATACGCATGGTCAAGGGCGCGGTGAACTGGCCGGCCGAGCGATAACGCAGGCGCGCCGCTTCGGAAATGATCTGGTCGGTGGCGGGGTAGACGTAGTCGGCGAACTGGATTTCCGCCACCGGGCGCAGGCCATAGGCGCCCATGCCCACGGCCACGCCGACGATGCCGCTTTCCGAGATCGGGGCGTCAAACACCCGCGAGCTGCCGTACTTGGTCTGCAAGCCTTCGGTGCAACGGAACACGCCGCCGAAGTAACCGACGTCCTGGCCGAACACCACCACGTTGTCGTCACGCTCAAGCATCACATCCATGGCCGAGCGCAGGGCCTGGATCATGGTCATGGTGGTGGTGGTCATGGCGGTTTCCAGTTCGATACTGTTGTTGTGGTCGTTCATGTCACACCCCCAGCTCTTGACGCTGGCGCTTCAAGTGCTCCGGCATCTCTTTATAGACATCCTCGAACATGGTCGCGGCGCTTGGAATCTGGCCACCGGCCAGGGTGCCGTACTGTTCGGCTTCCTTCTGCGCCTTGACCACTTCGGCTTCAAGTTCGGCACTGACCGCCGCATGTTCCTCTTCGGACCATTGGCCAATCTTGATCAGGTGCTGCTTGAGGCGGGCAATCGGGTCGCCCAGGGGGAAGTGGCTCCAGTCATCGGCGGGGCGATATTTGGATGGGTCATCGGAGGTGGAATGCGGGCCGGCGCGGTAGGTGACCCACTCGATCAGGGTGGGCCCCAGGTTGCGGCGCGCACGCTCGGCAGCCCAGGCCGAGGCGGCGCACACGGCGATAAAGTCGTTGCCGTCCACGCGTAGGGAAGCGATGCCGCAACCCACACCGCGTCCGGCGAAGGTGGTGGCTTCACCGCCAGCGATGGCCTGGAAGGTGGAGATCGCCCACTGGTTGTTGACCACGTTGAGGATCACCGGCGCGCGGTACACGTGGGCGAAGGTGAGGGCGGTGTGGAAGTCCGATTCAGCGGTGGCGCCGTCGCCGATCCAGGCCGAGGCGATCTTGGTATCGCCCTTGATCGCCGAGGCCATGCCCCAGCCCACGCCCTGGACGAATTGGGTGGCAAGGTTGCCGGAAATAGTGAAGAAGCCCGCCTCCTTGACCGAATACATGATCGGCAACTGGCGGCCCTTGAGCGGGTCGCGCTCGTTGGACAGCAGTTGGCAGATCAGGTCCACCAGCGGCACCTCGCGGGCCATCAGGATGCTTTGCTGGCGATAGGTGGGGAAGCACATGTCGTCGATATTCAAGGCCAGGGCCTGGGCGCTGCCGATGGCTTCTTCGCCAAGGCTTTGCATGTAGAACGACATTTTTTTCTGACGCTGGGCGACCACCATACGGTTGTCGAAAATGCGCGTCTTGAGCATGGCGCGCATGCCTTTGCGCATGATCTCGGTGGAGACACCTTCGGCCCACGGGCCCAGGGCCTGGCCCTGATCGTCGAGCACGCGGATCAGGCCCTTGGCCAGGTCGGCGGTGTCGGCGGGCTCTACGTCGATGGCGGGTTTGCGTACCAGGCCGGCGTCGGTCAAACGCAGGTAGGTGAAGTCGGTCTTGCAGCCTGGGCGGCCCGAGGGTTCGGGAACGTGCAGGCGCAGCGGTGCATACGGCTGGGTCATGGCTTTCTACGCTCTATCTTGTGAATTTCTTGTAGTGGGCGCGCTAGCTGACAGTCAGTCTTCGGATAGAAGAAATCTTGTCCTACAACAATCATAGGCGTGGCGTAGAAGAATATTTATCTCTGTTTCATTGCGTCGCTGGCCATTTGCGGATAAAAAAACTGCATAAACATAATAAACAGGTGATTTTGTCTCATGCGCAAACTGGACCGTACCGATATCGGCATTCTCAACGCCCTGCAGGAGAATGCCCGGATCACCAATGCCGACCTGGCCCGCTCGGTCAACCTGTCGCCCACTCCGTGTTTCAACCGGGTCAAGGCGATGGAAGAACTGGGGCTGATTCGTGAGCAGGTCACGCTGCTGGATGCTGATCTGCTGGGGCTGCACGTCAATGTGTTCATCCACGTGAGCCTGGAAAAACAGAACGAGCTGGCGCTGCAGCAATTCGAAGGGGCGATCTCGGATCGGCCTGAGGTGATGGAGTGCTACCTGATGGCCGGCGACCCGGATTATCTGATCCGCGTGTTGGTGCCGACGATCCAGTCGCTGGAGCGTTTCATGATGGACTTTCTGACCAAGGTGCCGGGGGTGGCGAACATTCGCTCCAGCTTTGCCTTGAAGCAAGTGCGCTACAAAACCGCGCTGCCATTGCCGGCCAACGGCATCAGCCTCGGTTCCTGATTCTCTGTAGGAGCGAGCTTGCTCGCGAAGAACTCACAGTCGCCACATGCTTTCAGGCAGCCCGCGTTATCGTTAACGTTCTTCGCGAGCAAGCTCGCTCCTACAGGAGATCGTGGGCGTTTAAATGACTGGCAGGTCCCCTCCGTTTCAAAGTTGGTTTAGGGGGATCTTCAGGTAGGTCACGCCATTCTCTTCCGCTGGCGGCATGTTGCCCGCCCGCACATTCACCTGAATCGCCGGTAACAACAGCGTCGGCATCCCCAATCCGGCATCACGGGTGGTGCGCATCGCTACAAACGCCGCTTCATCCACGCCATCATGCACATGAATGTTCCCCGCTCGTTGTTCCGCCACGGTGGTCTGGCACTTGGCCTCTCGACCCTCGGGCGGGTAGTCATGACACACGTACAACTTGGTGTCCGAAGGGAACGCCAACAGCTTGCGCATCGATGCGTACAACTGCCGCGCATCGCCGCCGGGGAAGTCGCAGCGCGCGGTGCCGACGTCGGGCATGAACAGGGTGTCGCCCACCAGGATCAAGCGGCCGTCGATCAAATAGGCCATGTCGGCGGGGGTGTGTCCAGGCACGTGCAACGCCTGGGCCTTCAAGTTGCCGATATGAAAGACTTCATCCGGCGCAAACAGGTGATCGAACTGCGAGCCGTCCACGCGAAATTCCGGCTCCAGGTTGAACAGGTTCTTGAACACGCCCTGCACCTTGCTGATCGATTCGCCTATCGCGATCTTGCCGCCCAAGGTGCGGCGCAGGTAGGGCGCGGCGGACAGGTGGTCGGCATGGGCGTGGGTTTCCAGCAGCCACTGCACGTGCAGGCCATGCTCGCGCACAAAGGCAATCACCTTGTCGGCTTGTGCCGTATCGGTGCGCCCCGAAGCCGGGTCGTAATTGAGCACCGAGTCGACGATGGCGCAGGGGCCGCCATCGGCCTCATAGACGATATAGGTGTAGGTCGACGATGCGTCATCCAGAAAGGCTTGAATCAACGCTGGCATGGCGGCTGTCTCTGCTGAAGAAAAAAGTGGTTACAATCAGTTTACGTTTACACATAATGTTTTGAGCTTAAGTGACATAAAGGACCCGAGGCAAATGGAATCTACGTTGAGTGAGGGCGAAGTCGCCCAGTTGCGTGCATCGGCGTCCAAGGCCTGTGCCTTGCTCAAGGCCCTGGCCAACGAAGATCGCTTGTTGATCCTGTGCCAGTTGACCCAGGGCGAGCGCAACGTCGGCGAGCTGGAAGCCCTGACCGGCGTACGCCAGCCCACCCTGTCACAACAGTTGGGCATCCTGCGCGATGAAGGGCTGGTCGCCACCCGTCGGGAAGGCAAATACATTTTCTACGGGTTGGCCAGCCACGAAGTGATTCAAGTGATGAAAACCCTGTCCGGGCTGTATTGCGGCGCGGTCATAAAAAGCTGGGCGTGACGCCATCCGGCAGCGACCCTTGTGTGCATTGACTCAAAAAGGCAGTAGACAATGACCGAACAACACTGGGGACCCACCATCAGTGGCGATATCGTAGTCATCGGCGGCGGCTCGGCAGGCATCGGCCTGCTGGCCAGCCTGCTCAAGCGCGACCCGCAGCTGAACATCACCCTCATCGAACCTAACGACTACCACTGCTACCAACCGGCCTGGACCCTCGTCGGCGGCGGCGCTTACGACCTGCACAAGACCCGCCGGCCCCTGGCCGACGTGCTGCCCAATGGCGTCAGCTGGGTGCAGGCCGCCGTCAGCGAAGTGCTGCCCGATGAAAGCACCCTGGTGCTCGACAGCGGCCAGCGCGTCACCTGGAAGAACCTTATCGTCTGCCCTGGCCTGCGCCTGGCCTGGGAAAAAATCGAAGGCCTGCAGGACACCCTCGGCCAGCACGGTGTCACGTCCAACTACAGCTACGAGCATGCCGCGTACACCTGGCAGTTGGTGCAGCAGCTCAAGGGTGGCAAGGCGTTGTTCACCCAGCCGGCGATGCCGATCAAATGTGCCGGCGCGCCGCAAAAAGCCCTGTACCTGTCTTGCGACCACTGGCTCAAGCAGGGCGACCTCAAACACATCGACGTCGAGTTCAACCTGGCCGGTGCGGCGTTGTTCGGTGTGCCAACCTTTGTGCCGCCGCTGATGAAGTACGTCGAAAAATACAACGCTCGCCTGGCGTTCAACTCCAACCTGGTGAAAGTCGACGGCCCGGCGCGCAAAGCCTGGTTTGAAGTCAAAGATGCCGAAGGCAACGCGACGGTCGAAGAGAAAACCTTCGACATGCTCCACGTCGTACCGCCGCAGTTGTCCCCGGACTTTATCCGCCAGAGCCCGCTGGCCGACGCCGCCGGCTGGTGCGAAGTAAACCCCCATAGCCTGCAACACCTGCGCTACCCGCATATCTTCGGCCTGGGCGATGTGTGCGGCACCACCAACGCCAAGACGGCGGCAGCGGTGCGCAAGCAAATCGTGGTGGTGGCCGAAAACCTGCTGGCCCTGCGCAAGCAGGCACCTTTGCCGCTCAAATATGACGGCTATGGTTCCTGCCCACTGACGGTGGAGAAGGGCAAGGTGGTGCTGGCCGAGTTTGGCTACGGCGGCACGTTGCTGCCGACCTTTCCCCTTGATCCCACGCAGGCACGCCGTTCGATGTGGTTCCTCAAGGCCACGCTGCTGCCGTGGTTCTACTGGAATGGCATGCTCAAGGGCCGCGAGTGGCTGACCCGTCTGAGCAAGGTGGACTGAATGCTGCTGGCCAGTGTGTTGGGTGTATTGATGGGCCTGGTCATGGGCCTGACTGGCGCGGGCGGCGGCATCCTTGGGGTGCCGGCGCTGGTGCTGGGGCTGGGCTTGACCATGACCCAGGCCGCGCCGGTGTCGTTGCTTGCGGTGGGCGCAGCGGCAGCGGTTGGTGCCATTGATGGCTTGCGTCATGGCTTGGTGCGTTACCGTGCGGCGTTACTGATCGCCTTGCTCGGCGCGCTGTTTTCGCCGTTGGGCGTGTTTGTCGCCCACCAACTGTCGGAACCGGTGCTGATGGGGCTGTTCAGTGCGCTGATGGTGCTGGTGGCCTGGCGCATGCTGCAACGGGAAAAGCGCGAGGCTGGGCCGAGTGACCATGGTGCGGCGTCGTGGGGCCAGAAAAACTGCATGCTCAACCAGCAGACCGGTCGCCTGGCCTGGACCGCCAAATGCAGCGCCACCCTGGCGGCGTTGGGAGCGGTGACCGGCGCCGTTTCAGGTTTGCTGGGCGTGGGCGGCGGCTTCCTGATCGTGCCGGCGTTCAAGCAACTGACCGACGTGCAGATGCGCGGGATCGTCGCCACGTCGTTAATGGTGGTCAGCCTGCTGTCGCTGATCGGCGTGGCCGGTGCGTTTCATGCAGGCGTGAGCATCGAGCCGGTGGGCTGGGTGTTTATTGGTGCGAGCGTCGTCGGCATGTTGGCGGGAAGGCGGTTGTGTTCGGTGATCCCCGCGCGGGTGTTGCAAGTGGGGTTCGCCAGCCTGTGTGGAGTGGTGGCGATTGGGATGCTAGCCAGCGCGTTGCTCTGACGCTGTACCTGTGCACTGTCACGAAATCTTGTACTTGGTCAGGAACCTCCTCATTGAGCGCTGACACTCAGTGAACGGCCGCAAGCGCCGAAACGCGCTTTTGCCTGGATGATTCTTCGACTATGCACAGGCGCTTTATGACAATTACCGCAGCACATACGCATTTTTCGCTTCCCTTGGCAGCAGCTGAAAAACGGCCACCGCTTTTGGCCGATGACCTTGAACCGTCGTTGACGCCCCAGCGTCCCAGCCAGAATTTGCCATTACCCAACAGTCCTGTCTTCTCACTGGGCCATTTGGGCGGGGCATTATCCTGGCCAAATCCCTTGAGTGCAGACGAGCAGCGGCGCTTGCGCCTTGCGACGATGAATTACGCACACCCTCTGGGCGACCAACCGCTGGTGATGCAAACCAAGGGTGGCGTACTGGAGTTTCTGCGGTATCGCCAGCCGCTGCCGGCAGAAGTGGGGAGCGACCCGGCCAAAATACTCGAAGCGCTGGTCAATTCCCCGCAAGGGCAACGGATGGGCAACGCGCTGCAGCAAACAATGCAGGGCATTGACAGCGAAAGCAGCGCGAGCGATTACCTACTGGCCGCTATCGCACTGCAGATGGACCCTGAGTCGATCACCGCACCCGATTGCAACAGCGTCGCCGGGTTTGATCTGGGCGGTGACACGCATGGGGGACACCACGCAGCCACGGTGGTGGCTGGCTTGGCCGAACATTTGAGTCGTACTGGCAAAACCAGCGCTGCACTGGCAAGTGTCGGCGCGTACCTGTTGCTGGCCAAGTCGGCGCCGCAGTTTCTGATCAAAGACATTCCTGCGACGGTGAAAGTCGGCAGCCAGGCATGGGCCAGCCTGGCGATTGCTGCAATGACGATTGGGGCGCAGACGCCGGGCAAAGTCCCCGGCATGACGTTTGCCCAGGTCATGAGCGAGGCGCAAGAAGCACGGCGGGTTGACCCAGGAGTTACCCAAGCGGCAGAGACGGTGGCATTGCTGGACTGGGCCGTGGCCAGTGGCGTTCTCACAAAAAGACAGAATGGCGACTATCCACCCGCGCAACTTGAATCGGCAAGGGCCGCATTCAACGCGCAGCTGGACACCCGGCTCACTGCCTCCCATGCACTGGATAAGGCATTGCCCACGCGAAAAGAGATCGCCCTGACCAAGCTCAAGGAGCGATTTGGCGACCTTGGCGCGTTTTTCGAGGAGAAAGTATTTGCTGTCGATCAGCACTACGTGAAGATTGAAGGGGGAGGTATTTCGCTCTTGGATGTCGCCATGGACGACTGGCTGGAGTCCCGGCCTTTCAAGGCGCACGAACCCAGCAGTTCACTCAAGGGCAACGACCTGCAAAGGGTACTAACGAGTTTGAACGCCAATCGGCAATTTGGCGTGCCGGCAGAATTCGAACGGCAGTTCAGCCGTGCAATGGAGGAAAAAAAGGCCGCCGTCAATACAACGGTCAGGCACATGATCTCGCAACTGCCCTTACAGGATCGCAAGCATTTCGAGTTTGGAAAGGTCAGTTTTTTCCAGGAAGGCTCATACGTCATGGATGGGCATTTCAATAATACGTATGCTCAAAATGAACCGGGGCTGCTGGTCAAAACCGAGCTGCAAGGCACGTCGCACGCCTACGTCATCGACTTCAATAAAGGCACGATTGAAAAGACGAGCCTTTACAGTACAAAGGTTAAGGAAGACAGGGATGGCAACAAGGTTTCGACGACCAAAGTATTCACGCCCAGCCATAAAGCCGATGATCTGGGACGTGAGCGACCGCTGAATAACGCGCCTTGGGATAGCTTTACCAGCGCTCGATCCCATGGGATTGCCACGGCGTTTGTCGAACACTTGGACCTCGACGATCCCGCTATCAAACAGCAGGCCCGTGGGCAAACCGCCTTGGACAAGGCGAACGCACAGCTGAGCGAGTTTTTGTTGAACCTGATCCCGTTCAGGTCCGCCATTGTCAATTTTCAGAACGGGCAGTATGGCGCGGGTGCTTTTGACCTCTTGCTGGATGTATTCGGTTTTCTTACCGCCGGCACCGCCACCGCAGGAAAGTTGCTCAAGGTCGGCCGTTCTGCGTTGTCTGCCGGGGCCAAGGCATTGCGGGCGGTCAAGGTCATCGGCGTGGCGGCCATTGACGTACTCAACCCCGTCGGCGGGGTGGGCGATTTGCCCAGGTTGGTGGGTAGCGCTGGTCTCTATGTATTGTCCAAAGGCGTCAAGGCCGTCAACAAGCTCAGGGGCGCCACCGGCAGTTATGACGTGTTGAAGGCGATCAGCAAACAGTACGAGGCCGCCGCAACCGGCACCGTGAAGGTGGCAGGCCAGACGGTGGAGGGGGCCGCGGTGCTCAAGGGTGGCAAGTGGTATGCATTCGATGCCGACGCGATGCGGCCTTATGGCGGCCCGCTCGATGAGTTCAAGGCCGCAACCCAGGCTGTCGACGGTGAGGTGGACACTGCAAGCTTCGATGGGCCAAGTGAGCTGAGCCATGAGCTGTTCGGGCACTTCAAAGTGCCTGAATCCAAAATCGCAGGGCTCACCCGCAACAGCCAGGGCGTATATGTGGCAGCCGATGGGCACTCCTCGCACATACGCCATACCGACAGCAACGGTGACACAGCGGTGTATGAGGTGCGCCAGGTGTCGCGCACGGAAGACGGCACCGTGCAGGCCCGGGTTTATCACAACAACCGGCAAACCGAGTTGTTGGTCCAGCATGTACAGGGCGACGAATGGCAACGCCTGGGGGCACCCGGCGGCGGGCAGATCACTGCTGAGCACTTGAAGGCCTGGGAGGCCTTGTCGCCGCAGGAGCAGATAAGGCTGACCCGAAAGGGCTTTGCCAAGCAGAATAAACTCACACAGAAAACCTTTGAGTTTTTCGTAAAGCCAGACGGTCAGTTAACCGATAGCGGCGTGCTCGTGCGTGATCGCCCTGCCAGCGCATTCACCGCAAAGGTGACCGAAACGCATGTGCGTGATTGGAAAAACATGACCCAGGCGCAGCGTGACGAAATGACCCAGGAGGGGTTTGCTGTTCTTCATAACCTTCGGCCGGGTACGTTCAAAACGTATGCGCGCAAGGACGGTACCCTGATGACCCGCGGGGAAACGCTGATCAACTCCTCTGGTCCCACCAAAAGTAACCAGATTACCGATGATCATTTACGCCAGTGGGATGAGCTTTTCAGGCAACCAGGCAACTCATTGACGTCAGCGCAGTTCGTGAGCCAGCACGGGCTCAGCCAACGTAGCTGGGCGCAGTACGTCAACGCGGATGGCTCATTGAAGGGAGCGGGCGCGCAGCGTCTGGAACGCGCACTGCAAAGCGCCGCACGGGCGTCCGCTGTTCAGGCCCAGACCCCCATGGCCGATCATTTGCGCGCTTGGCAGGCGTTATCATTGGAGCAGCAGCAAAGCCTTACCCCCGCAGGCTTCGCCCGGCAGCAACATCTGCACCCGAAAGTGTTCAATCGCTATGTAAAACCAGATGGTCAGTTGACCGCTATCGGCGTGGCGGTGCGCGACCGTGCACCCAATACGCCATTTTATACCGTGACGGAAACCCATATCCGTGATTGGCAAGACATGCCACAGACGGAGCGTGACGAAATGACGCTCGAGGGGTTTGCCGAGCTTTATCACGTTAATCCAGGCTCGTTCAAAACCCATGTGCGGCGAGACGGTACATTGGGGCCGGTCGGTAGAGAACTGATGGACAGGGTGGTCGGTATTGCCCCTAACAAGATTACCGACGACCACCTTCGCCAGTGGAAAGCCTATTTCGAGGACCCGAATAATGCGATCACGCAAGCGCAGTTCACAAGCGAGAACGGGCTCCATCCAGCCACTTGGAGAGACTGGGTCAACGCTGATGGTTCCTTGAAAAAGACCGCCAGCGAACGCCTTGAGCGCGCCGCACTGGGCCCGATCACCCATGTTCCCAGGGCGCGCATGGAGTTGATCACGGCTGGGCATTTGCGCGAGTGGGAGGCGTTGCCGCCCGCGCAGCAACGAAGCCTTACACGCAGGGGCTTTGCTCGCCAGAAACATCTATCCCCGAGAACCTTTGAGTATTACGTGCAGCCTGACGGCAAACTGAGCCCTGCCGGTGTGACGGTGCGCGACCGCTCTGCCAACATGGCGGCGGGCAGGGTGACCGAAACGCATATCGATAGGTGGCAAAAGCTGACTCAGCAGGCGCGTGAGACCATGACCATGGAGGGGTTCGCCGTTCAGCATAACCTGAGTGTGCATTCGTTCAGAGCGTATGTCCGTCCTGATGGTGCCCTGTCGGCGGCCGGCGAAGCCCTGATGAAGAATGTAACCGATGGCGCCTATCGCAGGATTACCAGTGACCTTTTGCGCCAGTGGCAAGCGCTTGCCGAGAGCGCAGACAACTCCGTCACGCAGGCGCAGTTTGTGCAACAGCACAGGCTTAGTCCAGACCTCTGGAGTAAGTACGTGAGAGCGGACGGCTCGTTTACAGCGAACGCCTCGCAACGTCTGGGACGGTTACAGCAAGGCACTGGGCCGCGCCCCGTTCCTGGGCAATCGGTTACGGATACCCCACGAAAACGCCCCGCATCAGAGCCCTTGGACCCGCCACCATCAAAGGTCGGCGCCGGCACAGCGCAAGGCCTGGAGGCCCCAGCCCCCGCTTCGACAGTCCCGCCCGTGGTGATCAAGGTTGAACCCAGCGATTTCCCGACATTGCCTCGTCATCAGATCGACAACACGCTGCCGATTCTGCAGGACCCGGTGAACCCCAGAATCAGCTTGACCCAATCACTCGAAGGCCCGATCGATGACATCCGCATCTCCCACTGGAATGGCGTGCTCGATGGGCTTGATAGCCCGACTAAGGCGAGGGTTTCAGCACAGATCAAGGCGTCGATCAAAGACTGGCTGCGCACCGAAGGCCAGCATCAGACCCGATTTGACGATGCCCTGGAGGTGGTCACGCCGTTGGACGATGGGGGGCCGGCTCGCGGCGCTTCGGTATGGGCGCGGCGCGATATCCCCCAATTTGAAGTGCTTGGCCCTTATGCAGGCAAATACCATGCAGACGAAGCGTCACTGTTCGAGGAGCAGCGCAAGCAAGGTTCGCGGGCTGTAATGACTTACCTGTTCGGTACGCGCTCGGGTACCCGGACGGTGAGCGGCCTGCACACTGGCAACACCCTGAGCCTGATCAATACCTCGCAACTGGGCGAGGGGCCTGCGTGGATGTCCAACAATGTCGTGTCCATCGCGGTCGGGAAAAACCTGACGTTCTATGTAGCGCTCAAGGACATCAAGAGAGGCGAGGAGCTACTGCTGGACTATGGACCGTTCTATAAGCCGGTGCCTGATATAGCGATCAAGCCGGACCCTGATCGCTGAGTTCAAGCGCTGGGCGAAGGGGCAAGACAAATGATGCCGGGCAGTGGGCGCCATTTGACTGTGCCCCATTGACGATCAATTGCGTCCTCAAGATGGCAACATGAACGCCTCTCAGGTTACTGTTCCTCTGTATAACGGATTCACCGGCCTTGCACCCCGGCTTACCAAGGTCACCGAATGGATAAATACACCCCCCACACCTGGCAACCCCACGAGCGGCCGAGCCTGCCTGGCTCGCCGTCGACGCCGCTGCATCCTACGCGTAAGCGCTGGCTTTTCGCGCTGGTCGGCGTGCTGGTGGCAATCACCGGCGGCTTGGGTAACGCCCTGGTCATCGCCAACCTGCAATACCTGCAAGGCGCCCTGGGCGCGACCACCGCGGAAATGGCCTGGCTGCCCGCCGCCTATGTAATGACCAACGTGTGCATGAACCTGCTGCTGGTAAAGTTTCGCCAGCAGTTCGGCCTGCGCGCATTTACCGAGGTGTTCCTGGTGCTCTACGCGCTGGTGACCTTCGGCCATTTGTTCGTCAATGACCTCAGTTCGGCAATTGCGGTACGGGCCGCCCATGGCATGGTGGGTGCGGCGCTCAGTTCGTTGGGCTTGTACTACATGATCCAGGCATTCCCGGCCAAGTGGCGGCTGAAAGCGCTGGTACTGGGGCTGGGCACCGCGCAGTTGGCGTTACCGCTGGCGCGGCTGTTTTCCGAAGACTTGCTGCAAATCGCTGAATGGCGCGGGTTGTATTTGTTCGAACTGGGCCTGGCGCTGATCTGCCTGGGCTGCGTGTTCCTGCTCAAGCTGCCGCCGGGCGATCGCTTCAAGACCTTTGAAAAACTCGACTTCCTCACCTTCGCCATCCTCGCCAGCGGCGTGGCGTTGCTCTGTGCGGTGCTGTCCCTTGGGCGCATCGATTGGTGGCTGGAAGCGCCGTGGATCGGCGTGGCCTCGGCCTGTTCCCTGGTACTGATCATGGCGGGGCTCGCCATCGAGCATAACCGCAGCAACCCGATGCTGATGACGCGCTGGCTGGGCAGCGGCGTGATGATCCGCCTGGCGTTGGCGGTGGTGCTGATTCGCATGGTGCTGTCCGAGCAATCCACCGGTGCGGTGGGGTTCATGCAGATGTTGAACATGAGCTACCAGCAGATGCACACCCTGTACGTGGTGATGCTGGCCGGGGCGATTGCCGGGCTGGTGGTCAGCGCGCTGACGATCAACCCGGCGCATTTGCTGATGCCGCTGATCATTTCCCTGGCGCTGATGGCGACAGGTTCGGTGATGGACAGTTTTTCCAGCAACCTGACCCGTCCGCAGAACCTCTATATCAGCCAGTTCCTGCTAGGCTTCGGCGGTACGTTCTTCCTGGGGCCGACCATGGTGCTGGGCACCAAAAACGTACTGACCAACCCGCGCAACCTGGTGAGCTTCTCGGTGATGTTCGGAATCTGCCAGAACCTTGGCGGCCTGATCGGCGCGGCGTTGCTGGGCACTTTCCAGATCGTGCGCGAGAAGTATCATTCGAGCATGATCGTCGAGCACCTGACCCTGATCGACCCGCTTGTGGCGGCGCGGGTGCAGAGTGGTGGGGCGGCCTATGGCAAGATCGTCGCTGACCCGGAACTGCGCAACCTCATGGGCATCCGCAGCCTGGCCACGGCGGCCACCCGCGAGGCGAACGTCATGGCTTACAACGATGTCTTCATGCTGATCGCGATTATCGCGATCCTGACCATGCTGTGGATCTTCACCCGTAGCCTGTGGTTGATGAGCACCACCAAGGCAATTCCTCCTGTTCAACCCAGCGGCGCAACTTCATGACTGAACCTTCAACCACCACCACGACCGCCATCGCCGCCACGCCGGAAGGCAGCACGCCCCCGGGCGCGGTGCCTACCCAATTGCGGCCCTTGCGCGTGCGTATCGTCTCGTCCCTGGGCTTTGCCGCCATCGCCATCATCGGTGTGCTGATCGTGCTGTACGCCTGGCAACTGCCGCCGTTCAGCAGTGCGGTGGAAACCACCGAGAACGCTTTGGTGCGTGGGCAGGTGACGATTATCGGCCCGCAGCTCAGCGGCTATGTGTTCGAAGTGCCGGTGCAGGACTTCCAGTACGTCAAGACCGGCGACCTGCTGGTGCGCCTGGATGACCGTATCTACAAGCAACGCCTCGACCAGGCCCTGGCGCAACTGGCGGTGCAGAAGGCCTCGTTGGCCAACGTGGTGCAGCAACGCAACAGCGCCGAAGCGACCATCAAGCTGCGCCAGGCCGCGCTGGTCGACAGTCAGGCCCAGGCACGCAAGAGCACTGCGGATTTGCGCCGCAATGAAGAACTGATCAGCGATGGCTCGGTGTCCAAACGCGAACTGGACGTGACCCGTGCGGCCAACGCACAGACCATCGCTGCCGTGGCCCAGGCCCAGGCCAGCCTGGAAATCGCCCGCCAGGATTTACAGACGGTAATCGTCAACCGCGGCTCCCTGGAGGCAGCTGTCGCGAGTGCCGAGGCGGCGGTGGAGTTGGCGCGCATTGACCTGTCCAATACACGCATCACGGCACCACGGGATGGTCAGCTCGGGCAGATCGGCGTGCGCCTGGGCGCCTACGTCAATTCCGGCGCGCAACTGATGGCGCTGGTGCCCAAGCAGTTGTGGGTGATTGCCAATATGAAAGAAACCCAGATGGACAATGTGCAGGTCGGCCAGCCGGTGACGTTCACCGTGGATGCGCTGAACCACCGCAAATTCCATGGCACGGTGCAGCATATTTCCCCGGCCACCGGTTCCGAGTTCAGCCTGTTGCAGGCGGACAACGCCACCGGCAACTTCGTCAAGATCGCCCAGCGGGTGCCGGTGCGCATCATCGTGGACCCGGACCAGGCCGAGAGTGAGCGCTTGCGGCCGGGGTTGTCGGTGGTGGTGAGTATCGATACGGCAGGGCGCCTGAAAAACAGCCCACCCTGACGTTGACGCATCCTCTGACTGTAGGAGCGAGCTTGCTCGCGAAAAACGTCAACGATAACGCGTGTTTTCTGAATGAACGCGGCGCCTGTGAGTTTTTCGCGAGCAAGCTCGCTCCTACAGTTCAGGCATTTGGAGTGCATTTCAGGTTGAATGCCAGGTGGGTTGACTGGCCTTGCTCCAGCAGCTTAAGGCCAGGCTTGCCCGCCAGGTGATGGGCATTCACCGGATGGCTCACCGGCTCGATGCAGAAAAACTCCAACCCCGGCGGGCAGTACAGCAGGAAGTAATCGGCGCCGCTGGCCTGGCATTCGAGGCGGTAGCCAAGCTCCGGTTGTTCGATCACGCAGTGCCCATCCCAGCCGCAAAAGCCGTTGTCCACCAGCCCCTCTGGCAATCCTTTGAGTTGCCGGAAATCCCAGGCTTCGGGAACAGGTTCCAGCCTCGTGGGCAGCTTGGCCGCGTCACTCATCCACACTTGCCTAGCCTTGGCCTGCAGCCGCGTACCCGGCCGGCGCGGCAAGTACGGATGCAAGCCCAGCCCATGCCACGCGGGTTGCTCGGCCAAGTGAGTTACACACAATTGGATATTCAACTCACCGTTGTTCAAGCGAAACCGTTGGCGGGCGTGATAGGCGAAGGGCGTTTCGCAGCGCAGCTCCAACACCACTTCATGTTCTGACTGGCTTGTCACCTGCCATACCTGCTGCCAGGCCGAACCGTGAATCGGAAAAGGGTCAGTGAGGCTATTGGGTGCCAGTGCCAGCCAGCCATCGGGGTTGTCGAAGCCGCCGTGGGCGATGCGGTTGGACCAGGGCGCTAATGGATAGCAGCCCAGCTTGCCCGGCAGCCCGGTATTGATCGCGTGCTTGTCGCTGTGCCGCAATAGCGGTTGCCCGGTGTCGCGTACCGTCCAGTTGACGAGGCTGCCGCCGATGGCAGGGGCGAGCACCAGATGGGTGAATTGATCTGTAAGCTCAATCACGATTGACCTGCCTAGTGAAGTCAAAACAAACACTGAGGATTCAACTGTGGGAGCTGGCTTGCCTGCGATAGCGGTGTATCAGTCATGAATGCGTTGACTGACAGATCGCTATCGCAGGCAAGCCAGCTCCCACATTGGTTTGCCTTTACAGCACCAAGTGGGGCAACCACAGCGACAACGCCGGAACGTAGGTCACCGCAATCAGCACCAGGAACAACACCGCATAAAACGGCAGCAGGGCCTTTACGGTTTTCTCGATGCTGGTCTTGCCCACCGCCGCGCCGACAAACAGCACCGCGCCCACCGGCGGGGTAATCAGGCCGATACCCAGGTTCACCAGCATGATCATGCCGAAGTGGACCGGGTCGACGCCGATGCCCAGGATCACCGGCATCAGGATAGGCGTGAGGATCAGAATCAGCGGCGCCATGTCCATCACCGTGCCGAGCAACAACAGCATGACGTTGATGCACATCAGGATCACGTAGCGGTTGTCCGACAGGGTCAGGAACAGCGTGGTGATCTTCGCCGGGATCTGCATCAGGGTCATGATGTAGCCGAAGCTGGCGGCGAAAGCGATCAGGATCATCACGATGGAAATGGTGCGCACCGTGCGATGCATCAGCTTGGGCAGCTCGCGCCATTTGTAGTCGCGGTAGATGAACATGGTCACGAAGAATGCCCACAACACCGCAATCGCCGCCGACTCGGTGGCGGTGAAGATGCCCGAGAGGATGCCGCCGAGGATGATCACCATGGCCATCAGGCCCCAGAGCGCATCGGCGGCGATCTTCAGCGCCTGCTTCAAGGGGATGACTTCGCCTTTGGGGTAGTCGCGCTTTTTCGCGAAGATCAGGCAGAGCACCATCAGGCACGCGCTCATCAACAAGCCCGGCACCACACCGGCCATGAACAGCGAGGCGATGGAGACGGTGCCGCCTGCCGCCAGGGAGTACAGCACCGAGTTATGGCTGGGCGGCGTCAGCAGCGCCTGCACCGAACCGCTGACGGTCACGGCGGTGGCGAATTCGCGCGGATAACCCCGCCGTTCCATTTCCGGAATCAGCACCGAGCCGACCGAGGCGGTATCGGCCACGGATGAGCCGGAAATCGCGCCAAAAAACGTCGAAGCCATGATGTTGACCAGGGACAACCCGCCACGCACAAAGCCCACCAGCACCCCGGCAAAGGCCACCAGGCGCCGCGACATACCGCCCTCGGCCATGATCGCCCCGGCCAGCACGAAGAACGGAATCGCCATCAGCGAAAACTTGTTCACCCCACCGGCAATCTGAATCATCAGGGCCTGGAACGGGATGTCGATCCACCACGCGCCAATCAGCGCCGACAGCCCCAACGCGTAGGCCACCGGCATGCCGATCAGAATCAATACAACAAAGCTGCCCAACAGAATCAATGCGTCCATATCAGGCGGCCCCTTCGTTTTCTTCAACCAAGTCGAAGCGCACCACCTTGCGGTTGCTCTGGTCACCGAACAGCAGCTTTTCGACCACGAACACCAGGGTCAGCACGCCGCCAATCGGGATCGGCATGTAGGTGATGCCCACGCGCAGGGTAGGGATGGCGCTCATGAATTGGTTCCAGGTGGACAGGCACAGCTTGGTGCCCCAGATCGTCATGAACACGCAGATGGTGCCCATCAGCAGTTGCGAGAGGATGCCGACGAGGCGGCGTTGGACAGGCGGCAAGCGGTCAGTGATCATCGCCACCGACATGTGCGCACCGGCACGGTAACTGGCAGCGGCGCCGATAAAGGTGAACACCAGCATCAGCAGGATGGCGGTGGGCTCCGGCCAGCTGGAACCGGTGCCGAGGGCGTAGCGGGTGAAGATACCCCAGGGAATGATCAAGGCCACCCCCAGGACCGAAAGGCCGGCGACCCAGATACAGGTCATGTAAAGGCGGTCATTGAAGCGCAGCAGTAAAGTCTTCATGGCGTTCACCGTGACCGGGCGCGTCGATGCCGACCGCGCCGGGCCTTATGCAGGGGCAGGGGAGGTTATTGAACCGCGTCGATGCGCTTGATCATGTCCGCATACGGCGCACCGTATTTGGCACGCACCGCCGCAGTGGCCTCATAGAAGGGCTTTTTGTCGACAGTGATGAACTCCACGCCGGCCTTCTTGAGTTTCTCTTCACTGCTGGCGGACTTGGCGTCCCAGAGCACGCGCTCATCAGCCTGGGCGGCCTTGGCGGCGGCCTTGACCATGTCCTGCTGGGCGGGGTCGAGCTTGTTCCAGGTGATTTTCGACATCACGATGGGTTCAGGCAGGATCAGGTGTTCGGTGAGGGTGTAGTACTTGGCGTTCTGGAAGTGGTTGTGTTCCAGCAAGGTCGGCGGGTTGTTTTCCGCGCCGTCGATGACCCCGGTCTGCAGGGCGCTGAAGATCTCGCCGGTGTCCATGGCAATGCCGTTGGCACCCATGGCGTTGAAGGCTTCGATGAAAATCGGGTTGCCTTGCACGCGGATCTTCATGCCCTTGAGGTCTTCGATCTTGCGCACCGGTTTCTTGGTATAGAGATTGCGCGTGCCGCCATCCATCCAGGCCAGGGCCACCAGGCCGAACTCGGAGTTGGTGATCTTGGCGAGGATCTCGTCGCCAATCTCGCCATCGATGACCTTGCGCATATGCGCCTGGTCGCGGAATACGAACGGCAGGTTGAACACGTTCACGTCCGGCACCACCGGGCCGACGATGCCGAGGCTGACGCGGGTCATTTGCACGGCGCCGACCTGGGCCTGTTCGACCACTTCCTTCTCGGAGCCCAGCACACCGCCGGGGAAGTACTTGAAGGTCAGCTCGCCGTTGCTCGCCTTGGTCAGGGCCTTGCCCATGTTCTCTTCGGCGACCACGGTGGGGTAGCCAGCGGGGTGAATGTCGGCGAACTTGATTTCCAGCGCGTGGGCGGCGCTGCTGAGGGTGAAGATTGCAGCGGCGAGCAAGGTGCGTTTGAAGTCCATGGAAGTCACTCCTGTCTTGTTATTGTTGTATTCAAGGCACAGCGATTAAACGATGAAGCGGGGTTCGGGCAGCCCTTGGACGCCGGGGTTGAGGGCGAACACGCCACCAGACAGCGACTGCTCACTCGGGTCGTCACGGATGGAAGTGACGTACAAGGTGTCCAGGCGGCTGCCACCGAAGGCGCACATGGTGGGTTTTTTCACGGGCACGCTCAGGGAGCGGTCCAGGCGGCCGTCGGGGCTGAAACGGTGAACCAACCCGGCGTCGTTGGCGCAGATCCAGTAGCCGCCCTCGGCGTCCACGGCTGCACCGTCGGGCCGCCCGGGGAAGTCGTTCATATCAACGAACAGGCGGCGATTGGACGGTGTGCCGGTCTCGATGTCGTAGTCGAACGCCCAGACCTTTTGCACCTTCGGGTGCGAATCGGAAGCGTACATCGTGCGGCCATCGGGGCTGAAGGCCAGGCCGTTGAGGGTGATGAACCCCTCCAGTTGCGCGTGGGGCGCAGCCCCTGACCCATAGCGATAAAGGACACCATCGGCGGCGTTCAAGCCCATGTCCAGCACCATGCTGCCGGCCCAGAAACGGCCCTGGCGATCGCAGCGGCCATCGTTCAAACGCATGTCCTTGCGCGAATGCTCGATGCTGGCCAGCGGCACGGTGTCGAGGCTGCCGTCGTGGTGGGGCGTGAGTTGGAAGAAGCCGGTTTGCATGCCAGCGACCCAATTGCCTGCCTGGGTGCGCGCAATACAGGCGAGCATCTCTGGGGCTTTCCACGCCGCCAGATGGCCGGTGGCGGCGTTCCAGCGTTGCAGGCCGCCGTTGGGGATATCTACCCAATACAGGGCGTTTTCTTCGGGCACCCACACCGGGCATTCGCCCACCGCATTGCGGGCATCGACAATCAGTTCAGCAGTCATGGTCATTCCCTTGGGTTGCGGGGCACTCAGTCACCGAACGGCCCCGCCGCGCAGAACGCACCGCCCTGGTAGACCTTGGCCGGGTCATCGGCGGCCACGGGCGGTTGGGCTTCGACCTGGGCGCGGAACACTTCGGAGCTGTCTTTGGGGGCAAAGCCCAGGTGCGCGGCGTAGCGGTTGTCCCACCAGGTGTCGAGGTTGGCCGACATGCCGTACACCACGGTATGGCCGACGTTGGGCGTGTACAGCGCGCGTTCGAGCAGTTGTGTCAGGTCGTCGAAACTCAGCCAGGTGTGCATCATCCGGCGGTTCTGCGGTTGGGGGAACGAGGAGCCGATACGGATGCTCACGGTCTCGATGCCATAACGGTCGAAGTAGAAACTGGCCATGTCTTCGCCGTAAGACTTGGACAGGCCGTAGTAACTGTCCGGGCGGCGCGGGGAATGGGCGTCGAGTTGCTCGCCCTGTTTGTAGAAACCGATCACGTGATTGGAGCTGGCGAAGATCACCCGCTTGACCCCGTGGCGGCGGGCCGCTTCGTAGATATGGAAAATGCCGCTGATGTTCGCGCCCAGCACCTCTTCGAACGAGCGCTCCACCGAAACGCCGCCAAAGTGCAGGATGGCGTCGACGCCCTCTACCAACTGATGCACGGCGTGTTTGTCGGCCAGGTCGCAGATGTGTACCTCTTCGCGAGCGTCAGTGGCGGGGGCCATTTCAGCGATATCCGAAAGGCGCAGCACCTGGGCATAAGGACGCATGCGTTCACGCAGGACCTTGCCCAGGCCGCCGGCGGCACCAGTGAGCAACAGACGGTTGAAGGGAGCGGGGGTGGTGGTGGTCATGGGCCTTCCAGATTTTTGTTGTAGGTTGTCGTATGACTATGGGGAAATAGTGTTAGGGATTCCTGGTGTTGTCAACGTCCTTCCAGGCACATGAGATCAAAGGTGGGAGCAGGCAAGCCAGCTCCCACATGGATAGGTGGCACCTTAGAGATCGGATTTGCCTTTGGAACTACAACAACGAAATCGGATAGCTGATAAAAATCCGGTTCTCATCGAACTCGTTATTACTGAAATCCCGACGCATGGTCGAGTTGCGCCACTTCACATTGAGGTTCTTCAGCGCACCGCTCTGCACCGTGTAGGCCAACTCCGACTCACGCCCCCACTCCTTGCCGTCGGTGATCGCCCCGGTGTGTACATTGCTGCCGCTGATATAGCGGTTCATCAGGGTCAGCCCTGGAACGCCGAGCACCACAAAGTTGAAGTCGTGGCGCACCTGCCAGGACTTTTCCTTGGCGTTGTCGTAGCTGGCGTTGTAGCTGTCGTTGGCCAGAGTGCCGCCGCTGGTGCCGTTGATGCGCATCCAGGCGCTGTCGCCGCTGAGTTTTTGCAGGCCAACATAGAAGGTATGGCCGTTGTATCTGGCCGAGAGCAGGGCGAACAGGGTCTTGTTATCGAGGTCGCCGGCCAGGGCGCTGCCGTCTTCCTTGCCGTTGAAGAACCCGAGGTTGGCGCCCAGGGTCCAGTCTCCCAGCGGCTGGCTGTGGGTGAGGTTGAGGTACTGCTGTTGGTAGATATCAGTCAGTTCGGCGTACCACAGGCCGACCTGGGTACGTTTGTCGTTGAAAGTGTATTCGCCGCCGCCGAAGTTGAAACGGTCCGAAGTGAACGCGGCTTTGCCGTTCATGAACATGTCTTCCATGCTCGCGTCGTTGCGTGGGCTGTTGCCGCGAAACTGGCCACCGTAGAGCGTCAGGCCGGCGATTTCATTGGAGGTGACCTGGCCGCCACGAAAGGTCTGGGGCAGGGAGCGGCCATCATCGGAACGCAAGATCGGCAGCACTGGCATCCATTCGCCAACCTTCAACTCGGTCTTCGACAGCCTGGTTTTCAGCGCGACACCCAGACGCCCGAAATTGTCGGCGGGGCGGCCATCGTCATGCACCGGCAACAGTTGGGTACCGGCGGTGCCTTTGCCGCCATCAAGCTTTTGCGAATACAGGCCCAGCACGTCAATCCCGAAACCGACCGTGCCCTGGGTAAAGCCGGACTTGGCATCAAGGATAAAATTTTGCGTCCACTCTTCGGCCTTGCCCTGGGGGTTGGTCGGGTTGGTGAAGTTGCGATTGAAGTAGGCATTACGCAGGTTGAGCGTGGCCTTGGCGTCGTCGATAAAGCCTTCGGCGTTGGCACCCAGCGGCAGAGTGACGGCCAGGCTGCCGAGACCGAGAAGGCCCAGGCGAGTGCAGGAATGACGGGCGGATTGACTCACAGTGAGGCTCCCTTTGTTTTGTTGTTTTTATTATTTGTCATACGTTGTCGTACAACATTGAGCGCGATATTTGCGAGGTTTTGAGGGCGTGTCAAGCAGAAGTTATACGATGACTTGGGTGAAACGATTCAACGCAGCGGCACGGTCGCCCCCTGTAGGAGCGAGCTTGCTCGCGAAAAACGTCAACGATAACGCGTGCTTCCTGAATGAACGCGGCGTCTGTGAGTTTTTCGCGAGCAAGCTCGCTCCTACATGGATTGCATTGCAACGCAGGTTTCAGCCAGCCATGACCATCGGCGGCAGGGTGCCAAGCAGGGAAACCGCAGCCACTGCTGCAACGCCCAACAGCCACTCCATCATCACACTGGCTCTCAAACTGCCCAGGCGTTGTTCGCAGCGCTTGATACGCAACCGGTTCAACAGCGCCAACCCCAGCATGCCCAGCACCAGCCCCACCTTGATCAGCAGGATCAAGGCGAAGCCCTCGAACAGCGGCGTGGGCCACAGTTGCCCGGTGAGCACGCGCACGTTGATCAGACCGGTTACCAGCAGGCCGCCGACCAAGCCATATCCCACACCACTGAAGCGACGCAGAATCGGCTCCAGGTGGTGGTCTTGCGCCTGCCGGAGGATCAGCACCAACACCAGCAACCCACCGAGCCAGGCCCCAACGCACAGCAGGTGCACTACCTGGTTAAGGATCAGCAACCGCCCACTCACCCCATCGAGCATGGCGCCATGGCCTACGGGGGCCAGGGTCGCCAGCAACAGGGCGAGCAGCGGCAAGCGCAAGGCCGGCCAGGGCTTGATCAGCACGATCACCAGCAGCAGGTTCAGCAGCAGATGCCAGGCCCATACCTGGCCAAAAAAGGTCTTGCCCAGCACCAACTGCACCGTGGCCGGTTGCAGCGCCGACTCCCAACTGCCGGCCATGCTGGCGGTGATCAACAGCAACCACACAATCCCGGTGAACAGCCCCAAGCCGGCCAGGCCACGGGTGATGCGCAGCAATTGCCGGTCCAGTGTCGGCTGCACATGAGCGCCGAGCAGCCAGGGCCTGAATACCCACGCCCCGAACATTAGCAACACGACGCAAAAGTGCAGGAAGCGGCACAGCACCAGCAGGGTTGCCATGGGTTATTGGCCGACCTTGAAGCTGTAAGTGCCTTCGCTTTTGTGAGTGTCGACGGACACTGCATGCCATTCGACTTTATAGGTGCCGTTTGCCAGCGCAGCGGCAGGCGTGACCACCAGTGTCTTCTTGTCGGCGTCCGGAGTTTCCAGGCCCTTGATGGCGATTTCGGTGCCGTCCTTGCTCAGGGAGACCTTGGTGAAGGTGGCTTCGACGCCTTCGCTGAAGGTCAGGCGCAGGTCTTTGGGTGCGGCGACTTTGCTGTCAGCCGCAGGCTCCGCGCTCTTGAGGTGGGCGTGGGCAAACGCCGTGGAGGCGCCCAGCAGGGCAGTGAACAGGACAGCAGCGGTCAGGGACTTCTTGAGCAACATTGTTCAATACCGATCAGAGGATAGGAGCCGGCAGTGTACGAAGTTTCGGCTTGGCCTGTCGCCCCGATCTAGAGCCGGTGGTAGTCTTTAGGCCGTGTTGTTGTCAGGGAGCCCTTATGGGCAATCACAAGATCGGAATTCGTCGGGTCAACGTCGAGAAAATCCTGCTGGCGGCGGAGAAGGTCTTCGCCAACAAAGGCTATGGCAGCACCGCCATGGCCGACATCGCCGAAGAAGCGCAACTGCCGCGCTCCAACCTGCATTACTACTTCACCACCAAGAGCGAGCTGTACAGCGCGGTGCTGTTCGACCTGCTGGAATTGTGGAAGCAGGACGCCCTGAGCTTTGAAACCTTCGACGACCCTCGGGTAGTGCTCAGCAGCTACATCCGCGCCAAGATGCAGCGCTCGCGCACGCGCCCGTATGGCTCCAAGGTCTGGGCCAATGAAATCATCCACGGCGCGCCCACACTCGGCGAGGCCCTGGATGAAAGCCTGTACGACTGGGCCAAGATGAAGGAAGCGAAGATTCGCCAATGGGTGCAAGACAAACGCATCCTGCCGGTGGAGCCCTCGAGCCTGCTGTACATGATCTGGGCCTCGACCCAGCACTATGCCGACTTCGACCATCAGGTGAAGATTCTGAATGATCACCAGCCGTTGTCGGACAGGCAGTTCGAGAAGGCCATTCAGACCGTGACCGGTGTGATTTTGCGCGGGATTGGGTTGGAACCCTGAGCTGATGGTTCCCACGCTCCGCGTGGGAATGCCACCCTGGACGCTTCGCGTCCGCTCTTGCCAGGGTGACTCGGAGCGTCACAGGATGCGTTCCCACGCGGAGCGTGGGAACGAGGGGCAAGGATTACACCGCTTCCCGGTAAGGATTGCGCGGGTCCTGCGTCCAGTTCAAAAACGGCTTGCCGGTATCGATCGGCACCATCTCGATGCAGTCGGCCACCGGGCAGGTAATCTGGCACAGGTTGCAGCCCACGCACTCATCGTCGATCACCTCATACAGATGCGTGCCATCGGCCTGCTTCAAGCTGGCAATGGCCTGGTGCGAGGTGTCCTCGCAGGCAATATGGCAACGACCACAGCCAATGCACGCCTCTTGGTCTATCTTGGCGATGACCTGATAGTTGATGTCCAGGTACTTCCAATCCGTGGTGTTGCCCACCGCCCGCCCGGAAAACGCCTGCAGGTTGGCATGGCCTTGGCTGTCCATCCAGCGCGACAAGCCATCCTTCATTTCTTCAACGATGCGAAACCCATGCAGCATCGCCGCCGTGCACACCTGCACCGCGCCGCAGCCCAGGGCGACGAATTCCGCGGCGTCGCGCCAGGTACCGATGCCGCCGATGCCGCAGATCGGCAGGCCGTTGGTCTGTGGGTCACGGGCGATTTCGGCGACCATGTTCAACGCAATCGGCTTGACCGCCGAGCCGCAGTAACCGCCATGGGTACTCTGGGTGCCGACCACCGGCAGCGCGACCATGCGTTCCAGGTCCACGCTGGTGATGGAGTTGATGGTGTTGATCAGCGATACCGCATCGGCGCCACCGCGATAGGCCGCTCGCGCCGCCACGCGGATGTCGGTGATGTTCGGCGTGAGCTTGACGATCACCGGCAGCGAACAATACGTCTTGCACCAGCGCGTCACTTGCTCCACGTACTCCGGCACCTGGCCGACGGCGGCGCCCATGCCCCGTTCGGGCATGCCATGAGGGCAGCCGAAGTTCAGTTCGATGCCGTCGCAGCCGGTCGCCTCCACCAAGGGCAGGATGTTTTTCCAGGACGCTTCGACACAAGGCACCATGAGCGAGACGATCAGTGCGCGGTCCGGCCAGTCCTTTTTCACCTGGGTGATTTCCCGCAGGTTGATCTCCAGGGAACGGTCGGTGATCAGTTCGATATTGTTGATGCCCAGCACTTCGCGGTTGGCGCCATAGTGCGCGGAGTAACGCGACGACACGTTCACCGCCGCCGGGTCTTCCCCCAGGGTTTTCCACACGACGCCACCCCAGCCGGCCTCGAAGGCGCGCACCACGTTGTAGGCTTTGTCGGTGGGCGGCGCGGAGGCCAGCCAGAATGGATTGGGCGCTTTGATACCGGCGAATACAATCGAGAGATCGGCCATTACGCAGCCTCCACAGTCAGCATGAGTTGGGCATGCATGGCTTCGGCGGCCCGCTTGCCATGTTGTACCGCCTGAACGGTGAGGTCCTGGCCGAGGCTGACGCAATCGCCGCCGGCATACACCCCTGGGATGCTGGTGCGCAGTTGCTCATCGACGAAGATGCGCTCGCCGACGCGATGCAGTTGCTGGGCCAGCGGATCGTGCAGGGCGTCGTTGTCGAAGCCTTGCCCGATCGCCTTGAAGATCGCGTCGGCGGCCAGCTCGAAGGTTTCCCCGGTAGGCAGCAGGCGACCGTTTTCCAGGCGGGTGCGGGCAAAGCGCATGCCGCGTACGCGGCCTTGGTCATCGAGCAGGACCTCGTCGGGTTGGGCCCAGGTCAACAGCCGTACTTGATTGGCCTTGGCGATGTCCTGTTCGTGGTGGGTTGCGCCCATGTCGGCCAGGCCACGGCGGTATACCAGGTTGACATCGCGGGCACCGAGGCGGGCCATCTGCACGGCCATGTCGATGGCGGTGTTGCCGGCGCCGAGCACGATGCAGCGGTCAGCCAAGGGCAGTTGGCTGAGGTCATCGGCCTGGCGCAGTTCGCGGATATAGTCGGTGGCGGCGAGCAGGCCGGGGGCGTCCTCAAAGGGCAGGCCCAGTTGTTTGCTGGCAGCGAGACCCAGGCCGAGGAACACCGAATCGAATTGCTGGTGCAGTTCGCTCAAGGTCAGGTTGTCGCCCAGGCGTTGGCCGTGGCGAACCTCGATGCCGCCAATCTGCAGGAGGAAATCCAGTTCCTTCTGGGCGAAGTCGTCCACCAGTTTGTATTTGGCGATTCCGTATTCATTCAGTCCGCCGGCTTTTTCCCGCGCTTCGAAAATCACCACGTCATGACCGTGCGAGGCGGCGCGGTGGGCGCAGGCCAAACCCGCAGGCCCGGCACCGACCACGGCGATGCGCTTGCCAGTGGGCGCGGCGCGTTGGAACGGGTGTTCGCTGAAGTGCGCGTTGTCGATGGCATAGCGTTGCAACAGGCCGATCAGCACGGGGGCGCATTCTTCGGCGTTATTGCGTACGCACGCTTGCTGGCAAAGGATTTCCGTCGGGCACACCCGTGCGCAACTGCCACCGAGGATGTTGGCCGAGAGGATTTTCTGCGCGGCCCCTTGCACGTTCTCGGTGTGGATATTGCGGATGAACGAAGGGATGTCGATCTCGCTGGGGCACGCATTCACACAAGGCGCGTCGTAGCAGTACAGGCAGCGCGAGGCTTCCAGTTGGGCCTGGCGGGCGTTGAGGGGCGGTGCCAGGTCGGTGAACTGGCTGGCGAGGGTGGCCCCGTCTTCGCGGGGGTGGGGGAGGTGGGTCAGGGTCTGGATCACGGTGTTGGCCTCACGGTTATTGAGGTGCTGCCTCTGATGGGCGATCGTTCCCACGCTCTGCGTGGGAAAGCCTCACTGGACGCTCCGCGTCCGCTTTTTTTGGACTCAGCGGTTCACGGCCACTGGCTTGCAAAGCGCTGCCCGCTTGCTCAACTGCTCGAACACCGAGGGATACGCCGGCCGCTGCACATACCGCCCGGCCCCTCGCTCGGCGCGCAGGTCACCATCGGCCCACACCAGCTTGCCCTGGCTGATGGTGTGGCTGGGCACGCCGCGCACGGTCTTGCCTTCGAAGATGTTG
The DNA here is from genome assembly GCF_012985385.1 of Pseudomonas sp. WS 5503. Classification (NCBI taxonomy): domain Bacteria; kingdom Pseudomonadati; phylum Pseudomonadota; class Gammaproteobacteria; order Pseudomonadales; family Pseudomonadaceae; genus Pseudomonas; species Pseudomonas sp. WS 5503. The sequence goes on from NZ_JAAQWI010000007.1 coordinate 179,038, forward strand.
AAGTCCACCTGCTGATGGTGGGTCTTGGCGGAAATGGTCCGCGTGCCCTCGGGGTCCCATAGCACCAGGTCGGCATCGGCGCCTACGCGTATCGCGCCTTTGCGTGGGTAGAGGTTGAAGATCTTCGCGGTGTTGGTGGAGGTCAGCGCGACAAATTCCTGCATCGACAAACGCCCGGTATTGACGCCTTCGTGCCACAGCAGCGCCATGCGGTCTTCAATGCCGGCGGTACCGTTGGGGATCTTGCTGAAGTCGTCACGCCCGGCGGCTTTTTGCTCGGCGCAGAAACAGCAGTGGTCGGTGGCGGTGGTGTGCAGGTTGCCCGCTTGCAGGCCGTGCCACAGCGCCTCTTGGTGCCCGCGTGGGCGGAATGGCGGGCTCATCACATAGCCGGCGGCGGTCTGCCAGTCGGGGTGTTGGTACACGCTGTCATCGAGCAACAGGTGGCCGGCGAGCACCTCACCGTACACCGCCTGGCCCTTGCCACGGGCATAAGTGATTTCATCCAGGGCTTCCTTCGTCGACACATGCACCAGGTACAGCGGCGTGCCGATGGTCTCGGCAATTCGGATGGCACGGCTGGCCGCTTCGCCTTCCACCTGGGACGGGCGCGACAGCGGATGGGCTTCCGGCCCGGTGATCCCCTGGGCCATCAGCTTGCGTTGCAGGTGGTACACCAGCTCGCCATTTTCGGCATGCACCGTGGGCACCGCGCCGAGTTCCAGGCAGCGTTCGAAACTGGCGACCAAGGTGTCATCGGCAGCCATGATCGCGTTCTTGTAGGCCATGAAATGCTTGAAGCTGTTGATGCCGTGATGGCTGACCAGCTCGGCCATTTCCTCGCGTACCTGCTCGCTCCACCAAGTGATCGCTACATGAAACCCGTAGTCGGCGGCAGACTTTTCGGCCCAGCCGCGCCACTGGTGGAAAGCTTCCATCAGCGATTGCTGTGGGTTGGGAATCACGAAGTCGATGATCGACGTGGTACCACCGGCCAAGCCTGCCGCCGTGCCACTGAAAAAGTCTTCACTGGCCACGGTGCCCATGAAGGGCAGTTGCATATGGGTATGGGGGTCAATGCCGCCTGGCATCAAGTATTGGCCGCTGCCATCGAGTATTTCGCAGCCTGCGGGAATATCCAGATTCGTGCCAATGGCGCGAATTAGACCCTCTGCGCATAACACATCGGCGCGGTAACTTTCATCATGGGTAATAACGGTGGCGCCACGGATCAACAGCGACATGTCGAGTTCCTCACAGGCTTGACCGGCTTGTGCCAGTTCTAAGTGTTGTAATACTGCGTACCGAGGGTCGGTTAATTCCTGTCATCGGTGACAGGAATAGAAACTAGCCCGAGTTTTTCGAATGAGCAAGAAGATTTTTATCAAGCCTTTAATGTTTTTATCTAATTGATTTATAAGGTAAAAATACTATTTTCACCAAAATGAAGCACGCCCACCCTGTTTTGACGCACTTGACAGGTTCTTGATCTGTTCAATATTTCTTATTGCAAATCAGGCGCTTGAGATATGCCGCTTGACGGCGTCGAGAAATAAAAATAATTGTGATGCACCAGTTTGAGACCTGCAGGTTCTGGCAACTTGCGTATTGTTTAGCCTGACGCGTGCGGCAAGTAGCGCAGGCTCAATTGGAAAGCTGATAAACATCAGCAAGTTATACAAGCGGTGCGGGTTCAGAGGCGGTTGTCGGCACGGTTATTGAGTGCACGGGCAGTTGGCCGGAACCCTGGATGTCATGTTGTTGATGCGGTACTCCGGCCACCTGAACCTAGCGTGCAGGTGAGCAACAATAATTTTAAAAAAACCGTGGAGCGGCCATGCAACAGAACAGATCGCAAGTCATCGAGCGCAACGGCCTGTACGAACTCGACGCCGGCCCCGACGTCCTCGACAGCCCTCGCTACAACCACGACATGGCACCTACCAAAGTGCACGAGCGCACCTGGAACAAATGGCACATCACCGCGCTGTGGGTCGGCATGTCGATCTGCGTGCCCACCTACACCCTGGGCGGGGTGCTCACGGCGTATTTCGGGCTGTCGGTGGGGGAGGCGCTGATGGCGATCCTGCTGGCCAATATCGTGGTGTTGATCCCGCTGACCCTCAACGCGTTTCCCGGCACCAAGTACGGCATTCCGTTTCCGGTGCTGTTGCGTTCGTCCTTTGGCATCCTCGGTTCCAACGTACCGTGCCTGATCCGCGCGCTGGTGGCCTGCGGCTGGTTTGGTATCCAGACGATGTTCGGCGGGCTGGCGATCCACCTGTTCCTGGGCTCGATTTTCGACGGCTGGAAAGCCCTCGGCGGTACCGGTGAGGTGATCGGTTTCATGCTGTTCTGGTGCTTGAACCTGTGGGTGGTGCTGCGTGGCGCCGAGTCGATCAAGCGCCTGGAAACCTTGTCGGCGCCGCTGTTGGTCGCCGTAGGAGTTGGTCTGCTGGTATGGGCGATGCCCAACGTGTCCCTCAGCGAGCTGATGGCTATTCCACCCAAGCGCCCCGAAGGCGCCAGCCTCACCGGTTACTTCATGGCGGGGCTTACGGCGATGGTGGGCTTCTGGGCCACCTTGTCACTGAACATTCCCGACTTCAGCCGCTACGCCAACAGCCAGAAAGACCAGATTCTGGGGCAGATCTTCGGCTTGCCGCTGACCATGTTCCTGTTCGCCGCCCTCGGCGTGGTCATGACCGCCGCCTCGGTGAAACTGGTGGGTGTGAGCGTCTCCGATCCGGTGAGCCTGATTGGTCATATCCAGAGCCCGGTGTGGGTGGCCATCGCCATGGCGCTGATCATCGTCGCCACCTTGTCCACCAACACTGCGGCGAACATCGTCTCGCCCACCAACGACTTCCAGAACATCGCGCCCAAGCTGATCAACCGCACCACGGCGGTGATTCTCACCGGCCTGGTAGGGCTGGCGTTGATGGCCCATGAACTGCTGAAAAAACTCGGGCTGATTGTCTCGGACGTCAGCCTGGAAACCGTGTATTCCAATTGGCTGCTGGGCTATTCAAGCCTGCTGGGGCCGATTGCCGGGATCATGGTGGTGGACTATTTCATCACCCGCAGACAACAGTTGGACCTGGCCGGCCTGTACCGCGACGACGTGTACCCGGCCTGGAACTGGAGCGGCTTTGTCGCCTTTGGCGTACCGGTGGTGCTGACGCTGCTGTCGCTGGGCAGCGACGCGTTCAGCTGGTTTTACAGCTATGGCTGGTTCACCGGCTCGGCGTTGGGCGGGGTGTTGTATTACGGGCTCAATGCCAAGCGCGCTAGCACTCCACTCACCGCCAAATCCCCGTTGTAAACACGGTTCAGGTGGGAGCTGGCTTGCCTGCGATAGCGGACTATCAGTTAAAGCCGTGTCGCCTGACACACCGCTATCGCAGGCAAGCCAGCTCCCACAGTTGACCGCGTTAATTCATAAGAACCTGTAGCCTGAGGAGACCCCCATGAACGCTGCCCTCGACGTTCTGCAATCGACCCATCAGCACATCAACCGCGACCGTCTGTGGCAGTCGCTGATGGACCTGGCCAAACTCGGCGCCACCCCCAAAGGCGGAGTGTGTCGCCTGGCCCTTACCGACCTCGACCGCAAGGCTCGCGATCTCTTCGTGCAGTGGTGTGAAGCGGCGGGTTGCACCGTGACCATCGACGGCATCGGCAATATCTTTGCGCGCCGTCCCGGCCGCAATCCCGACCTGCCACCGGTGATGACCGGCAGCCATATCGACACCCAGCCCACCGGCGGCAAGTTCGACGGTTGCTTCGGCGTGCTGGCCGGTGTGGAAGTGCTGCGCACCCTTAACGACCTGAATGTGGAAACCGAGGCGCCGCTGGAAGTGGTGGTATGGACCAACGAAGAAGGCTCGCGTTTCCCGCCGTGCATGATGGGCTCAGGGGTGTTTGCCGAGAAGTTCACCCTGGCCGATACCCTGGCCAAAGTGGATGCCGATGGGGTCAGCGTGGGGGATGCGTTGAACGCGATTGGTTATGCCGGAACACGGTCGGTCAGCGGGCATAAGGTCGGCGCGTATTTCGAGGCCCATATCGAACAAGGGCCGATTCTGGAGGATGAACACAAAACCATCGGCGTGGTGCTCGGCGCCCTCGGGCAAAAGTGGTTCGACCTGAAGCTGCGTGGTGTTGAAGCCCATGCCGGCCCTACACCCATGCACTTGCGCAAGGACGCCCTGGTAGGCGCGGCAGCGGTGGTGGCCGCGGTGAACGCGGCGGCGTTGGCGCACCAGCCCCATGCATGCGGCACGGTGGGGTGCCTGCAAGCGTATCCGGGATCGCGCAACGTGATTCCCGGTGAGGTGCGCATGACCCTGGATTTTCGTCATCTGGAACCGGCACGGCTGGACTCGATGATTGCCCAGGTGCGTCAGGTGATCGAGGACACCTGCGCCAAACATGGCTTGAGTTTCGACATGCAGCCCACGGCGGACTTCCCGCCGCTGTACTTCGACAAAGGCTGCGTGGAGGCGGTGCGCGATGCCGCCAATGGCTTGGGCTTGTCGAACATGGACATCGTCAGCGGGGCAGGGCACGACGCGATTTTCGTGGCTGAGCTTGGCCCGGCGGGGATGATCTTTGTACCGTGTGAAGGCGGCATCAGCCACAACGAAATCGAAAATGCCGCGCCGGATGACCTGGCGGCAGGGTGTGCGGTGTTGTTGCGCGCGATGGTGGCCGCTTCAGCGGCCATTGCCAGCGGCCAGCTCGCGGCCTGATCGTTCCCACGCTCCGCGTGGGAATGCACCCTGTGACGCTCCGCGTCACGATTTTAGAGGCAGACGCAGAGCGTCCTGAGCGGCATTCCCACGCAGAGCGTGGGAACGATCATTAGCAGGCTATTAACCCGGCTGCCAGCCGCCGCCGAGTGCGGTCAAAAGTCCCACGCTCGCCTGCAACTGCCGGGTCTGCACCGCCTGCAACGTTCTCTGTGCCTGCAACGCGGCGGTCTGGGCGGTGACCACGTCCAGGTAACTCACCGCCCCGGCCTGATAGCTGTTCATCGCCAAGGCCTGGGTATGTTGCGCCGCCTCTGCGGCCGCTTGTTCGTCCTCGGCTTGCTGCTGCAAATCCCGCAGTTGCGCGAGGTTATCTTCCACATCACGCACGGCTTTCAATACGTGGCTACGGTACTGTGCCGAGGCTTCCTCGAATTCGGCCTTGGCCTGGCGCTCGTTGGCGCTCAAGCGTCCGCCATCGAAGATCGGCAGGTTCATCAGCGGCCCCAGTGCCCAATACCGGTTGCCGGCGGACAGCAGGTTGCCAACGCCTTGGGTCTGTCCGCCCAGCACACCGGTCAAACTGAAATCCGGGAACCACGCCGCCTTGGCCACGCCGATCGTTGCGTTGGCCGCAAACACACGACGTTCAGCTGCGGCAATGTCTGGACGACGCTGCAGCAAGTGGCTGGGCAACTGCGCCGGAATGCTTGGCAACGCCATTAGCTGCGGGCTGGGCGGCAATGAAAAATCACTGGCCGTCACGCCCACCAATTCGCCGATGGCATGCTCGGCGAGGTTGCGCTGGCCACGCACTTCGTCCAGCTGCGCCTTGGCTTCGGCCAGTTGGTTTTGCGCGCGGGTCAGGTCCAGTTCCGACGCAATCTGGCCTTCATAACGGCTGCGGGTCAGTTGCAACGCTTGGCTGAAGTCCTGCAACGACGTGTTGAGGATTCGGCCCTGTGCATCCAGCCCATTGAGCTGCACATACAGGCTCGCCAACTGTTGTTGCAGGCTCAGGCGCACCACCGCCAGATCATCAAAGGACGCTTGCGCCTGGGCATCGCCCGCAGCGACCTGGTTGCGGATTCTGCCCCACAAGTCGAGGTCGTAACCCAGGGAGAACCCAACGGTATTGCTGTTGTACACCGACGGCTGTGTAGTGCCGCGTAGCGGTCGTGAATCCGATTGACGTTGGCGCAGCGGTTGCGCGCTGGCGGTGATTTGCGGGAAAAGGCCCGCGTGCAGTTGACTGGCGTAGGCCTGGGACGCATCGAAATGCGCCAGCGCCGCGGCCAGGTCCGGGTTGGCCTTGAGCAGTTGCTGTTGCAGCGCGTTCAGGCGCGAATCGTTGTAAAGCTGCCACCACTGGGGCGCCAATTGATCCGACGGTTGCGCGCTGTGCCAGGGGCCATCGCTGGTTTGTTCGCGGTAGTGGGCGGGCAGGTCAATCGACGGCACCGTATAGGTGGGCGCCATTGAGCAACCCTGCAACGCCAGTACCATCAGTGCCGCCAGCGGCTTAAGCCTTGGGCGCATGCGCACCTCCCGAGGCGTCGGCCAGTTGCACCGGGTCGCCTTCGCGCAGGGCGTCGGGCGGGTTGTCGATGATGCGGTCAGCAGGCTTCAGGCCTTGGTCGATCACCAGGCGCTCGCCGAGGTCCAGGCCAATATGAATGTCTTGCAGGTGCACATGGTTGCGACCGTCCAGTACCGCAACCTGGGTGCCCTGGGCGCGGAAGATCAAGGCGCTGGCCGGGATGCTCACGCCATGGGTATCGGCCGGAATCGGCAGGGTGACTTCGGCGTAATCGCCTGGCAGCAGTTCGCCGTTGGGGTTGTCGGCAACGAACTGGGCGAGCAGGGTGCCAGAGCGGCGGTCGATGGCAGTGGAGTCACCGATCAGGCGTGCCTTGAAGTGCTCGCCGGGGTGCTCGGGGACGGTCAGTTCGGCCTCAAGGCCCGTATGAATGACCGCTGCATAGTTCTGCGGCACCGGCACGTACAAGCGCAATTGGTGGGTGTCGGCAATGTTGAACAGTTCCGGATCGCTGGCGTTATCGGCCTTGATCAACTGGCCGATGTCCGTGTTGCGGGCAGTGATGGTGCCAGCGAATGGCGCTCGAAGGGTCTTGTAGCTTTCCAGGGCGCACAGTCGTGCGTAGTCCGCTGCCGCGGCTTCGGTGTTGGCCTTGGCGGCTGCGGCGTTGGAGGTTTTCTCATCGGCGTCCTGGCGCGATACCGAATGGCTGGCCAGCAGGTTTTGCCAGCGGGTCGCCGTGGTGGCTGCCAGGCGTGCATTGGCTTGTTGCTGGATCAGGCGGGCATGGGCCTGGGCCAGTTGTTGGTCGAGGTCTGGGCTGTCGATTTCGGCGAGGATTTGCCCGGCCTTGACCTGGGCACCGATGTCGACTTTCCAGTCCTTCAAGTAGCCGCTGACACGCGCATGGATCGCCGCTTTGCTCCATGCGTCCAGGTGGGCGGGCAGGCGCAGGGTGTCACCGCCGGCGTTTGGCTTGGGTTGGAACACCATTACCTGGGGGACGGCGGCGGCTTCGGTCCAGGCGGTGACCGACTGCTCGTGCAGCGTACGCGCGTGCAGGCCGCTGGCGACTAACAGGGCAGCCAACGTCAGGCCACCGACACCCAGGAGCATCAGACGCTTGCGCGAGGGTTTTTGATCAGGCGACATGGGGCGTTTCTCCAGCAGTTGCGCGAGTAGGATGACGACCGTGGACCAGGCTGAAGACCACGGGAACAAACAACAAAGTGGCGATGGTGGCGAAGACCAGGCCACCGATGACCGCCCGGCCGAGCGGGGCGTTCTGCTCTTCGGAAATGGCCAGGGGCAACATGCCGATGATCATTGCCAGGGCAGTCATGCACACCGGGCGAAAGCGCGTATAGCCGGCTTCTAGCGCGGCTTTCAACGCATCGCCATGTTCGGCCAGGCGCTCACGGCAGAAGCTCACCACCAGGATCGAGTTGGCGGTGGCCACGCCCATGCACAAGATGGCGCCGGTGAGTGCTGGCACTGACAACGAGGTGCCACTGAGAAACAGCATCCACACGATGCCCGCCAATGCTGCCGGCAACGCCGTGATGATCACAAAGGGGTCGGCCCACGACTGGAAGTTGACGACGATCAGCAAGTAGATCAGCACCACCGCGCCGAGCAGTCCGAAGCTCAAACCACTGAACGCCTCATGCAGCGCATCGATCTGCCCGTGCAGGCTGATGGTCGCACCTTTGGGGCGCAGGGACGCAGTGTCATCCAGCACCTTTTGCACATCGCGGGCCACACCGCCGAGGTCGCGGCCTTGCACGTTGGCGTACAGGTCCAGGGTAGGCTCGATGTTGTAGTGGGTCACCACGGCAGGGCTCTGTACCCGGGAGATGGTTGCCACGCCGCCGAGAATTTGCGCCTGCCCATCGGCACCGGTCACTGGCAGCGCTTCCAGGGACGGCAGGCTGTCGAGGCGGTATTGCGGGGTGGCGGCGACGATGGAGTAAGACACGCCGTTGGCCGGGTTGAGCCAGAAGGTCGGCGCGGTTTGCGAGCTGCCGGCGAGGGAGGCGACCATGCTGTTGGTGACGTCACGCTCGGTGATGCCCAGGCCATTGGCGCGCATACGGTCCACGTTTACTTGCAGCGAGGGGTAGCCGGTGGACTGCTGGATCCGCAGGTCGGCAATCCCCGGTACATGTTGCAAGCGCCGTTCAAGCTCGACGGCATAGGCGCGGTTTTCCGCGTCATTGCGCCCGGAGATTTTGACGTCCAGAGGGGCGGGAGCGCCGAAGTTGAGGATCTGGCTGCTGATGTCGGCGGGCAGGAACGCAAAGTGGCTGCCGGGGAAACTTTGCGGCAGGGCTTCACGCAGTTTTTTCACATAGTCGGCGGTGGGCGCGTGGTGCGTTTTCAAGCTGAGCTGGATGTCACCGTCCTGCGGGCCGATGGTGCCGCTGCTGCTGTAGGCCATGTCGATGCCGCTGAGCGGAATGCCAATATTGTCGACGATGGTGTCCAGTTCTTCGGCCGGGATAACCTCGCGAATCCGTGCTTCGATGCGATCGAACGCCGCGGCGCTTTCCTCGATGCGCGTGCCCAGTGGCAAGCGCACATGCAGGGCCAAGGCACCCGCATCGGTGGCCGGGAAAAAGTCCTGGCCCAGGCTCGGCAACAACAGGAACGACGCGAGTACGCAGGCCAGGAACCCGACAATGAAGCGCTTGCGTGCGCCCAGTGCCAGCGTCAGCAGGCCATGGTAGGTGTCGCGGACATTGGAAAAGTGCCGCTCGAATCCCTGTTGAAAATTCAGCACCGATTGCAGCAACGCATTGCGTGGTTTCGGGTGTTGTTCACCCTCGTGGTGATTGATGAATGCATCTTCCGGATGATGCCCCGCGCCTGCCTCCGGCCTATGTGGTTTGAGCAAATACATCGCCAGCGTCGGCACCAGGGTACGCGAGAGAATGAACGAACTGGCCATGGCAAAGATCACCGCCAGCGCCATTGGCCGGAACAGGTAACCGGCGATGCCTTGCAGCAAAAACATCGGCACGAACACGATGCAGATGCACAACAGCGAGACGAACGCCGGGCCGACGATTTGCGCGGCGCCGTCGAGAATCGCGGCCTTCACCGCCTTGCCTTGCTCCAGGTGCCAGTTGATGTTTTCGATGGTCACCGTGGCGTCGTCCACCAGGATGCCCACCGCCAACGCCAGCCCGCCCAATGTCATCACGTTGAGGGTTTGCCCACTGACGGCCAACAGCGCGATGGCCGAGAGCACTGCCAGGGGAATCGACGCGGCGATGATCAAGGTCGAGCGCCAACTGCCGAGAAACAGCAGGATCATCGCACTGGTGAGCAGTGCGGCAATGATGCCTTCCTGGGCCACGCTGCCCACCGACTGCTTGACGAACACCGAGGCATCGCCCAGCAGCGAGGTTTTCAGCGACGGTGGCAAGGTTTCGTTGATGCGCGGCAGCATCTGGCGGATACCGTCGATGATCGAAAGCGTGGAGATGCTGCCGTTTTTCAGCGCCGGCATCAGCACGGCGCGATGGCCGTCGACCCGCACGATATTGGTTTGCGGTGGTGAACCGTCGCGCACATGGGCCACTTGGCCGATGGTGATCAGCGCACCGTCGACGGTCTTGATCGGCAAGTCGTTGAGCTCATCAATCGCCTTGGGGCTGTTGTTGAGCAGGATCGTGTATTCGTAGGAGCCCAGCTTGGCGGTGCCCACCGGGATGATCTGGTTCTGCAGCGCCAGGGCGGTGCCCACGTCCTGGGCCGACAAGCCTTTGGCGGCCAGGGCTTGAGGGTCGAGGTCGAGGGTGATCTGTCGTTGCTTGCCACCCATTGGGGTGGGCATGGCCAGGCCGGGCAGGGCGCTCAAGGGCAGGCGGATATTGTTCTGCACCAGGTCGCGAATTTTGGCTTCCGAAAGGCTGGGGCTGGAGAACGCCATTTGCAGGATCGGCACCGTGGAGGCGCTGTAGTTGAGGATCAGCGGCGGGGTGATGCCCGGTGGCATTTGCTTGAGCACGGTTTGTGACACCGCCGTGACCTGGGCATTGGCGGTACGGATATCGACGCCAGGCTGGAAGAAGATCTTGACGATGCCCATGCCGGGCAACGATTGCGACTCGATATGTTCGATGTCGTTGACGGTGGTGCTCAGGGAGCGTTCGTAGGTGTAGATCACCCGGCCGGCCATGGCGTCCGGAGACAGGCCGTTGTACTGCCACACCACGGCGACCACGGGAATGCCGATATCGGGAAAAACATCCGTGGGCGTACGCAGGGCCGCCATCGGCCCGATGATGCAGATGAATATAGCCAGCACGATGAAGGTGTACGGCTTGTGCAGTGCGGTCTTTACCAGCCCGAGCATGCGTGAGTCTCCGAGAAGAGCAGGATTGCAAACCCCGGCAGTCTTGACCGACCCACCTAACACGCACCTTTCAGCCAGGTGAAGGAAGTTTTAGTCAAGGGCTGAAGATACTTTCATAGGGATTCATTTGTTCCAGGAAGGGCGGCTCATCAAGCTTGTCAGCCATCGGATACGAGCTTTTCATTCATGCCCTTTGGAGCCCTGTCATGTCACTCAAACCACTGTTGTTAGTTCCCGTCCTTGGCTTTGTCTGTTTACTGTCGGCCTGCGCCGGCCCGATCCCCAAGGCGGACCCCAGCGAAGCCTGGATCGGCTTGCAGGAAGAAGCGCCGAATGACCTGATGGCCGAGCGTGTCGATGGCAAGCGGGTGGACGATGGGCGCTATTTTGAGGTGACCCCGGGTGACCATCGCCTGGACGTGACTTTATTTGAAGACGAGCCGGGTGATGACAACCAGCAGGACTGCCAGGGCCGCATCGAGTACAAGCATTTCAAGGCAGGTGAGCACTACACCCTGGTGGAGTCGAGCCTGGGCACCACGGTGCGCGCGTCCCTTGAGGACGGCCACGGCAAGGAAATTGCCGCGACTCAGGACTTCAATTGCATGCCTGGCTAGGCGTGATGCGCCGTCGCCTTGTGCGGTTCTGCGGGTGCAGCAGGTTTGACGTGGGGGTGATGATGCCGGCGCGTCACGCGCATGACTCCCCACAGCATGGCGGCGGCGACGGCCAGCCAACCACAGATCAACAGGAAAATCGTTGTCGCAAGGCTCATTCGGGCCTCCTTTCGCCCACTTGGGGCACACACAGTCTTCTCAATGGACAGTCTAGTCAGCTGGCGGTTGCCTGCTATTGACCAATGGTCGAGTCGGTCCAACTTCTTTGCTCTATCAGCGCCGCTTTACTGAGCCAGTGGGCTATACCGGCGGGGCGGGGCGCCCTATGATCGGAGGCCTTTACCGGCAGTTGATCAAGAGAGTGAAAAAATTGCGCTTACGGTCGAACCTTAAAACCTCCTTGCTGCTCGCCGCTGCCCTTGGGCTGGCGGCCTGTGCCAGCAGCACACCATCGAAACTGCCAGGCTTGCCGGAGCGCGTTGAACTCACTGGCGTGCCGACCTTTCGCAGCGAGGCTTATCAGAGCGGTCCTACGGCACTTGCCAGCATGCTGTCGCAACAAGGCATTGTCATGACACCGGGTTTGCTTGATAAACCGCTGCACCTGCCCGGCGCCGAGGCGGACCTTGAGCGCAACATGCAAGTGCTGGCACGTGAATACGGGCTGATGGTGTATCCACTGGAGGCCAAGCTGACCGCCGTGCTGGCGCAGGTGGCGGCGGGTTACCCGGTGATGGCGCGGATCAACGCCAGTTATTGGTCCGGGTCGCGCTATGTCGTGGTGGTGGGGTTCAACCAACAGAAGAGTACGGTGCTGTTGCGCTCAGGCAACGAGCGCCGGCTGATCATGAGCTTCAGCGACTTCGAGTCGGCGTGGACGAGCGCGGGCCATTGGGCCATTCTGACCCAGCGCCCGAGCCAGTTGCCGGCCAATGTGGATGCGCAGCGCTGGCGCGATGCGGCCAATGCCACAGCGCAGGCGGGGCAGGAGCAAGCGGCGGCCCAAGCGCTCAAGGTGTTGGCAGAGAAGAAGTGAAGCTCAAATAATGTGGGAGCGGGCTTGCTAGCGAATGCGGGGTGTCAGTCGCTACATTCATGGCTGACCCACCGCATTCGCGAGCAAGCCCGCTCCCACACTAAAACCGTTGCTTATCGACGTACTTCCGTAGCGGTCGCTCGGTTCTTGAGGTTTTTATCGGCCTTGTAACGCAGCGCTACATCCGGCACTGCGCCGCCTTTGCCAGTCTCGACCCAGCTACGAATACGGCTGGCATCGGCAAAATGGGTGAACTTGCCAAAGGCATCCAGGATCACCAGCGACACCGGGCGATTGCCCATGCTCGTCACCAACACCAGGCAATGGCCGGCCTGGTTGGTGAAGCCGGTCTTGGTCAGCTTGATATCCCAATTGGCGCGGTTGATCAGGTGGTCCGTGTTGGAGAAGCCCAAGGTGTAATTAGGCTTGCGGAACGACACGGTCTTTTCCTTGGTGGTGCTCAACTGGCTCAGCATCGGAAACTTGCGCGCATAGGCCAGCAGCTTGCTCAGGTCGCGGGCGGTCGACACGTTATGAATCGACAGTCCGGTGGGCTCTACGTAGTGGGTGCTGGTCATGCCCAGGGACTTGGCCTTGGCGTTCATCGCGGCAATGAAGGCCGCGTAACCGCCTGGATAGTGGTGGGCGAGGCTGGCGGCGGCGCGGTTTTCCGAAGACATCAGCGCGATCAGCAGCATTTCCTTGCGTGGCATCTGGCTACCGATCTTCACCCGGGAGAACACGCCTTTCATCTCGGGCGTATCGGTGATGTTGATGTCGATGTACTCGTCCATATTCTGCTTGGCTTCGAGGACGATCAGGCCAGTCATCAGCTTGCTCACCGAGGCGATAGGTACCACCACGTCAGGGTTGCTGGAATAAATGACTTTATTGGTCTGCAAGTCGACCAGCATGGCGCTGCCGGAGGCGATCTGCAGCTTGGAGGCGTCACGCGGGGCCAGGGTGGAGTCGGCGGCGTGGGCGAAGGTGCCTGTTAACGCAAAAAACAGGCTAACGATAGAAAGACGAATTTTCACGCGGATGAACTCGCTAAAAAGTAAGGAAATGCCGTTGTAGAACGGGTCTTATGAAAAATGACGTTACATTTTAGGAGTATGGATGAAGAACTGTCGAATGTTCTTCTAGAACCAGACGAAAGTGCTTAAAAACTAAGAAAAAACGGTTTTTTTACGCGTAATAAAAAGCCCTGCGCTAAGGCAGGGCTTTTTCATTACGTCTGGTTATTAACCGTGCAGGGTTTCCGCTGCATATAAGGTGTTTTCCAGCAGGCAGGCCCGGGTCATCGGCCCGACACCGCCGGGGACCGGCGTGATCCAGCCTGCTCGGGGCAGGGCGGTTTCATACACCACGTCGCCCACCAACTTGCCGTCTTCCTGGCGGTTGATACCCACGTCAATAACGATGGCGCCTTCCTTGATCCACTCACCCTTGACCAGGCCCGGCTTGCCGGCGGCGACTACCACCAGGTCGGCACGGCCGACGTGGCCGGCGAGGTCCTTGGTGAAGCGATGGGTGACGGTCACGGTGCAGCCGGCCAGCAGCAGCTCCATGGCCATCGGGCGACCGACGATGTTCGATGCGCCCACCACCACAGCGTCAAGGCCGTACAGGTCGACACCGGTGCTTTCCAGCAGCGTCATGATGCCTTTAGGCGTGCATGGGCGCAGCAGGGGAATGCGTTGGGCCAGGCGGCCGACGTTATAAGGGTGGAAACCGTCGACGTCCTTGTCCGGGCGGATGCGCTCCAGCAGCTTGGAGGCGTCCAGGTGCTCAGGCAGCGGCAGCTGCAGCAGGATGCCGTCCATGCCCGGGTCATCGTTGAGGCTGTCAATCAGGTCGGTCAGGGCCTGTTGAGTGGTGTCCGAAGGCAAGTCGTAGGCCTTGGAAATAAAGCCGACCTCTTCACAGTCTTTACGCTTGTGCGAGACATAAACCTGAGAGGCAGGATCGCTGCCGACCAGGATCACCGCGAGGCCAGGCGTGCGCAGGCCTTGCTGGCTGCGCTCGGTGACTCGTTTGGCGATCTGCTGGCGCAGGCTGGCGGCGATTGATTTGCCGTCGATAAGTTGTGCAGTCATTACGCGTGATTAACCATCGAGAGGGGGAAGAAAAGTGCGCGCATTCTCGCATGCCAAGGCGCGAGGGCAAAGGCGCTTGGTCTGCAAATTGCCCTAACCCCTTAAATAAAATCAGTTTTTTTCAAAAAAGATTTGACGGGTTTTCAGGGCATCTATACTATTCGTCGCACTTGTCGGGCACAGCCTAGCACTGGTTAAGAAGGTCGAGCAGAATAGTTGTACTGCAAGGCTGGAAGCACTTAGTTTGTAATCCTCCAAGAGTACAGATTAATAAGGCGCCCGTAGCTCAGCTGGATAGAGCATCCGCCTTCTAAGCGGATGGTCGCAGGTTCGAGTCCTGCCGGGTGCGCCATTAGGCAGCTTTGGCACAAGTAGCGCTATATGGTGGGCGTAGCTCAGTTGGTAGAGCACGGGATTGTGACTCCCGTTGTCGAGGGTTCGATCCCCTTCGTCCACCCCATATTCTGAAAGGCGCCAGATTTAACAGTCTGGCGCCTTTGCTTTAAGAGCTTCAAGCGCGGATGTGGTGGAATTGGTAGACACACTGGATTTAGGTTCCAGCGCCGCGAGGCGTAAGAGTTCGAGTCTCTTCATCCGCACCAATTAAAGCTTTTCCCGGTCGTCAGGCGGGGCAGGGCTCAACAAAGAAGTGGTTTGGTTTCTTTGTTAACGCAATATGGTGGGCGTAGCTCAGTTGGTAGAGCACGGGATTGTGACTCCCGTTGTCGAGGGTTCGATCCCCTTCGTCCACCCCATATTCGAAAGGCGCCAGATTTAACAGTCTGGCGCCTTTTTTGGTTTTGGCGGTTTGAGATTGGGTGGTTGCAGGTGCTGGGCTGCCCCGGCAGGGCGTGTCGTCGTATTTATGTATCTCGATGATGCCGCGTTGCTTGCTCGCCTTGTTCTCAGGGCGGGCCGTCAGGGAGATGAATGGTTGTTCCTTCTATATATAGAGAGGGGCGGCGCAGAGCCCTGGCGCAATTTGGCTGTATTTGTCACCGGGGCGAGGTACTTCAGTGCTTTCGTACCGATAAATTGCCGGCTGTTTTTCGCGGTGTTTTCAGTAGGGTGACTTCTTGAGTTTGACCCACTAGAATGCATGCCCTTGATTGGGGTCGGAAATGGCCGGCTAATGTCTGTGCAACGAGGAATATCCATGCAAGTTTCTGTTGAAAATACTACTGCTCTCGAGCGCCGCCTGAGCATCACCGTGCCGGCAGAGCGTATCGAGACTGCGGTCAACAAGCGTCTGCAGCAGACTGCCCAAAAGGCCAAGATCGCTGGTTTCCGTCCAGGCAAAGTGCCTATGAGCGAAATCAAGCGTCGTTTTGGTGCCGATGCGCGCCAGGAAGCTGTAGGTGACGTGATCCAGGCTTCCTTCTACGAAGCCGTTGTCGAGCAGAAGCTGAACCCTGCTGGCTCGCCTTCGATCGAGCCCAAGTCCCTGGAAGCGGGCAAGGACCTGGAATACGTTGCCGTATTCGAAGTGTTCCCGGAATTTGAAGTGGCCGGTTTCGAAGGTATCGAAATCGAGCGTCTGAGCGCCGAAGTGGCTGATTCGGACCTGGACAACATGCTGGAAATCCTGCGCAAGCAGAACACTCGTTTTGAAGTGGCCGACCGTGCCGCCCAGAACGAAGACCAACTGAACATCGATTTCGTTGGCAAGGTTGACGGCGAAGTCTTCGCTGGCGGCTCTTCCAAGGGCACTCAGCTGGTGCTGGGTTCCAACCGCATGATTCCTGGTTTCGAAGACGGCCTGGTTGGCGCCAAAGCCGGCGAAGAGCGCGTTCTGAACCTGACTTTCCCTGCTGACTACCAGAACCTGGACCTGGCTGGCAAAGCCGCCGAGTTCACCGTTACCGTCAACAGCGTTTCCGAGCCTAAGCTGCCAGAGCTGAACGAAGAGTTCTTCGCTCAGTTCGGCATCAAGGAAACCGGCATCGAAGGCTTCCGCACCGAAGTTCGCAAGAACATGGAGCGTGAGCTGCGCCAGGCTATCAAGTCCAAGGTCAAGAACCAGGTCATGGACGGTCTGCTGGCCGCCAACCCGATCGAAGTGCCTAAGGCCCTGCTGTCCAACGAAGTGGATCGCCTGCGCGTTCAAGCGGTTCAGCAGTTTGGTGGCAACATCAAGCCTGACCAACTGCCGGCCGAGCTGTTCGAAGAGCAAGCCAAGCGCCGCGTTGTGCTGGGCCTGATCGTGGCCGAAGTGGTCAAGCAGTTTGACCTCAAGCCAGACGAAGACCGCGTTCGCGAAATGATCCAGGAAATGGCTTCGGCCTACCAGGAGCCTGAGCAGGTCGTGGCTTGGTACTACAAGAACGAGCAGCAGATGAACGAAGTACGTTCGGTTGTGCTGGAAGAACAAGTTGTGGATACTGTTCTGCAGAAGGCTAAGGTGACCGATAAAGCGGTCTCTTACGAAGAAGCAGTCAAACCGGCGGAAGCAGCACAAGCCGACTGATTGTCCAACTCGTTGGAAATTCAACCATAAGCCAGCCTCGCGCTGGCTTATGCGTTTTCAAGACATGACTATTTGGGAGTAACTGCAGAGCATGTTCCGTAATTCCTATATTCAGCAGAACTCTGATATCCAGGCCGCAGGCGGCCTGGTCCCGATGGTTGTCGAGCAGTCCGCTCGTGGCGAACGCGCCTACGACATCTACTCGCGCCTGCTCAAGGAGCGAGTGATCTTTCTGGTTGGCCCGGTAGAGGACTACATGGCCAACCTGATTTGTGCGCAATTGCTGTTCCTTGAAGCGGAAAACCCGGACAAGGACATCCATCTCTACATCAACTCACCGGGCGGTTCGGTGACTGCGGGCATGTCGATCTACGACACCATGCAGTTCATCAAGCCAAACGTGTCGACCACCTGTATTGGCCAGGCGTGCAGCATGGGCGCCTTCCTGCTGACCGCGGGTGCCGAAGGCAAGCGTTTCTGCCTGCCGAACTCGCGCGTGATGATTCACCAGCCGCTGGGCGGTTTCCAGGGCCAGGCGTCGGATATCGAAATCCACGCCAAGGAAATCCTCTTCATTCGTGAGCGTCTCAACACGCTGATGGCCAAGCACAGCGGGCGCACCCTGGAAGAAATCGAGCGCGATACCAACCGTGACAATTTCATGAGCGCTGAAGCCGCCAAGGAATACGGGTTGATCGACGCAGTGATCGACAAGCGCCCCGCTTAATATAAGCCGCTCAAAATAGGGCTGGTCGGCATGTCCGACCACTGGCGGGCTTGAAAAAGCCCGCATAAGCCTTCATCTTGTGTTGCAAGCCTATCGGATTTGGATCGAACGAATGACTGACACCCGCAACGGCGAGGACAACGGCAAGCTGCTCTATTGCTCCTTCTGTGGCAAAAGCCAGCATGAAGTGCGCAAATTGATTGCCGGCCCCTCGGTGTTTATCTGCGACGAATGCGTCGACCTGTGCAATGACATCATCCGTGAGGAGGTGCAGGAAGCCCAGGCCGAGAGCAGTGCGCATAAATTACCTTCGCCTAAAGAAATCAGCGGCATCCTTGACCAGTACGTCATTGGTCAAGAGCGTGCAAAGAAGGTTCTGGCCGTAGCGGTGTACAACCACTACAAGCGCTTGAACCAGCGTGACAAGAAAGGTGACGAGGTTGAACTCGGCAAGAGCAACATCTTGCTGATCGGTCCTACAGGCTCGGGTAAAACCCTGCTTGCGGAAACCCTTGCTCGCCTGCTGAACGTTCCGTTCACCATCGCCGACGCCACCACCCTCACCGAGGCTGGCTACGTGGGTGAAGATGTCGAGAACATCATTCAGAAACTGCTGCAGAAGTGCGACTACGACGTAGAGAAAGCCCAGATGGGTATTGTCTACATCGACGAGATCGACAAGATCTCGCGCAAGTCGGACAACCCGTCGATCACCCGGGACGTTTCCGGTGAAGGCGTGCAGCAGGCCCTGTTGAAACTGATCGAAGGCACGGTTGCTTCCGTTCCGCCACAAGGCGGCCGCAAGCACCCGCAGCAGGAATTCCTTCAGGTTGATACACGCAATATCCTGTTCATTTGTGGCGGTGCATTCTCCGGTCTGGAGAAGGTGATTCAGCAGCGTTCCACCCGTGGCGGCATTGGTTTCAGTGCGGAAGTGCGTAGCAAGGAAGAAGGCAAGAAGGTTGGGGAGTCCCTGCGTGAAGTCGAGCCTGACGATCTGGTCAAGTTCGGTCTGATCCCGGAATTCGTTGGCCGTCTGCCGGTCCTGGCCACGTTGGACGAGTTGGATGAGGCGGCTTTGATCCAGATCCTCACCGAGCCGAAAAACGCCCTGACCAAGCAATACGGCAAATTGTTCGAGATGGAAGGTGTAGACCTCGAGTTCCGTACCGATGCGCTGAAATCGGTGGCCAAGCGGGCACTGGAGCGCAAGACCGGTGCACGTGGCCTGCGTTCTATTCTCGAAGGCGTGTTGCTCGACACCATGTACGAAATCCCCTCGCAGTCCGAGGTGAGTAAAGTGGTGATCGACGAAAGCGTGATCGAAGGCAAATCCAAGCCACTGTATATCTACGAAAACAGTGAGCCGGCTGCCAAGGCTGCACCCGACGCGTAAGCGTTCAGCAGTTGCGGTACAAGCAAGGGGCCTCTAGGGGCCCCTTGTTTTTTGGGGGCTTTTCTCGGAGCGGTGGTTAAATTCGCGTGTATTCATGCGTTTAACTACTGGCATTGAGCTTGTTTTTTTTGCATGTAACCCCCATCTTGGTTTCAAGCTTATTTTTGAACTGTCATAGAGGCGAAATCATGAAGACAACCATCGAATTGCCTCTCCTGCCGTTGCGTGATGTCGTCGTCTATCCGCACATGGTTATCCCGCTGTTCGTGGGGCGCGAGAAGTCTATCGAAGCCCTCGAGGCCGCGATGACGGGCGACAAGCAAATCCTGCTGTTGGCCCAGAAGAATCCTGCTGATGATGATCCAGGTGAAGATGCCCTGTATCGCGTCGGCACCATTGCCACTGTCCTGCAATTGCTCAAACTGCCCGATGGCACCGTCAAGGTGTTAGTCGAAGGTGAGCAGCGCGGCGCCGTAGAGCGTTTCATGGAGGTGGATGGCCACCTGCGTGCAGAAGTGGCGCTGATCGACGAAGTCGAAGCCCCGGAGCGTGAGTCCGAGGTGTTCGTGCGCAGCCTGCTCTCGCAGTTCGAGCAGTATGTGCAACTGGGCAAAAAAGTTCCGGCTGAAGTCCTGTCGTCCCTCAACAGCATTGATGAGCCAAGCCGCCTGGTCGACACCATGGCCGCCCACATGGCGCTGAAGATCGAGCA
Organism: Pseudomonas sp. WS 5503; assembly: GCF_012985385.1. Taxonomy (NCBI): domain Bacteria; kingdom Pseudomonadati; phylum Pseudomonadota; class Gammaproteobacteria; order Pseudomonadales; family Pseudomonadaceae; genus Pseudomonas; species Pseudomonas sp. WS 5503. Next base: position 198,749 of record NZ_JAAQWI010000007.1, read on the forward strand.
GAAGCAAGACATCCTCGAAATCATCGACCTGTCGGCCCGTGTCGAACACGTGCTGGCGTTGCTGGATGGCGAAATCGACCTGCTGCAGGTTGAGAAACGCATCCGTGGCCGTGTGAAGAAGCAGATGGAGCGTAGCCAGCGCGAGTACTATCTGAATGAGCAGATGAAGGCCATTCAGAAAGAACTCGGTGACGGCGAGGAGGGCCACAACGAAATCGAAGAGCTGAAGAAGCGTATCGATGCCGCTGGCCTGCCCAAAGACGCCCTGACCAAGGCCACCGCGGAGCTGAACAAGCTCAAGCAGATGTCGCCGATGTCGGCCGAAGCCACCGTGGTGCGCTCGTATATCGACTGGTTGGTGCAAGTGCCGTGGAAGGCCCAGACCAAGGTGCGCCTGGACCTGGCCCGTGCTGAAGAGATCCTCGACGCTGACCATTACGGCCTGGAAGAGGTCAAGGAGCGCATCCTTGAGTACCTCGCCGTGCAAAAGCGTGTGAAAAAAATCCGCGGGCCGGTGCTGTGCCTGGTCGGGCCTCCAGGTGTGGGTAAAACATCCCTGGCGGAATCGATTGCCAGCGCGACTAACCGCAAGTTCGTGCGCATGGCCTTGGGTGGCGTGCGTGACGAAGCGGAAATCCGTGGTCATCGCCGTACCTACATCGGTTCGATGCCAGGAAGATTGATTCAAAAGATGACAAAGGTGGGTGTACGCAACCCGCTGTTCCTGCTCGATGAAATCGACAAAATGGGCAGCGATATGCGTGGCGATCCGGCGTCGGCCTTGCTCGAAGTGCTTGATCCCGAGCAAAACCATAATTTCAACGACCATTACCTGGAAGTCGACTACGACTTGTCTGACGTAATGTTCTTGTGCACCTCCAACTCCATGAACATTCCGCCAGCCTTGCTGGATCGGATGGAGGTGATTCGTCTGCCGGGCTACACCGAAGACGAGAAGATCAACATCGCAGTCAAGTACCTGGCGCCCAAGCAGATTTCGGCCAACGGCCTGAAGAAGGGCGAGATCGAATTCGAGGTCGAGGCGATCCGTGACATCGTGCGCTACTACACCCGCGAGGCCGGTGTACGGGGCCTTGAGCGCCAGATCGCGAAGATCTGCCGCAAGGCGGTGAAGGAGCACGCGCTGGAAAAACGCTTCTCTGTGAAGGTGGTCGCCGATTCCCTGGAACACTTCCTGGGCGTGAAGAAATTCCGCTACGGCCTGGCCGAGCAGCAGGATCAGGTCGGCCAGGTGACTGGCTTGGCGTGGACCCAGGTGGGTGGCGAATTGCTCACCATCGAAGCGGCGGTGATTCCGGGCAAAGGCCAGTTGATCAAGACCGGTTCCCTGGGTGATGTGATGGTCGAATCCATTACCGCCGCACAGACCGTGGTACGCAGCCGCGCCCGCAGCCTGGGCATCCCGCTGGACTTCCACGAGAAGCACGACACCCATATCCACATGCCGGAAGGGGCGACCCCCAAAGACGGCCCTAGCGCTGGCGTAGGCATGTGCACGGCGCTGGTATCAGCGTTGACCGGCATTCCTGTGCGCGCCGATGTGGCGATGACCGGGGAAATTACCTTGCGTGGCCAGGTATTGGCGATCGGTGGTCTGAAAGAGAAATTACTCGCTGCGCACCGAGGTGGAATCAAGACCGTGATCATTCCTGAAGAGAATGTTCGCGACTTGAAGGAAATTCCTGACAATATCAAGCAGGATCTTCAGATTAAACCGGTTAAATGGATTGACGAGGTCCTGCAAATTGCGCTGCAATACGCGCCGGAGCCCTTGCCGGATGTGGTCCCGGAGATAGTCGCGAAGGACGAAAAACGCGAGTCCGATTCCAAGGAAAGAATTAGCACGCATTAATGTGTTGGAGCCTGGGGGGCTTCCTTGACAGCTTTTTAGAGCCCTTGTTATAAAGCGGCTCTTAAGTGTCTGTAGGCCATTCAGCACTGGTTTTGCTTTTTACCAAAAAACTTAGAATCATACTCAATAGATATATAAGGGGACTTAGAGTGAACAAGTCGGAACTGATTGATGCTATCGCTGCATCCGCTGATATCCCGAAAGCTGCTGCTGGCCGTGCGCTGGACGCAGTAATCGAATCCGTCACTGGCGCTCTGAAGGCCGGCGACTCCGTGGTACTGGTAGGCTTCGGTACTTTCTCTGTGACTGACCGCCCAGCTCGCACTGGCCGTAACCCACAGACCGGCAAAGCACTGCAAATCGCTGCTGCCAAGAAACCAGGTTTCAAAGCCGGTAAAGCCCTGAAAGAAGCCGTTAACTAAGCTTCGTTCAAGCCTTTGCTTACCCGGGTCGGACGCAGGTCTGGCCTGGCAGCGGAGCGGTAGCTGACCCACGTATCGGGTCGCCACGCCGGGGGTGCAGATTCGAACCCCCGTCCGCTCCGCCAGTTACGAGAAGGCGCATCCTCGGATGCGCCTTTCTTCTATCCGGACTCTACCCACGCTCCACGGTTGCCTAATTTTTGAAGTTCAACCGTTTCTGGGGGACGCATGCTGCAAAATATCAGGGACAATTCACAAGGCTGGATTGCCAAGACCATTATCGGGATCATCGTCGCTTTGATGGCGTTCACCGGTATCGAAGCCATCTTCCAGGCTTCGGGTAATAACAAGCAGGACGTGGCCAAGGTCAATGGTGAAGAAATCACCCAGACCGAATTGAGCCAGGCCGTCGACATGCAACGTCGCCAGCTGATGCAACAGTTGGGCAAGGATTTCGATGCTTCCCTGCTGGACGAAAAACTGCTGCGCGATGCTGCCCTCAAGGGCCTGATCGACCGCAAGCTGCTGCTGCAAGGTGCTGCCGATTCCAAGTTCGGCTTCTCGGAAGCGGCGCTGGACCAGGTGATCCTGCAGACGCCGGAATTCCAGGTGGACGGCAAGTTCAACGCCGAACGCTTTGACCAGGTGATCCGTCAGCTGGGCTATAGCCGCATGCAATTCCGTCAGATGCTGACCCAGGAAATGCTGATCGGCCAGGTTCGCGCAGGCATCGCCGGCAGCGGTTTTGTGACCGACGCCGAGGTGCTGGCATTTGCCCGTCTGGAAAAACAGACCCGCGACTTCGCTACCGTCAACATCAAGGCTGACCCTGCGGCGGTGAAACTCACCGACGACGAGGTCAAGGCCTACTACGACCAGCACGCCAAAGAGTTCATGACCCCGGACCAGGTGGTCATCGACTATCTGGAGTTGAAGAAGTCTTCCTTCTTCGACCAGGTCAGCGTCAAGGACGATGAACTGCAGGCTGCCTACGAGAAGGAAACCGCCAACCTCGCTGAACAGCGTCGTGCCGCGCATATCCTGATTGAAGTCAACGACAAGGTCACCGAGGCGCAAGCCAAGGCCAAGATCGAAGACATCCAGGCGCGCCTGGCCAAGGGTGAGAAGTTCGAAGCCCTGGCCAAGGAGTTCTCCCAGGACCCAGGTTCGGCCAACAATGGCGGTGACCTCGGCTTTGCGGGCCCTGGCGTTTATGACCCGGACTTTGAAACCGCGCTGTATGGCTTGAAGCAAGACCAGGTGTCGGCGCCAGTGCGCACTACCTTCGGTTGGCATCTGATCAAGTTGCTAGGCGTTGAAGCGCCTGAGGTGCCATCGTTCGCCAGCCTGAAAGACAAGCTGACCCGCGAGCTCAAGGCACAGCAGGTTGAACAACGTTTTGTCGAAGCGACCAAGCAATTGGAAGATGCGGCATTCGAAGCCTCTGACCTGGCCCAGCCGGCGTCTGACCTGAAGCTGACCGTCCACACTTCCGCGCCGTTTGGCCGTGAAGGTGGCGAAGGTGTTGCGGCCAACCGTGCCGTGGTCACTGCAGCCTTCAGCCCGGAAGTGCTGGATGAAGGTGCAAACAGTAGCGCTATCGAGCTGGACCCGGAAACCATCATCGTGCTGCGTGCCAAAGAGCATCTCAAGCCGGCCCAGTTGCCGCTGGAGAACGTCGCTGCGGCCATTCGCACCCAGATGACCAAGGAGCGCGCGAGCGCTGCCGCCAAAGCCCATGCCGACGAGTTGATCGCCAGCCTGCGTGATGGCAAGACCGCGCTGGACCAGCCGGTTGACGGCCAGGCCTGGAAGGTGACTGAGGCAGCTACCCGTGGTCAGGACTCCATCGACCCGGCCGTGCTGCAAGCCTTGTTCCGCATGCCCAAGCCTGCGGCCAAGGACAAGCCGACCTTCACCACCGTGACCCTGCGCGATGGCAGCCTGGTGATCGTGCGCTTGAACGGCGTGAACGAAGCAGCGGCCCCTACGGACGAAGAAAAAGCGCAATACCGCCGCTTCCTCGCTTCCCGTATTGGCCAGCAGGACTTCGCGGCCTACCGCAAGCAGCTGGAAACCCAGGCAGACATCAAGAAGTATTGATGCCGGCCTGAATAAAAAGACCCCGACCTGAAAAGGCCGGGGTCTTTTTTTGCCCTTGATAAAGCGGCTACTCAGTTAAATGGGACTGTCACTGTGGCGAGGGAGCTTGCTCCCGTTGACTGCGCAGCAGTCCCGGCTTTTTAGGGCCGCTTCGCGACCCAGCGGGAGCAAGCTCCCTCGCCACAGGTTGGTGCTCTGCCTCAGATAGGCTTGGCAGCAAACTTGAGCTTGCCCCACGTCAACCCGATCACCGCCGCCAGGGTTGAAGCCGCCAATACGCTCAGCTTCGCAGCCGACAGCAGGGCCGGGTCGGAAAATGCCAGGGAAGAGATAAAGATCGACATGGTGAAACCGATCCCCGCCAGCAGGCCGACGAGGCCAACGCCCGTCCAGGTCACACCGTCCGGCAGCTTGCAGATGTTGAGCTTGACCAGCGCCAGGCTCGCCAGCATCACGCCCAGAGGCTTGCCGAGCACCAGGGCGAAGATGACGCCCATGAACACACCGTGGGCCAGCGGGTCATCCAGATTGAAACCGTCCAGGCTCACACCGGCGTTGGCCAATGCAAACAGCGGCATCACGCCGAACGCTACCCAGGGGTGCAGCGCCGATTGAACACGCTGCACCGGCGGCAGTATTTCCCGTTGAGCTTCGCGCAATTGCTTGAGGGGCGTGGCGACTTGCTGGGTCCCTTCGGCTGGCTGCGAGAACCGGTCCATCAGCTCGTTGAAGGTGCGTTCGATGGTTTCCAGCGGGCGTTCCCGCGTGGGCTTGGAATTGACGGGGGTCATCAAGCCAAGGATCACCCCGGCGAGCGTTGGGTGCACGCCTGTCTTGAGTAGGCCAAACCACACGATAGCGCCTGGCAGCAGGTAGATCGCCGCCTTGCTGATGCCCATGCGTTGGAACACCAACACCAGGGCCAGCCCGCCGGCAGCAATCACCAAGCCCATGTAGTCGAGGCTGGCGGTGAAAAAGATCGCGATGATCAGGATCGCCACGATGTCATCGATGATCGCCAAGGCCAGCAGCAGGATGCGTACGCCACTGGGAATCGATTTGCCCAGCAGCGCAAGCACACCCACGGCAAAGGCGATGTCGGTCGCGGTGGGGACTGCCCAGCCACTCGCGGCGGCGGTGTCGTGGTTGAGCAGGGTGTAGATGAGTGCGGGCATCAGCACACCGCCCAACGCCGCGCCCAAGGGCAGCGTGGCCAGCTTCAGGTTGGCGAGGGCGCCGTCTTTGATTTCCTGGCGGATCTCGGCACCGACCACCAGAAAGAAAATGGTCATCAGCCCGTCATTCACCAGAAAATGCAGGGAGCGCGACACGCTGTAATCGCCCAGCCCGAGGGTGATGGGCGTGTTCCAGAAATGCTCGTAGGTCGCGGCGGCGGGGCTGTTGGCCCACACCAGCGCGACGATGGCGGCCAGCAGCAGCACGATACCGCTGACGGCTTCGATGTGTGAAAAGCGCTCAAGGGCGGACAGCGCGCCCTCAGTCAAACGCTGGGGGCGGGGGATGGCGGGGTGTTTATCAGGCACGACAAATCTCCATTGGCGGCCCGACCAATGCTTGGCTTTTAACCTGCGCCGTGCTTTATGCAACAACGCACCCAGGGGCGATGATAGGAAGGTGAGGAATAAGTTGTAAACAAACTTGTCATCGCGCGGGCAGCGCTTTACCCCGGATTGCGCCCAGCGCCAACACGATCAATCCTAGAACTGCCCATGGAAATGTCACGACGCCCCAACGTTCGAGCAAGAGCCCGCCCACTAATCCACCTCCGGCGATGCCCAGGTTCCATACCGTGACCAACATCGATTGGGCGGCATCGGCCGAGTTGCCAGCCGACTTGGCCAGCGCGGTTTGCAATAGCGCTGGGAGGCCACCGAAGGCGAGCCCCCACAACGCCACGCTGACGTAAATGGCGACTACGCAGTTGAACCATAGTCCGAGCAGCAGGGCCGCAACGGCGAACATCGCGCAACTGATGAGGGTCAGTAGCCTCAGGTGCCGGTCAATCCAGACGCCTACCAGCCAGATACTCAGCAGGGCCATCAGGCCGAACACCAGCAGCACGCGATCAATCTCGCGGCCGATACCGGCGGGCACCAGCAAAGGGGCGATGTAGGTATAGAGAATGTTATGTGCGAGCACGTAGGTAAAGGTCACCCAGAGCACCGGCCGTATGCCTGGCAACGCCAGTACCTGACGTAAGCCGAGGCGTTTGCTTGGCGGTTCACCGGCAAAATCCGGCAGTTGCCAACGCGCCCATACCAGCAGTAACAGGGTCAGGCCAGTCATGATGGCAAAACTGGCGCGCCATCCGACCAGCGTACCCAGCAGGGTGCCGGCGGGCACGCCGAGGGACAAGGCCAGCGGCGCACCCAGCATGGCCACGGCAATCGCCCGGCCCTGCAGATGAGGTGCGACCATACGACTGGCGTAACCCGCCAGCAAGGCCCACAGCAAGCCCGCGAACACACCGGCGAAAAATCGTGCAGCCAAGGTCAAGCCATAATGGCTGGAAAAGGCGGTGACACTGTTAACCAATGCAAAGCCGCCGATGGCGATCAACAGCAACGGCCGCCGGCGCCAACCCCGGGTCAGCAATGTCAGCGGGATAGCGGCGAGCAACGAGCCGAGCGCGTAGAGCGTTACCAGTTGCCCGACCAGAGCCTGGGAGACCCCGAGCCCAGCACCGATTTGCGGTAACAAACCGGCGGGCATTGCCTCGGTGAGGATGGTGATAAAGCCGGCGCAGGCCAACGCCAGCAAACCGGCCAGTGGCAGGGGTTCAGCGTGGGGGGCTGTATCGATCAATTGGGGGCTGTCGTTCATCGGGGCTCTCCTTGAAAGGGTCAAGGCGCCAGGGTAGGGGGCTGCGAGGCGCGGAAAAACAGGCTAAGGTTCCGAACTTATCGGACGTTGATGTCCGCAATCGGCAAAGGCATCACCATGGACAATCTGGGCAGCCTCTCGGTTTTTGTGCAGGTCGCGCAAACGCTTAGCTTCACCGCTGCGGGCCGTGCACTGGGCGTGTCATCGTCGGCGGTGGGTAAAAGCATTGCGCGAATGGAAGAGCGCCTGGGCGTCAGGTTGTTTCATCGCAGCACCCGCAGCATCACTCTGACCAGCGAGGGCGCGCTCTTCCTGGAACGTTCGCGGCGCATCCTGGCGGAGTTGGAAGCGGCCGAACAGGAATTGACTGAGGTCACTGCCAAGCCTCGCGGCAAGCTGCGGATCAGTGTGCCCCAAGTGCGTGGTTTGTTGATGCCGGTGATCAGCGATTTTATGCGTGCCTACCCGGACATCGAGTTGGATGTGGATTTTTCCGATCGCATGGTGGACGTGATAGAGGAGGGCTTCGACGCGGTGATTCGCACCGGCAAGCCAGAAGATTCGCGCTTGATGGTGCGCCATCTAGGGCATTACCAGTTGGTCCTCGTCGGTACGCCCGGCTACTTCGACCAGCACGGCACCCCCCGTCGGCCCCAGGACCTGAATCATCACGCCTGCCTGCGGCACAAATTCTGCGCCACCGGTAAGCTGGAGCCTTGGCCGCTGCGTCATGTCCCGGGGGCGGCAGAACTGAACCTGCGCGCACCGCTGGTCAGCACTACCATCGAGTCCCTCAATCATGTGGTGCAAGAAGGACTGGGCATTGCGTGCCTGCCGGACTACATGGTCAACCAGGCCGTACAACATGGGCGTTTGCGACGGGTGCTGGATGAGCACCTCGAGCATCGCGGCAGTTTCTGGTTGCTGTGGCCGGCCAGTCGCCATGCTTCGGCCAAGCTGCGGGCCTTTATCGATCATATGTGCGCCGGGCTTTTTCCTACTGACGCCGCTGTCTGAGCTTGAGATGTTTTACCGACAGGAATCGCGCTTCAATGTCGCGTTCTGTTGCACAATACCGTCCGGACCGTTTTCTTCAGGATTTTCAATGTCGACATCATTTCACTTGCGCAATCTCGGGTTGGCGCTGGTGCTGGCGGGCGCCGCGGGCTGCTCGTCACCCAAGACCGCTATCTATGAACATGAGAATTTCGACGATTCCGGTACGTTTTCCCGCGATTACCCGGTCAGCGATGTGGCGGCCTGTGAAGCTGCGCGCCGTGCCCTGCTGAGCCAGGGCTACATCATCACCAGCAGCGATCCGAAGTTGGTGGCCGGCAACAAGAGCTTCCAGCAGACCGGCGAGACCCATCTGCAGATCAGTTTCAATGTGGTGTGCGCTGCTGATGGCAAGGGCAGCAATCACTCGACGATGTTTGCCAACGCCTTGCAGGACCGCTATGCGCTGAAGAAGGTCAACAACTCCGCGAGCCTCGGTGTGGGCGTGCTGGGCTCGGTGTCGATGCCGATTGGCTCCACCGACGACTCGATGGTGAAGGTGGCGAGCGAGACCGTCTCTGCACCGAAGTTCTACGAGCGTTACTTCGCGTTGGTGGACGTGTTCCTGCCGCAGGAAGTAAAGCAGGCCGAGCATATCCCCGAGCAGCCCAAGGCCGACCTCGGCGTGCCCGAGCCCAAGACCGCTCCGGCAGCCGAGAAGGTCGAAGCGCCGAAGGATGTGCCGGTAGCGCCTGCCGCTGCAGAGCCGCTTGCGCCGCCACCTGAGGCTGCACCGATTGCACCGGTGACAGAGCCTGCTCCGGTTGCACCGGCGCCGACTGATCCGTCCTTGCCGGCGCCGACGGAAGCGATTCCACCGCTTCCGATGCCTGCGCAGTAACGCAATGCTGTTCTGATGTGGGAGCGGGCTTGCTCGCGAATACGGTGTAACAGTCGCCAAGTGTGTTGAATGACCACCGCTTTCGCGAGCAAGCCCGCTCCCACATTTTGATCGAGGTTGCGGTTGAGTTAAATCCAGTGATCGCCGCTACGTTTAATCCTGAAGAGCAGGAATGTCACGACGTCGACATTTTTTCGTCATGACGGCACTTTAGGCTGGGTTCGCAGGTCATTAATCTGCAACCGCTTTCAACACGAAAAGGAGTCCACCATGGACGATTACCAGGAAGAGCTGCTGGAGTATCAGGCATTCGAGCTAGACCCACTGGATCCTGCCGACGATGCCACCGAGCTTTAACACCGACTTCAGGCGGAGTGGCGCTGACTGCGGCGAAATTCCCCTGGGGTCTGGTTGTTCCAGCGTCTGAAGGCCCTTTGGAAGGCTTGGGCCGAAGCAAAACCGAGCAAGTAGGCGATCTCGCCGAACGCCAGTTCCGTATCGCGAATGTAGGTCATGGCCAGGTCGCGACGGGTGTCATTGAGGATCGCGCGAAACTGCGTGCCTTCCTCGGCCAGTTTGCGCCGCAATGTCCAGGTTGGCAGCTTCAAGCGTGCCGCCACTTCCTCCAGGTCGGGTTCCCGGCCGCCATTGAGCATCGGCCCGAGCAACCGGGTAATGCGCTCGCGCAGGCTGCGGGTGCGGGTCAACTGCTCTAATTCCCTTTCACACAGCTGTAGCAACAGGTGCCAGGTGCTTGGGCAATGCTGCGGGTTGCGCAGCGCCAGGGTGGGTTGGCTGAGGCGCAGTTGATTGACCTCGGCGCCGAAGTGGACCACGCCCTCTCCCAGCACCCTGTAGTGGTCGTGGTAGTCCGGCGCGTCGAATTCGATTTCAATGCGCTGGGCCTGCACCGGCTGTTGGGCCAGGCCAGACAATTGCTGCAGCCAGCCGGCGATGATCGAATCCACCACAAAGCGGTTATAGGTGTTGTAGGGGCTGATGGAATAAAACCTCAGCCACGCGCCTTCGGCGTCTTCATGAAAGCTTGATTGCCCGCGATAGTTGGAGCCGTACAGTGCTTCAAAGCGTGTGAGCGTGCGTGCCGCTTCGCGCACGGTGGGCGCTTGGGCGGCAGTAACGCCGGCAAGACCAGCCTGGCTCAAGCGGCTGAGCTGGCCCATACGCAGACCCAGGCCGGGGTTGCCGGTCAGTTGGATGGCCGCGTGGCCCAGGCGCATGTAGCGCGGGATCGACAAGCGTGCGCCGGCCTCAGCCAGGCGAGCTGGATCGAGGCCGTATTGCAGCAGCAGGGGCTGTGGGTCCAGGCCGTGGCTGTGGATGGCGTCGGCCAGGGTGTGCACGAAGCCCACCGACAGATCCCCCAGGCGCACCGGCTTCACGGCGCTACAGCCAGATATTCAGCAGGCGCGCACCATGGGCGTCGCCATCGGCGAAGACTTGCCCATTGCGACTGAGAAAACTTTGGCCGGCGCTGCCCAGGTCCCAGAATTGTCCGCGCAGAAAGACGCTCATGCCCGCGGTGGCTTCGCTGACAGGCGGCTGGCTGATCAGGGTAAGGCGACGCCAGGCCGCGCCCTCACTGGTTTCTTCAGGCTTGAGGCTCACTTCTGAGGGCGTAGACACACTCTTGAAACCGCGCCACGGACGGTCCCAGGTATCGCGGCCGGTGACAAAAGCGGGTACCGCGATCAATTGCGCGCCTTGCTCGTTGAGCTTGCGGTAGTTGTCCGGGTACCAGCTGTCGCTGCCGACCAGAATGCCCAGGCGCCCGGCGGGGGTATCGACAACGTTGACGACATGCTCATCGCCAGGTTCTATAAAGCCACGTTCATCGTAGATCGGGTAAAGCTGGCGCTGCGGCTGGCCCAGCGGCAAGCCGTCGGCGGCGAACACCACGCTGGCGTTGTACAGCGCGCCGTGGCCGATCTCCAGTTGCCCCTGGATCACGCTCGGGTTGGGCAGGGCGATGGAACCGGCCACCAGGGTCACGCCAAATTCTTTGGCGAGGCCGCCAAACAACACTTGATAGTCGCGGGCCATGGCGGGGGCTTTCATGCGCAGGTACGCATCGTCCATGCGGTTGTCGCCAGTGGCGCTGATCCAGGCTTTGGCAAATTGCAGCGGGTTGCTGATCGACAGCCAGTTCATGGCGTCCTTGAGGTGAGCGGCCTGGTACAGCTCATTCTTTTCTCCGCCGAGCATCAGCCAAGTGCCGATATGTTCCGGCAGCACCACAACGGTCTTGGCATTGATCAACCCAAGGTCCCGGGCATTTTGCAGGTAGGCCGACAGCTTCAGGTGCAGGCGTTCCAGGCTCTGGTAATCGGCAGGGAACAGTTCCGGCTGGATACCCAGCAGGTTGCCCCGGTCGGCTGGTTCGCCCTCGTTGACGGCGAGGGTGATGCGCAGGTCGGACAGGTAATGCGCCACGGGGCGCTCCTGGGTCCAGACCAGATACGCGGCGAGTGAGGCAACCAGGGCCATGATGACGGTGAACGCTAGAAGTTTACGCATGGGGCAACAGACAACAGACCAGGTGCAGGGTTCGCGACTAGGGTAGGGCCCATGGCGTGGCTTGCCAAGGGGCGCTGTGCATTTGGATCAATAACTTGTCAGTTTCAGTCATTGAGCCGTGGTCCACCGCCTCTTAGTCTGTGGGACATAAACCGATGGCACGCCGTTCGAGTGCGCCACGTCCCGTGATGATCCGTTGTGGAGCTGTACCATGACCGCTGCTGCCTACCCGCACCTGCTGGCCCCGTTGGACCTGGGTTTCACCACCTTGCGCAACCGAACCCTGATGGGTTCGATGCACACCGGCCTGGAAGAAAAGCCCGGCGGTTTCGAGCGTATGGCGGCCTATTTTGCCGAGCGCGCCCGTGGCGGCGTAGGCCTGATGGTCACTGGCGGCATTGGCCCCAATGATGAAGGCGGCGTGTACGCCGGTGCAGCCAAGCTGACCACCGAAGAAGAGGCGAGCAAGCACAAGATCGTTACCCAAGCCGTGCATGACGCGGGTGGCAAGATCTGCATGCAGATCCTCCACGCCGGGCGTTACGCCTACAGCCCCAAGCAGGTGGCACCGAGCGCTATCCAGGCGCCGATCAACCCGTTCAAGCCCAAGGAACTGGATGAAGAGGGCATCGAAAAGCAGATCCAGGATTTTGTCACCTGCTCGCTGCTGGCCCAGGTCGCCGAGTATGACGGCGTCGAAATCATGGGTTCCGAAGGCTACTTCATTAACCAGTTCCTCGCTGCCCATACCAACCATCGCACCGACCGTTGGGGCGGCAGCTTTGAAAATCGCATGCGTCTGGCGGTGGAAATCGTGCGCCGCGTACGCGAAGCCGTAGGCCCGAACTTCATTATCATCTTCCGCCTGTCGATGCTCGACCTGGTGGAAGGCGGCAGTGTCTGGGAAGAAATCGTGCAGTTGGCCAAGGCCATCGAACAGGCCGGCGCGACGATCATCAACACCGGTATCGGCTGGCACGAAGCACGTATCCCGACCATCGCCACCAAGGTACCCCGTGGTGCGTTCAGTAAAGTCACGGCCAAATTGCGCGGTTCGGTACAGATTCCGCTGATCACCACCAACCGCATCAACACCCCGGAAATTGCTGAGCAGATCCTGGCCGAAGGCGACGCCGATATGGTCTCGATGGCGCGGCCGTTTCTCGCCGACCCCGAGTTCGTCAACAAGGCCGCCGCCGGGCGCGCCGATGAGATCAATACCTGCATCGGCTGCAACCAGGCATGCCTGGACCATACCTTTGGCGGCAAGCTCACCACCTGCCTGGTCAACCCGCGGGCGTGCTACGAAACCGAGCTCAATTACTTGCCGGTCAAGCAGATCAAAAAGGTCGCGGTCGTCGGCGCAGGCCCTGCGGGTTTGGCCGCGGCTACCGTGGCCGCAGAGCGCGGGCATCAGGTGACCTTGTTCGACTCCGCCAGCGAGATCGGCGGCCAGTTCAATATCGCCAAGCGCGTGCCGGGCAAGGAAGAGTTCTTCGAGACCCTGCGTTATTTCAAACGCAAATTGCAGACTACCCACGTCGAGCTGTGCCTCAACACCCGTGTCGACGTTGCGCAACTGGTAGCGGGCGGTTATGACGAAGTGATCCTGGCCACCGGCATCGCACCGCGTACCCCGGCGATTCCCGGTGTCGACAACGCCAAGGTCCTGAGTTACCTGGACGTGATCCTCGAGCGCAAGCCGGTGGGCAAGCGCGTGGCGGTGATCGGCGCCGGCGGCATCGGTTTTGACGTGTCTGAATTTCTCGTCCACCAAGGCGTATCCACCAGCCTGGATCGTGAGGCGTTCTGGAAAGAATGGGGCATCGACACTCAGCTGCAAGCCCGTGGAGGCGTGGCCGGGATCAAACCCGAGCGCCACGCGCCGGCCCGTGAAGTGTTCCTGCTGCAACGCAAGGCTTCCAAAGTGGGCGATGGCCTGGGCAAGACCACGGGCTGGATCCACCGCACCGGTTTGAAGAACAAGCAGGTGCAGATGCTCAACAGCGTCGAGTACTTGAAGATCGACGATGAAGGCTTGCATATCCGCATCGGCGCCGAGGGCGAGCCGCAAGTCCTGGCGGTGGACAATATCGTCATCTGTGCCGGCCAGGACCCGCTGCGCGAATTGCACGACGGCCTGGTCGCCGCCGGCCAGAACGTGCACCTGATCGGCGGCGCCGATGTGGCGGCCGAACTGGACGCCAAGCGCGCCATCAACCAGGGCTCGCGCCTGGCTGCAGAGCTGTAAGGCGCCAAGAGGGGCGGTGTTAGACTACCGCCCTCTTTTCATTCAGATACCTGCCGATGGGCCCTTTCGACTGGCTTCCTCACGCGCCCCTTGAACCCTTGCACCTGGACTGGCTGAACGGAGTCGAGTTGGCCGTGCTGCGCCTGGACTGTATCGACCCGCTGATCAGTGGCAACAAGTGGTTCAAGCTCACCGAGCACCTGGCCCAGGCCCGACACGCAGGGGCCACCGGGGTGATGAGTCTCGGCGGTGCGTACTCCAACCATTTGCATGCGCTGGCGGCGGCGGGCAAGCGCTTTGGTTTTTCCACGGTCGGCCTGCTGCGGGGCCATCCTCAAGACACCCCCACGGTTCTCGACCTCAAAGCGTTTGGCATGCAACTGCATTGGCTCGGTTATGGCGGTTATAGGGCGCGGCATGAAGCGGGTTTCTGGTTGCCTTGGCGCGAGCAGTATCCTGGCTTTCATCCGATACCCGAAGGCGGCGGTGGGCTGGCCGGTGCGCAGGGCTGTGGCGTGTTGGTCGAGCAGGCGCGGGCGCAACTGGACAGCCTCGGTTGGAGCGATTACGACGCCTGGTGGTTGGCGGCGGGTACCGGCACGACACTGGCCGGGCTGGCACTGGCGGAGGCGGGCGCGCATCCGGTATATGGCGCCATGGCGGTGCCGGATGACCACGGTGTGGCGCAGAACGTGAGTGCCATCGTGCAGGACGGTTATACATTGCTGGACGCCAGTCGCGGCGGCTTTGCCAAAGCCGATCCACTGTTGCTCGACTTCATTCAGCGCACCGAACTAGCGTGCGGTCTACCGCTGGAACCGCTTTACACCGGCAAGGCGCTGCTGGCGTTGAAACAGCAGATCGAGGCCGGACGCTTTGCCCCCGGCATGCGCCTGATCTTCATCCATACCGGCGGCCTGCAAGGCCGCCGAGGCTTCAGCGACTGGCGCAAACCTCTTGTGGGAGCTGGCTTGCCTGCGAAAGCGGTCTTGCAGTAAGAGGCACTGTGACTGACACACCGCCTTCGCGGGCAAGCCCGCTCCCACAGGGGAGCTAATTGGCTGGGTTAAAGCCTCCTCCCACCCGGCATCATGCGCAGCGCCGTGTTATCACGCATCACGTAATGATGAAAGATCCCCGCCAACGCGTGCAGCCCGATCAGCCAGTACCCGATCTGGCCAAACAGCACATGCCAGCCTTCAATCTCCTTGGCCAGTGCCTTGTTTTCCCCAATCAACGGCGGCAACTCCATCCCATAGAACATCACCGAGTGCCCTTCGGCGCTGACGATCAACCAGCCGGCAATCGGCATGCCGATCATCAACGCGTACAACGCAGCGTGCATCAGTGTCGCCAGCAGGCTTTGCCATTGCGGCGGCGCCGGCAGGATCTTCGGTGCCACCCCCAGGCTGCGTGCAAACAGGCGTAGCCATACCAGTACAAACACGGTAAGGCCGAGCATGAAGTGCATTTCAACAATCAAGGTGCGCGCACCGCTGCCTTTGGGGAATTGGCCGCGCAGTTCAATGCAGGCGTAGACCACCGCCAGCAGCACCACCATCAACCAGTGCAACGCAATCGACATGGTGCTGTAGCGTGTATCGGAATTTTTCCACGGCATCGCTGTGTTCCTCACTCATCAGGGCATACCTCCATTCTTTAGCGATGGAGTGCATTAACTCTATGCCTGTTTTGAGCGCTGCGCTTGTTGCCAATGCCGTTGTCTTGACCTCGGTCAGTAGGCCTGCGGCATTTCCCCGCGGGCCAGGCGCTGGTTGATGTCACTGATGACCCGTGGCAGATCGGTGATGGTGTCAATCAGGTAGTGTGGGCGTGAAGCTTCGAACATCGCCTCGATGCGCTGGCGCTCGCTGGCCAGTGTGTCGGTGTCCAGGGCGCGGAATTGCTCGTAGGTGAGGCCCAGCGCATTGCCCGAGCAGGTCAGGGCCACGGTCCACATGCCGGCACGGCGACCTTCGAGAATGCCCGGCACGGTGTCGTCGACCTTCACGCAGGCCGCCACATCATCAATGCCCAGGGCGATCACGTTGGCCAACGCCTGGGCCGGCCATGGTCGGCCGTTGGGCACTTCGTCAGTGGCCACGACGTGGTCGGCGACGTAGCCGTTGGTGGCGGCCAGGGCCACGACCTTGTCCATCACCTGCTTGGGGTAGCCAGAGCAGGAGCCGATCTTGATGCCTTGGCCGCGCAGCGCTGCAATGGTGTCGAGGGCGCCGGGGATCAGGGCCGAGTGCTCGGCGATTTTCTCGATCTGCAGCGGCATGAAGCGCTGGTAGATGGCGGTCACGTCGTCGTCGGTGGGCGTGCGGCCGAACGCCTTGCGGTAGCGTTCGGCAACCTGCGGCTGGTCGCAGAGCGTACGGATATGGTCCCACTTGCCCATGCCCATCGGGCCACGGGCTTCCTCGATCGACACCTGCACGTCGAACTCGGCGAAGGCCTCGACAAAAATCTGCGTGGGGGCGAAGGAGCCGAAATCGACCACGGTGCCAGCCCAGTCGAGGATAACGGCCTGGAGGGTGTTGGGGGTTTGATAGTTCATGGTTCAGATCCTGTGGGGTAATAACATTCATCTATGTAGGAGCTTGCTCGCGAAAAACATCCAGGCGCCGCGTTAACTCAGGATGCCCGCGTTTTCGTTAACACTCTTCGCGAGCAAGCTCGCTCCTGCACATTTCTTGCAGCACCTCGGCGATGGCCTTGACGGCTGCGCGCATGTCGGCCGCGTCGACATGACCGATGCAGCCCACGCGAAAGGTTTCCACCTGGGTCAATTTGCCCGGGTACAGAATGAAACCCTTGGCCTTGACCCGTTCGTAGAACGCTTTGAACTGATAGCGAGGATCGTCGGGGGCGTGGAAGGTGGCAATGATCGGCGCCTGGATAGCCGCCGGTAGAAAACTGCGCACGCCTAGTTCGGCCATGCCGTCCAGCAAGGCCTGGCAGTTATTTGCATAGCGCTGGTGACGGGCGGGCAGGCCGCCTTCCTCGGCGTACTGCAACAGCGCTTCATGCAGGGCGGCGACAACGTGGGTCGGCGGGGTGAAGCGCCACTGGCCGGTTTTGGTCATGTAGCTGTGCTGGTCGAACAGGTCCATCGCCAGGGAATGGCAGTTGCCCTGTGCCGCGGCCAGTGCGTGTTTTTCCGCAAAGACAAAGCCCATGCCCGGTACGCCTTCCAGGCATTTGCCCGAGGCGGCGATCAGCGCGTCGAAGGGGATTTCGCGGGCATCAATCGGTAGCGCGCCGAAGGAACTCATGGCGTCGATGATCAGGCGCTTGCCGTGGCGTTTGACCACCTCGGCGATCTGCGGCAACGGGTTGAGAATGCCGGTACTGGTTTCGCAATGGATCAGTGCGACATGGGTGATGGCGCTGTCGGCGTGCAACAGACGATCCACATCGGCGGCAGTGGTGGGCTCGTCTTCGGCGGTTTCAAAGGTGCTGAATTCGCGGCCAAGCACCTCGCAGATTTTCGCCAGGCGCTTGCCGTAGGCGCCGTTGATGAGCACCAGCACCTTGCCCTTGCGGGGGACCAGGGTGCCGATTGCAGCTTCGACGGCGAAGGTGCCGCTGCCTTGCAACGGCACGCAGTGGTGGCTGTCGGCGCCGTTGAGGATCGCCAGCAACTGGCTGCACACACTGGCTGTGAGCTGGTTGAAGCGGTCGTCCCACGAGCCCCAGTCCGTCATCATCGCCTGGCGGGTGCGGTTCGAGGTGGTCAGGGGGCCGGGGGTCAACAGGATCGGCGCGGCAGTGGGCATGTCAAATCCTCGCAAGGTGTTGGGGTTCAAGCTACGGCGCCTAAATTGCAGTTTGGCTTGTCATCAATCAAATTGTTTGTTGTTATGCGAGCTATCAGTGAGGCCGATAGCTATGAATCTGTTCCAACTGCGTGCATTCGATGCCGTGGCCCGTGAGGGCAGTTTTACCCGCGCGGCGGCTCGGCTGTTTATCAGCCAGCCGGCGGTGACCGGGCATATCAAGGCGCTTGAGGAGCACTACCAGATCCCGCTGTTGCGCCGCACCGCACGTCGGGTGGAATTGACCGAGGAGGGCGCACGCCTGGCGGCCATCACGCGGGCTATCTTCGGGTTGGTCGACGAGGCGCAAACCCTGCTGGAGGCCAACCGCCAGTTGCTCACCGGGCGCCTGGAAGTGGCGGCGGATGGCCCCCACCTGGTGATGCCGATGATCGCCAGCCTGCGTGCGCGCTACCCCGGCATTACCGTGAACCTGCGTTTGGGCAATGCCCAGGAAACCCTGGCGGCGTTGCTGTCCGAACATGCGGATGTGGCGGTGCTCACCGAGGTGGAACCGCGCAATGGCCTGCACTTGCAACCCCTGGACCAGTCACGGATTTGCGCCTTGGTGCCGGCCGCACACCCGTGGGCCAAGCAGCCCGACGGTATTGAACTGGCGCAGTTGCATGAGGTGATCATGGTGCTGCGCGAGCCCAGTTCCACCACCCGCCGCACCTTTGACGACGCCTGCCTGGCGGCGAATGTGCAGCCCAAAGTGCTGCTGGAACTGGACAGTCGGGAAGCTGTGGCCGAGGCGGTGGCGGCAGAGTTGGGCGTGGGCGTGGTGTCGTCGATGGAGGTCAGCCCGGACCCGCGTGTGCAGGCAGTGCCGATCCTCGGCGATGGCCTGCTGAATCGGCATATGCTCGGCTGCATGGAGCGCCGTCGCTCGCTGCGCTTGATTCAGGCGTTTTTCGAGTTGGCGTGAAGGCTCTCACGCACAATCTCCAGAAAGGTCGCGACCACACGGCGTGAACTTTGCTCTTTCAGGCACACCAGGGTTTCTTTCATGCGTTGGGTGCAATCGCGGATCGGCATGGCGTACACCCGTGCATCGGCACCGAACTCTGCCGCCGACACCACGCCCACGCCAATCCCTACCACCACGGCTTCACGGGCGGCCTCGCGGCCTTCCACCTGGATCGCCGGACGAATGCGCAGGCCGGCCTGGCGCATTTCCTGCTCCAGGGTCTGACGGGTGACCGAGCCGGTTTCCCGCAGTACCAGCGGGGTGTCATCGAGGTCGGCCAGGCAGATCGACTCGCGCCCGGCCCAGGCATGGTCCCGTGCGACAAAAGCCAGCAGTTGGTCGTCGGGCAGCGGCACTGACAACAGGCGCACATCATCGACATCGCGCCCCAACAGCGCCAGGTCGGCCTGGTAGTTGTAGAGGCGCGACAGTGACTCATCGGTATTGCCCGTTTCGATCTTCACGCTGATCCCAGGGTAGCGTTGGCAGAAGCGCGCAATCTGCGGCAGGACGTGCACGGGCGCATCCACTGCCAAGGTGAGAGTACCGGTGAGCAGAGCGCGCGAATCCTGCAGCAACTCTTCGGCTTCGGCCTCGATCACAAACAGGCGCTGGGTGATACCCAGCAGGCGTTCACCCAGATCGGTCAGGCGCACCGAACGCTTGTTGCGGTGAAACAGCAATACGCCGAAGCGCTCTTCAAGTTTGCGCACCTGGTCGGAAATCGCAGGCTGGGTCAGGAACAGCCGTTCTGCAGCCCCGGTAAAACTGCCGTGAATGGCCACCGCATGGAAGGCTTTGAGCTGGGCATGGGAAACCGACATGGTACGTCCTCTTAAAATCTGAGCTTATATTTGAAATACGATAAATCGATTTTACCTATGAGTCAGCCATTGTTTTGATGCACCTCAGCCGCCGTAGGTTGAGTCCTACAACCACGGCGGCCATGGGCGCAGGCACATCGCACCCATCTGACCAATACCGCGCTATCCAAGGCCCGGCATTGCAGTGCTCAACCATAAGAACAACAGGCGTTTTCTTTCGATTCTGCCGGCACACTCACACCTGAGGTCAGAACCACCATGAATATCCCTATGGGTAGTATCAAGCGTTGGCGCGTGCAGATTTTCGCCATTACCTGGCTGGCGTACGCCGCGTTCTATTTCACCCGCAAAGCCTTTTCGGTGGCAAAGCTGGGGATTGGCGACGACCCGAGTTTCCCCCTCGACAAAATGACGATGGCTAACCTGGATGGCCTCTATCTCGCAGCGTATGCGGTGGGCCAGTTCACCTGGGGCATGCTTGCAGACCGCTTCGGGCCACGGGTAGTGGTGCTCGGTGGCTTGTTGATTTCCGCAGGCGCGGCGCTGGTGATGGGCACCTTTGCCACCTTGCCGATTTTTGTCACCTGCATGTTGGTACAGGGCTTGGCCCAGTCCACTGGCTGGTCGGGGTTGTGCAAGAACCTCGGTAGTTTCTTCCCGGCCCAGCAGCGGGGGCGGGTGCTGGGGCTGTGGAGTTCGTGTTATGCATTTGGCGGGTTGGTCGCGTCACCGTTTGCCGGTTGGTGGGCTTATACGCTGATCGGCAGCTGGCATGCGGCGTTTATTTCCAGCGCCGCAGTGGTCGCGGTGGTGGCCTTGCTCTTCTTTATGTTCCAGCGCAATACCCCGCAGGATGTGGGCTTGCCGGCAGTCGAGCCCGAGCCGGTGCTGAGCGCCGAGCAGTTGGCCGCCGAACAGCGCGTGAGCGTACTCGAACCCCTGCGCGCGATCCTGCGCAACCGTACGGTGTTGACCCTTGGGCTGGCTTACTTCCTGCTCAAGCCGGCGCGCTACGCGATTCTGTTGTGGGGGCCGGTGATCGTCTACGAGCAGATGCCGTCGGTGGGCAAGGTCGGTGCCGCCATCGTGCCCACCGCGTTTGAGCTGGCCGGTTTATTGGGGCCGGTGTTGATCGGCCTGGCCTCCGACAAACTGTTCGGTGCTCGGCGCATGCCCGCCTGCGTGCTCAGCCTGTTGGCGCTGACGGTTGCCCTGGCGTTGTTTATGGGCGCGCTGCACACCGGCAGTGTGGTGCTGGTGATGACGTTGCTGTTTGTCATGGGGCTGACGCTGTATGGGCCGGACTCGATGATCAGCAGCACGGCGGCCATCGACTTCGGCACCGCTAAGGCCGGCGCTACCGCTGCGGGCTTTGTCAACGGCTGCGGTTCGGTGGGAGCGATCCTGGGTGGTTTGCTGCCAGGCTATTTCGATACCGTTACGGTATTTATTGTGTTTGCCGGTGCGGCACTGTTTTCGTCGCTGGTGCTGATGCCCTACTGGAATGCCAGGCCCGCCGTACTGGCCCAGGCCGGGGATTTTGTGCCGGACCGCAATGCGGTGATCAAACCCTTGCGCACCTGAGTACCCTGGCCGGTTTTTTGGTGGAACGAAGCGTTCTCGCGCTATAAACTCTGCCCCCAAAGCGCCGGCCAGTAGACGTTTCGGCGCGATGGAAATAAGAGAGTGAGTCATGGGCGCACAGTGGAAAGTCAAACATAAAGAAGCGGCAGCCAATGCCAAGGGCAAGATTTTCGGCAAGCTGGTGAAAGAAATCACCATCGCCGCCCGCAACGGCGCCGATACCGCGACCAACGCGCACCTGCGCCTGGTGGTGGAACAGGCCAAAAAAGCCTCGATGCCCAAGGAAACCCTGGACCGCGCAATCAAAAAGGGCGCCGGTCTGCTCGGTGAGACCGTGCAATACCACCGCGTGACCTACGAAGGTTTCGCGCCGCACCAGGTGCCTTTGATCGTCGAGTGCGTGACCGACAACATCAACCGCACCGTGGCGGAAATCCGCGTGGCCTTCCGCAAGGGCCAACTGGGCGCTTCCGGTTCGGTGGCCTGGGATTTCAACCATGTGGGCCTGATCGAAGCATCGCCGGACACGCCAGACGCCGATCCAGAAATGGCCGCCATCGAAGCCGGCGCCCAGGACTTTGAAGAGGGTGAAGAAGGCGCCACCTTGTTCATTACCGAAACCACCGACCTGGATGCCGTGCAGAAAGCCTTGCCGGAGCAGGGCTTTACCGTGCTGTCGGCCAAGCTGGGCTATATCTCCAAGAACCCGGTCAGCGGTTTGACCGATGAGCAGATGGCTGAAGTCGAGGCGTTCCTGGAAGGCCTGGACAACCATGATGATGTGCAGGATATGTTTGTCGGCCTGGCGGGCTGATGTTTATCTGAGTACACGCGGTCAACCTGTGGGAGCGGGCTTGCTCGCGAATGCGGTGTGACAGTCAACAGATGTATTGGCTGTTCCACCGCATTCGCGAGCAAGCCCGCTCCCACATTAGTTCAGGGGTGCTGCAGAGATTCCAGCAGGGCCTCGATTTCCTCAAAGCCTGGTCGGGCCAGTACATCCGGCTGACAGCAACGCTCGCACAGTTCGCACAGCATCTTGTCAATGGCTTGTGCCTCAACCCGCTCCAACAACTCCCCCAGCAGTACCCCGAACGCCCGCACTTCAATACGCTGCAACGCACGTGTTTCCAGTGTGTCCGCCGTGGCATGGAATGACGCCGCGCCAAAGTCTCCGAGCAAGCAATCACCCGCTGCGTTCCACAAAATATTGTGACCATACAGGTCACCATGGGTAATGCCGTGCCGATGCAGGTGCGCCGCCACCGAAGCAACGCCCCGCGCCATGCGCAGTGCCACGTCCAGGCTGAAACGGATGGTGGGTTCGTAGACATCCCGCGTGCACGACGCCAGGCTCGGCAGGGCTGCGAGGTTGCGGTAACTCGGGTCGATCAGCTCCATCATCAGCGCGGCCTGGTTGTCGGGGTGGCCGATGACGCGTCCTTCAACCTTGATCAGGTTGGGATGTAGCCCGGCAGCGATGCAGGCTTGCATTTCATGCAGCGGTGAACCGTCGCTGGTGATGGTGCCCTTGTACAGCTTGACCGCGACTGGCAACGCATGGGGTTTCCACAGCGCCTTGCGAATAATCCCCGAAGCGCCTTCGCCCAGGACGTCGCCCATTTCCAGTTCCTGCCAGGCGATGTTCGGCGTCGCCTCGTCAGCGCTTACCTGCACGGCCATTTCCACCGGATTGCCGGCATAGGCCAGCCAGGTCAGGCTCGGCAGGGTCAGCAGCCACTGCGGCAGTTGGGTGAGGCGGTTGGAGGCGATGCGGATCAACTCCAGGTTTTGGCACTGGGCCAGGCTTGGCGGCAGGTCGGTCAACTGGTTACCGGCCAGCATCAGCTTTTGCAGCAAGGGGCGTTCGCCCAGTTCATCGGGCAATTGGCTGATGCAGTTGTCGGTGAGGATTAGCCAGCGCAACTGTGGCGGCAGGGCGGCAGCGGCTACCTGGCTGATCTGGTTGGCCTTGAAGCCGATCATGCTCAGCTTGGCGCACTGGCCCAGGCATTGCGGCAGTTCGGTAAAGGCGTTGTCCGAACAGAACAGCACACGCAGGTTCGTCAGGCGGTGCAGGTCGTCGGGCAGGCTGCTCAGGGCGTTGCCGGTGAGGTTGAGGATTTCCAGCGAGTCGGCCAGTTCGAAGATTTCCCGGGGGAACTCGGTCAGCCCGCAGGCCAGGTCCAGGCGCGTAACGCCAGCCAATTGGCCAGCCTTGAGTTGGGCGAGGGTATTCATGCAGGGCGCAGTGCTCGGAAGGAGGCGTAAAAGGCGCTCATGATAGCGGCTCGGGCGCGGGTTGCGGGCAGCGCGTGTGCAATTGGCGCAGGCGGCTGGCGGTGCGGGCGAGGTCGATGGCCTGGCCTTCCAGGCATTTATCCAGGGGCTGGTGACCGATAAGTGTCAGTTGCTTGTCCTGGTCGTAGAGCACGTCTACCAGGTTGATAAAGCGCTGTTGCACGGCGATGGGGCATTCGGCCAGATGCGGCAGGCCGTCGATGATCCAGTGGTCGAAGTCCTGGCACAACAACAGGTAATCCATGACCGCCGTGAGCTGTTCGCACAGGTCGTTGAAGGTAAATGCGATGGTTCGTGCCTGATGGCCTCGGCACTGTAACTGCCGAGTGCCGACCTTCAGGGTTTGCACCGGGCAATCTGTGGCAGGCAGGCCCAGGCTTTCACGCTGGCCTGTTGTACCTGGCCATACATACTGGCCGCCCGTGAAGCGTTGTTGGGCGTGGGCCTGAGCCAGGCTGCGAAAGTCCTGAGGCGCACTGACTTCCAGCACCTCCATGCGCGCGGCGATCAGCTCGATCACCGGCTTGAAACGCTCGTGGTACAGCGGGTTGGGCAGCAATCCTTCGGGTGGGTAGTTGGAGGTCACCAGCACCAGCACGCCGCGCTGGAACAGGGCCTTGAACAGGCGGCTGATGAGCATCGCATCGCCGATATCGTGCACATGGAATTCGTCGAAACACAGCACTCGGCAGCCGGTCAGCAGCTCGTCCAGAGTGGCGCCCAAGGCATCGTCATGCTCGCGGTGCAGGAACATGCCCTGGTGCAGCCGGGCGAAGAAGGTGTGGAAATGCACGCGCTGCTTCTCGGCGATGGGCAACGCCTGGAAAAATCCGTCCAGCAGCCAGCTTTTGCCACGCCCCACCGGGCCGTGCAGGTACAGGCTGCGCGTGGCCTGGCCGTTGAGCAGGTGCTGGGCCTCGCGATTCAGGGCGGTAATCGCCCGGATTTGCCCATCACTGAGGGTATAGCCCTGTTGTACGGCTTTTTTTTGAAAATACGCCGGGATAGGCGAGGCGTCCGAGGCGTCGGTTTTTTTACCCAGCAGGCGCTGGAGCAGGGCAAGCACGGCCAAGAATAATCACTCTGTATTGCGGTGGTCGTTCACTGTAGGACGCTCGATGCCATTTGACCAATAGGAAAGGGCCCCAAGCCATGCAAACTGGCACTTTCGCGTTAACTGGCTAACCTCATACACAGTTGTCACCCCTGTATAAGGAATTGGGGCTGTGAAGGGACCGGCGGTATTGGCTGTCATGGGCACGATGCTCTGCAACACGGTGTTTGCTGCGCAACTCCAGGTGGAGGTGCGCATCGACGTGCAGCGGGGTTGCCAGTTGGTGGGTACCACCCGTAGTGCAGGCATCGAGCAACTTGGCGTATTGGATTTCGGCAGCGGCCCGCGTCTGGATGACCCGGCCGGCCCCCTGAGTGCGGCCCTGATCAGCCAACGCCAGCCGCGCCTGGAATGTAACCCCGACACGCCTTACCAAGTGCGCGTTGATGGCGGCCTGCATGGCGGCGTCGGCGAAGTACGTTATCTCGCCAATCCGGCGCCCTCCAGTCGGCCCATCCCCTATCGAATCTATGCCGACGCCGCGCGGCTGATCCCCTTGCCAGTGGACGTGCCCATCAGTGGCCGCGTGCCGGACACCGGCTCTGTCGACCTGCCACTGTATGGCCGCATCGAACCGCTCAAAGGCATTCCTGCTGTCGGCCGTTATTCCGACCTGCTCAAGGTCACGGTTACATGGTAAGCCGCTACCTGGCCGTGACGGCCCTGGGCGGCCTGCTGTTGCTGGCGGATGACGCGCAGGCGGCGGTGGTCAACGGCCAGGTCCACGCGCGTTTGGTGATCACCGCCAGTTGCGAAGTGAGCAAAGACGTGGAAACCGCGCCGGTCACGCCTGAGGGCGGCACGGCGCTAATGGATTTCGGCAGCCAGGGGCCGACCTGGAGCAACACGCTGGGCGCGTCGATTTCCGATGCCGACAAGGCGCCGCTGTCGGTGTCCTGCAACCCCTCGGTGGTCAGTAGTTTCACGGTGACCATCGACGGCGGCGCTAATGGCGACGGCACCACGCGGCGCCTGAGCAATGGCCGCCAGACCATTCCTTATCGACTGTCGGCGGATCCCCAGGGGCGCAGTGCCTACAGGATCGGCCAGCAACGCAATTTCGTCGTGACCCAGGGCACCCAGGTACCGATCCCGGTATTCGGTTCCGTGGTGGCGAATACCAGGGCCCTACCGGCCGGCATCTACACAGACACCCTGACGGTGACTCTGGATTGGTAAACCATGAGGATGGATATCATGCATGTACTTGTATCGCGAATCGGCCTCTGCGCCCTGGGCCTGGGGCTGGCGTCCAGCCTGAACGCGGCGACCACGGTGACCGGGCAGATCAGTTCCAGCCTGACCTTGATCGCCAGTTGCCAGGTCAACGGCTCCGGGGCGGCCACCGGGCTGAATTTCGGTAGCTTGAACTTCGGTACCACCAACAGCCTGTTTACCAATGCCGACGCCCAGTTGCTCGGCGGCACCGGTACCGGCGGCGCGTTGTCGATCCTGTGTTCGGCTGGCACCGCGCCAACGATCAAGGTGCGTGCCGGCGCCCACGATGGTGCTTCCCCCGGTGGTACTCGTGCGCTGGCCGATGGCGTGGGTAACTTCGTGCCTTACGATTTCTACACTGACAGCGGGCGTTCAGCGCTATTGGCGATTGACGGCGTGGTGACACTCGCCACCAGTACCGGCGTGGCGCAGACCGTCAACCTTTACGGCCGGGCGGTGGGCAAAGCGGGCCTGCCGGCGGGCACCTACACCGACACCGTGGCCGTGGAACTGACGTTCTAACGATGTGGCCCAGGGTGTTGCTCGCCATCGGCCTGGCGATACCGTTGCCGCTGTCGGCGGTGGTCAACCAGAGCTTCCAGGTGAGTGCGACCATCACGCCGGGCTGTCTGATCGTGGGCGGCGGCGCCAACTACGGCACCTTGGCCTACGGCAGCTATTCGGCCCTTGCCACCAGTACGGTCACAGCGGCTCTCACTGGCGGCGTAACCCTGCAATGCACGCCGGGCGTGGCCCTGAGCATGAGCGTGGATGGCGGCCTGTACAGCAGCACCGGACGCAATTTGCAGCTCAACAGTGGCAGCGCGCGGGTGGCTTACCAATTGTTTCGCGATGCGGCGTTCAGCCAGAACCTGGGCATCAACCAGAGCGTCAGCGTGACCTACAGCGATGCGAGCAACATCAGCCTGCCGATTTACGGGCGGGTGGTTTTACCGGGCAATCAGCCTGGGGGGACGTACAGCGACACGCTGCAGGTGCAGCTGACGTGGTAGGGCTAACGGTTTAAGGAGGGGTGTCATGGGTTGTGCTTTGCGACGGTTATGGACCGCGGGTTTCGCCTTGGGGGCGTTGTGCTCGGCGGGGTTTGTACAGGCGGCCAGTTCGGTGCTGATCTGGCCCATCGACCCGGTGCTGGAGGCTGACCAACAGGCCAGCGCGCTGTGGCTGGAGAACCGTGGCACCGAGACCGCCAACCTGCAGATCCGCGTGTTTGCCTGGAGCCAGAACGGTTTCGACGAGCAGTACCAGAACCAGCGCGATGTGATCGGCAGCCCGCCGGTGGCCAAGATTGAGCCGGGCCAGAAGCAACTGGTGCGCCTGACCCGCACCCGGGAGGTACCGCCGGGGCAGGAGTTGGCCTATCGCATCATCATTGACGAAATCCCCTCGGCGCTGCAGGTGCCAGCACCGCCGGAGGGCAAGAACACGGCAGCGGCGATTCGCTTTCAGATGCGCTATTCGGTGCCATTGTTTGCCTACGGCGCTGGCCTGTGGAGCAAGGACGACGCCACCCGCCAACGTGACCCCAAGGGCGCGGGCAAGCCGCAGTTGAGCTGGCAAAAGGTCAACGTGGCAGGGCGCAACTACATCGAGGTGCGCAACCAGGGCGCTGTGCATGCGCGGCTTACCGATGCGTCATTCAAACAGGGCGGGCAGACCCGGCCGTTGGTGGACGGCTTGCTCGGCTATGTGCTGCCGGGCGCGAGCATGCGCTGGCCGGTGCCGGATGCCGTATCGGCCGACCAGCCGTTGCAGGTCCGGGTCAACGGCGCGCCGCAACTGGAGAGCCTGGCGCCCAAGCGATAGCCGTGATGTAGCGCAACGGGCACACGCCCGGGTTTTAACAGGATGGAGATGTCCATTGAGGGACACAACGCCATGGTGAGTCGTGGTTGGGCTCGGGTTTTATGGCCGTCGGTGGCAGTGGCAAGCGGGCTGTGGGGCGCAGCGATGGCGGGCGACCTGCCGCCGCCGCCCGGCAGCATGGAGGCAGTTGCCGATGCACAGCTGTTTCTGGAACTGGTGGTCAACCAGATGGACACCGGCCGCGTCATCGCGGTCGAGCAGCGCGCCGGCCAGCTGTTTGTGCCGGCCAGCGCGTTGCAGGAAGTGGGCATGAAACTGCCCGGTGAGCCCGTCGGCAGTGTGGCCCTGGAACAAGTGCCGGGCCTGCACAGCGACTACGACAGCAACGGCCAGCGCCTTCTGCTGGAGGTGCCGCCCTCCTGGCTGCAGGAACAGTTCATCGGCAACCGCAATACCTATCCGCGTACCCAGGCCATGAGCAGCTTCGGCGCCTTGCTCAACTATGACGTGTATTTCAATGACACCGACGATGGCGGCAGTTACCTCGCGGCCTGGAACGAAGTACGGCTGTTCGATACCTGGGGCACTCTGTCCAACACCGGGCAACTGCGCCAGACCCTGTCCGATGGAACCAGCGGCGGCACCCTCGACAATGATTACCGACGTTACGACACCACCTGGCGTTTTTCCGACGATGAGCGCCTGCTGACCTACGAGGCCGGCGACGTGATCAGTGGCGCGCTGCCCTGGAGTAGCTCGGTGCGCCTGGGCGGGGTGCAACTGTCCCGGGATTTTGCCGTGCGCCCCGACCTGGTCACGTACCCCTTGCCGCAGTTTGCCGGTGAGGCGGCGGTGCCCTCGTCGGTGGACCTGTTTATCAATGGCTACAAATCCGACAGCGCGCGACTGCAACCCGGCCCCTACACCCTGACCAACATCCCATTCATCAACGGTGCCGGCGAGGCCGTGGTGGTCACCACCGATGCCTTGGGCCGCCAAGTGTCGACCACGGTACCGTTCTACGTCACCAGCACTTTGCTGCAACAAGGCTTGACGGACTTTTCGCTGGCCGCCGGTACCTTGCGCCGTGACTACACCCTACGGGACTTCGGCTACGGACCGGGCGTGGCCAGTGGCACGTTCCGCTATGGCTATTCCGATAACCTGACCCTGGAAAGCCATGCCGAAGCCTCCAGCGACCTGAGCCTCGGCGGGCTCGGCGGCAACCTGCGCCTGGGCAACTTCGGCGTGCTCAATACCGCCCTCAGCCAGAGCCAGTTCGACAGCCGCACGGGCCAGCAACTGAGCCTTGGTTACCAGTACAACAGCACGCGCTACAGCTTTATGTACCAACGGGTGGAACGTCGCGACGACTACGCCGACCTGACCCTGGTCGATACCCCATACGCCAGCCTCAGCAAGCGCAGCGAGCAGGTGACCCTGAGCCTCAACCTCCAACGTTTCGGTAGCCTGGGCCTGGGCTATTTCGACGTGCAGGCGGCGGACGACTCGCGCACGCGCCTGCTCAACCTGAGCTGGAGCAAACCGTTGTGGCGCAACACCAGCTTTTATCTGTCAGCCAACCGCGAAATCGGTGACAGTAACTGGGCCATGCAGGCGCAACTGGTCATCCCGTTCGACCTCAACGGCAGCCTGGCCTTGAGCACCGAGCGCAGCAAGGATGGCGCCAGTCGCCAGCGCATCAACTACAGCCGCGCGGTGCCCAGCGAAGGCGGGGTGGGCTACAACCTCGGCTATGCCCAGGGCGATGCCCCCAGCTATCGACAGGCCGACCTGACCTGGCGCTTGCAGTCGGTGCAGTTGCAGGCCGGCGTGTACGGCAGCAGTGAGGCCATGACGCGCTGGGCCGATGCCAGCGGCTCGCTGGTGTGGATGGGCGGCGAAACCTTTGCCGCCAACCGCATCAATGACGCCTTTGTGGTAGTGAGCACCCAAGGCTTTGCCGGGATTCCGGTGCGCTACGAAAACCAGCTGGTGGGCCAGACCGACCGCAACGGCCATTTGCTGGTGCCGTGGAGCAGTGCCTATTACCGCGGCAAATACGAGATCGACCCCTTGAACCTGCCGGCGAATGTGCAAAGCCCCAATGTTGAGCAGCGCGTATCGGTACGCCGTGGCAGCGGTTACTTGCTGGAATTCCCCCTGCGCCGGGTGCTCGCTGCAAGCATCACTCTGGTGGACCGCCAGCATCAGGAGTTGCCGCTGGGCAGCCTGGTAGTGCACGAGCAAAGCAACACCCAGGCGGTGGTCGGCTGGGATGGCCTGGTGTATCTGGAAAACCTCAGCGCGCACAACACCTTGCAGGTCACCCTCGGTGAGGGCCGCACCTGCCAGGCGACATTTGATATTGATGAGCAGCAACAGGATGTGCCCTTGATCGGGCCATTAGTGTGCCAATGAGGCATCGAACAGGGAGTGTTCAGGTGAGGGGCAGCGTGGGGTTATATGGCGTAGGTTTGTTGTTTTGCGGGCAGGCGATGGCGGCGTGTTCGGTGGTGTCCACCGTGCCGGCCAGTTTCGGCTCAATCAGCTCGATGACGGTGCGCACCGCCGCGCAAACCAGCTCTACGACTAATTCAGGGTTGAGTTGCACCTCGGCGCTGATATCGCTGCTGGTGCCCACCGACCACTTTTACGCCACGATCACCTCGCCCCAGAGCGGCATGGTCGGGCCGACCGGTGATGTGATCAGCTACACGATTTATGGCAACAACAGCACCAGCTATCCCATCACCCGTGGCAGCCAATTCGATTTCGGCGGCGCTGGCGGCATCGCCCAGAGCATTGGCCTGATCGCAGGGCCCGGCGCGAAAACCGTACCGCTGTACCTGAGCAGCATCACCGGCAGCAACGTCGCCGCCGGGGTGTACACCGAGACATTGAGCATCGCCTGGGTGTGGAACTATTGCTCGGGGATCGGCCTTGGCGGCATTTGCCTGGGACGTGACACTGGCAGTGGCACGGCGTCCCTGACCGTCAGCATGACCGTGACCAACGACTGCCAGATCACCGCCCCGAATATCAGCTTCGGCAGCGCGCCGGTGGTCAGTGGGTTTACCGCGGTGAGCGGGCAGACCATCAACATCGCCTGCACCAAGGGCAGCGCCTATACCGTGGGCTTGAGCGATGGCCAGAACCCGGTGAGTGTCGGCGGCCGGCGACGTATGGTTTCCGGCGGCAATTACCTGGCCTATGACATTTTCAAAAGTGCCGGCACCACGCGCTGGGGCAGTGTCGGCGCGGCGCGGCGGGCCAGCTCCACGGCCGAGGTCAACCCCGGAAACGGCTTGGGCAATGGCAGCCAGGTGTACAACTACAACGCCAAGGTCTACACCGACCAGCCCACACCACCGGCTGGCACCTATCTGGATAATGTGGTGCTGGACGTCGGTTTCTAGAATGGCGTCTGCAACGCGGCGGCCTGATCCACCGGGCTGACCATCGCATAGTTGTAGCCGCCGCCCGACCAGTAGTCGGCCTGCAAGCCATCGGCACTGCGGCTGCCGCGAGGCAGGAAACCGTTGTTCGGGCCCGGCGGGCGGATGTAGAAGCTGATGCGCCGGCCTTGGGCGTCCTGGTACAGCACCATGGCTGCCGCGCCTTGGTCGGTGGTGAGCAGGCGCCCGCTGACCGGCTTGAAACCGGCTTGGCTCAGGTCGGGCAGGCGATGGGCCTGGTTGAAATAACGGTCGAGCCAGGCCTGCATGGTGCCGCGGTCCTGGGCGTTGTAGTCGGCGGGCATGATGCCGTCCTGGGCAAACAGGCGATAGGCCTGCATGGCGTCGGTCATCGGCAACAGCGGCGGCTGGGTGGCTTCACGGGCGTGCCAACCGCCAACCCCGCCGAGGCTCACGGCGATCAGCAACAACGCCGCCGTGGCCAGGTGCCGACGGGACTGTTTCTTGATGCGCTGGCGAATCAGCGCCGGGTCCAATGCCGGGTTGTGCGGCTGTTGCAGGGCGCCGCTCAACGACGCACGCAGCAACTGCGCATCCTGTTGCCAGGCCTGTACCTGGGCCGCCACTTCGGGGTGGCTGGCCAGCCAGGTTTCAAGCACACGGCGATCAGTGTCGAGCAATTGGTGATCGACGTAGGCATGTAAATCGCGTTCGCTGGGGGGCAGGCTGATCATTTGAGTCTCCGCAGGGCAGGGCCGGTCATTTCGCCATCGCTGAGTTGACGCAGCGCTTGGCGTGCGCGGGACAGGCGTGACATCACGGTGCCGATGGGCACCTTGAGGATCTCGGCCACTTCCTTGTAGCTCAAGCCCTCGACGGACACCCACAGCAACAGGGCGCGCTGTTCGGTGTTTAGCTGGTCGAAGGCTTGCAGGGTGGATTGGGCCAGCACCGTGCGTTCCACCGAAGGTTGCACGTCATCGCGGCCGGTGAAGAATTCGAGCATGCGCGCATAGCGGCGGTTGCGGCGGTGGGCGTCGAGGAACTGCCGGTAGAGGATCGAAAACAGCCAGGCGCGCAGATCGCCCTCGATACGTTTATCGGCCCAGGCGACGATCGCGCGTTCCAGGGTCGATTGCACCAGGTCATCGGCGCTGCTGCTGTTGCGCGTCAGGGACACGGCAAAACGCCGCAACCTGGGGATGAGTTCGCGTAACTGTTCGTCGAGTTCATGCATGGGTGTCTGGCTGATCACTACGCTGGGACTAGAGAGACGTCCGGCGTTGAAGGTTATTCCCCGTCCCGCAAAATAAATCCAGGGCCTTGGAATAGAGCCAATCGGCGTTCGTCTTAATGCTCCGACCTTATGTTTCAGCCTGAGGCCTCTGGCCCTGGAGTTCCTGCATGGTAGATCACTCATCACCCCCCCGTCCTCCCTTGAGCACTGCGAGCCTGATCGCACGACTTGCCGGCATCGGTGCCGTGGTTGCGGTTGTTGCCGGGGCATTTGCCTACGTCAATGGCACGCTCGACCCACAACGCCTGCGGCCAAAAACCTTGGTCAATGCTCTGGAAACCAATAACGGCGTGCATCCGGGCTTTCGCCGTAACCATGCCAAGGGCGTATGCGTGGCGGGTTATTTCCAGAGTAGTACCGAGGCCCGTGCCTATTCCAACGCCCAGGTGTTCAGCGAGGCCAAGACTCCGATCATCGGCCGCTTTGCCTTGCCCAGCGGCAACCCCTACGCGCCGGACAGCAGTGTGCCGATTCGCAGTTTCGCCGTGCAGTTCAGCCAAGCCAACGGCCAGCAATGGCGTACGGGGATGAACAGCATGCCGGTGTTCCCGGTGGGCACGCCCGAGGCGTTCTACCAGTTGCTCAAGGCCGGCGCGCCAGACCCGGCCACTGGCAAGCCGAACCCGTCGAGCATGCCGGCTTTTTTTGCCGCACACCCGGAGACCGCGCCATTCCTGGCCTGGGTCAAGACCGCCAAGCCATCGGCCAGTTATGCGACTGAAACCTATAACGGCATCAACGCGTTTTACCTGGTGGCTGCCGATGGTACGCGCCAGGCCGTGCGTTGGGAGGTGGTGCCCCAGAGCCAGGACGCGGCGGGTGATACCGCACCTGCTGGCAGTGACTTCCTCGAGCAGGACTTGGTGCGACGCCTGGCCGCCGGGCCGTTGCGTTGGCAGTTGAACATGACCCTGGCCAACCCCGGCGACCCGCTGGACGACGCAAGCAAGACCTGGACCGGCGCGCACAAGGTCCTCAACGCCGGCACGTTGGTGCTGCAAAGCAGCCAGCCCCAGGCAGACGGTGATTGCCGCGATATCAACTTTGACCCGCTGATTCTGCCCAGTGGTATCCAAGCCTCCAACGACCCCTTGCTGGCCGCCCGTTCGGCCGCGTATGCCAGTTCGTACCTGCGCCGCGCCGGGGAAGTCAGCCCGTTGCACAGCGCCCCTCAGGAGTCGAAGCCATGAATGCTCAACCACGGTTCTTTGCGCCCCTGGCGCGCGTGCTGCACTGGCTGATGGCGTTGATGATCATCGCCATGCTGTTTATCGGCGCGGGTCTGGCGGCGTCGGTGTCGGAGCGCCATGAGTGGCTGATCCACCTGCACAAGCCGCTGGGCATTGCGATTCTGGCGCTGGTGATCGTGCGCCTGGCGGTGCGTTTCTCGACGCGCCAACCGCCGTTGCCAGCGGATTTACCGGTGTGGCAAAGGCTCGCAGCCAAGGCTTCCCATGTGCTGTTGTACGCGTTGATGCTGGTGTTGCCGCTGCTGGGTTGGGCGATGATTTCAGCGGCTGGCGACCCGGTGATGCTCAGCAGTAACCTGCAACTGCCCGCACTGGTGGGGGCGAATGCGCCGTTGTTCGCGCTGTTGCGCAAGGCCCACGGCTACCTGGCCTATCTGCTGTTTCTCACCGTGCTGGTGCATCTGGCGGCCGCGTTGTTCCACGGTTTGATCCGCCGCGATGGTGTCTTGCAAAGCATGACCGGCAGCAAGGATTGACCGCTCTTGTGGCGAGCGAGCTTGCTCGCGCTGGGCGGCGAAGCAGCCCCAAAACAGCCTGCTCGGTGTGTCAGGTGATCCGGCAGTGATTTTCATGGGGCCGCTATGCGGCCCAGCGCGAGCAAGCTCGCTCGCCACAAAGAGCTCGCCTCGGGGGTTAGCGCAAACGCCCGACGATATCAGCGACGCTGCTCAACACGTCCTTGCCCAACTGTTTTGAACGATCGCCTGACCAGCCAGTTCGCAGGTTGGGCGCGTCGTCGTTGTCCTTGAAGGGCATTTCCAGGGTCAGGGACAGGCAGTCGTATTTTTCTCCTACCGCGTTGCAGGCCAGGGTCATGTTGGCTTGGCCGGGCAGGTCGCGGGTGTAGCCGTGGGTGGTCTGGAAGTCTCGTGTCAGGTGGCTCAAATGGCTGCGGAAGTGTTTTTCCAGGGCTTCGATACGCGGGGTGTAGCCAGGGTTGCCTTCGCAACCGGCGGTGAACACGTAGGGGATTTCTTCATCGCCGTGGATGTCGAGGAACATATCCACGCCGTACTTTTCCATCTGTTGCTGGACGAACAGGACTTCGGGGCTGAGTTCGTGGCTGGCGCTCTGCCAAGCGCGGTTCAGGTCCTGGCCCATGGCGTTGGTGCGCAGGTGGCCGTGGAAGGCGCCATCCGGGTTCATGTTTGGTACCAGGTACAGATCGGCGACGGCCAGTAGTTTTTTCAGTTCGTCGTCGCCGTCCTTTTGCAGGCGCTCAATCACGCCCTCCATAAACCATTCTGCCATGTGCTCACCGGGGTGCTGCTGGGCGATGATCCACACCTTACGCCGGCCCTCGATTCCTTTGCCTCGGCGCAGCAGTTGAATATCGCGGCCTTCAGCGCTCTTGCCGGTGGCCAGCAGGGTGACCCCGGCGTACTTCAGGGCTTGCTCGATCAGCCAGTCGTGGCGTTCACGGCTATAGGGCTCGAAGTAGGCAAACCAGGCGTGCTTTTCCCGGGTCTGGAGGTTGATGTGCAGGATCTCGCCATCAAAGCGCGTCGGTACCCGGAACCAGTTGATATGGTCGTAGGACGCCACGGCGTTGTAGCCGCTCCAGGCATGCTTGTAGGACGAGCGCCCTGCGTTGCTCAAGCGAAAGGTATGGGTGTGCCCCACGTGCATGCCTTCGGCCTTGAAGTGGAACCATTGGTAGTGATCGCTGCGGGTGTCGGGTTTGATTGCCAGCAACAACTGATAAGCGTCGCTGGCATCCAGGACCTGGATGTTGCCGCTGTCGAAGTCGGTGCTGATCTTGATGGAGGTCAAGGCCACGGTCATAGTCTGGTTGCCTGAATATGAGTGATGTGGCGGCTATCTTACACAGGCGTTCGGTAAAACCTGGATGCAAAAATTGTTGCAGGGGAGGGGGCGTCATCCGTGACGCCGCCGCAGCTTAGAGTCTATGAGATTGATTCTCAAGCGCTAATTCGCAGAGATACGCGCTAGAGCACTCGGACGACTTTCTTTGGGCGATAGTCTTTTGCTACCATGCGCGCCATCAAGCAACACACAGTCTTCATTAGCCTGAAGCCATGCCAGGAAAACTGGCAAAAAAAAGACCCGGCCAAAGAGCCGGGTCAAAAACCGTGATTAGCCTGATGAGGAGATATTCCAAGAGTCCGACCTAAGGTCTCTTGGTCTATCGACTGATCTCGCGATCAGCTGAGCCCAATAATAATCATTATCATTTGCAAGTCAAATGTTTTTATCCGTGGGATAGAAATATTTTTCTTTCATACCTGCTAAGCGTTTGCCGCCGCTTTTGGCGCTTGCAACGACCGCTCCACCATCGCCTTCGCCATATCGATCAAATACACCACCGAAAACGCCAGGTCGCGCTGGTTGCCCTGATGGCTGCACGCCGACTCGTAGGCGGTTGCCGCTGCACTGCGCAACAGGTCCGAGGCGTGTATCAGGGCCTCCTCCTGGCTGACTTCGGGTTTGATCGCGAACATGGCCCCGTCCGAATCCGGCGTCGACCGATTTTCTTTCAAGTAGTAGTCCAGTGCGCGCTGGGCCGCGCCACTGTTGCACATGTCGTTTACTTCAGTCAGTTCGGGCGTTGGGTGCGTGCGGGTCGTCATAAGCGGCAATACTCCGGTGGGTGTCGAAATCCTTGGGCTTGATGATAGTACGTATCGTATTCATGTCGTTTTATGGATTACTACAAACTGTTTATTGCCCGCAAAAATGGGCGCCGTATTGTGATGCGCCATGGATAACTGGATAGCGTTGGTCAAGGCCAACATGAAAGACCGCAAGGTCACGCAGGATGAACTGGCGCGGCGCCTGGGCATGTCCCAGGGCGGCGTCGGCCATTGGCTCAATAAACGCCGTGTGCCGAGCCTGGCAGACATGAACCGTGTGCTCGCCGAATTGGGGTTGGGGTATTTGGAGGTGGCGCTGGAGATTCGTGAACGGGCCGCGCAAGTGCCGGAACTGGACCCCCACTACAATCCGTATTTCCGCTACCCGGTCAGCGACTGGAAGCAGGCCTGCGAGCTGCGTGAGGAGCGTGCGCCTTATAGAGCCGAGCGCTACGAATTGACCGATTACCACGCCCGAGGCGAGGCATTCTGGTTGCCGGTGACGGGAGACGCCATGACCGCCCCCACGGGCATGAGCATTGCGGCTGGCATGATGATCCTGGTTGACCCGGCCATCGCACCCGAGCCCGGCAGGCTGGTGGTGGCCCAATGGGTCGGTAACGCCCAGGCCACCTTTCGCCAATTGCGGGAAGAAAGCGGCCAGCACTACCTGGTGCCGCTCAACCCCACTTACCCCAAGGTGCTGCTCACCGACGGCTGCCGCCTCCTGGGTGTGGTGGTGCAAGCCACGGCGAAGTTCTAGTCGGCCGTTTCCAGCTCCACCAGCGCGCTGCCTTCGGCTACCATTTCACCTTCCTGGCAGAACAGCGCCTTGACCACCCCGGCGTGGGGCGCACGGATGCTGTGTTCCATCTTCATGGCTTCGAGCACCACCAGTTGAGTACCAGCCTCAACGGTTTGGCCCACCTCCACGAGCACCCGCACGATGCTGCCGTTCATGGGGGCGGTGAGGCCGCCCTGATGGGATTGATTGGCCTCGACCGCCGCAATCGGGTCGAACAGGCTGACGGCATGCATCTCGCCTTCCCAACGCAGGTACAGGCTGCCTTCACTGCGAACCGCCAGGTGAGCACGGCGCACGCCCAGATGTTCAGTCAGCAACTGTTCGCCGCATAACTGAGACGGTTGCCCGGTCAGTGTCACCAACCGATCCTGCCCATTGCAGCTCAGGTGCAGCGACACCTCGGCAGGCAGGCCCGCGCGAAAGCCCTGGTGACTTGCCCAAGGCCCGTCACCCACCGGCAAGCTCTGCATAAACGCCGAGCCCGCCGCTTGCCAGAACTCATCGCTCAAGGCTCCTGGCGTCGGCAACAGCTCACCCTGATAGCGCGGGATAAACCCGGTATCCAACTCGGCCGCGGCAAACGCAGGGTGTCCGATGATGCGCCGCAAAAAGCCCAGGTTGGTCTTGAGCCCGCCGACCGCAAACTCATCCAGCATGCTTAATAAGCGCAGGCGCGCCTGTTCGCGGTCTTCACCCCAGGCAATCAACTTGCCGAGCATCGGGTCGTAGAAGGGCGACACGCTGTCGCCTTGCTCGACGCCGCTATCCACCCGGCGTCCAGGGCCTGGGCTGGACTCGCGGTACAGCGCCAGGTGCCCGGTGGCCGGCAGAAAGTCATTGGCCGGGTCTTCGGCATATAGCCGCACTTCAATTGCATGACCGTTCAACGCGACCTGCTCTTGCGTGATCGGCAGCGCCTCGCCCTGGGCAACCCGGATCTGCCAGGCCACCAGGTCGAGGCCGGTAATCGCTTCGGTCACCGGATGCTCGACTTGCAGCCGCGTGTTCATCTCCATGAAGAAAAACTCGCCACGGGCATCCAGCAAAAACTCCACCGTACCTGCGCCGACATACCCGATGGCCTGGGCAGCGCGCACGGCCGCTTCGCCCATGGCCCGGCGCTGCTCGCCACTCAAGCCGGGTGCCGGGGCTTCTTCCACGACTTTCTGATGGCGCCGCTGGATCGAGCAGTCGCGCTCATTGAGGTACAGGCAATGACCTTGCTGGTCGGCAAACACTTGGATCTCGACATGCCGCGGCTTGAGCAGGTATTTCTCCACCAGCATCTGCCCGTTGCCGAACGACGACAGCGCCTCACGCTGGGCGGAGGCCAGGGCTTCGGCCAGTTGGCTGACGTCCTCGACCACCTTCATACCCTTGCCACCGCCACCCGCCGTTGCCTTGAGCAGCACCGGGTAGCCGATACGCTCACAGGCGGCGCGGAAGGTCTCCAGGTCCTGGGCCTCGCC
The DNA here is from genome assembly GCF_012985385.1 of Pseudomonas sp. WS 5503. Lineage (NCBI taxonomy): Bacteria > Pseudomonadati > Pseudomonadota > Gammaproteobacteria > Pseudomonadales > Pseudomonadaceae > Pseudomonas > Pseudomonas sp. WS 5503. The sequence goes on from NZ_JAAQWI010000007.1 coordinate 237,170, forward strand.
GTGATAACCCGGCACAAGGGGTACGCCAGCCGTTTCCATCAAGGCCTTGGCCGCGGATTTGCTGCCCATGGCGTCGATTGCCGAGGCGGGCGGGCCGAGGAAGATCAAGCCTGCCGCCTCGATGGCCCGGGCGAAGCTGGCGTTTTCCGAGAGGAAGCCGTAGCCGGGGTGAATCGCCTGGGCGCCGCTGGCGTGGGCGGCGGCAATCAGCTTGTCGATTTGCAGGTAACTGTCGGTGGCTTTGCTGCCGCCCAGGTCGACGCGGATATCGGCTTCACGGCTATGGCGGGCATCGCGGTCGATGGCGCTGTGCACAGCCACAGTGGTCAACCCCATGGCCTTGGCGGTACGCATGACCCGGCAGGCGATCTCGCCACGGTTGGCCACCAGAACGGTGGTAAGTGTGCTCATGAACGCGGCTCCTGGGTTTGCCAACTTGGCGCACGTTTTTGCAGAAATGCACGCAAACCTTCCTGGCCCTCGGCGCTCACCCGGATGCGCGCAATGGCGTTTTCGCAATAGCGGCGCAGCGCGGGGGTGAGGGCACCGTTGCCCACTTCGCGCAGCAAATCCTTACTGGCACGCATGGCCGCCGGGCTGTTTTGCAGCAGGTTGGTGACCCACTGGTCCACCTGTTGATCCAGGCTCTCGGCAGGATAACTTTCCGCCAGCAAGCCGATCTCCCGTGCGCGTTGGCCGCCGAACCGCTCGGCTGTGAGTGCATAACGACGGGCAGCGCGTTCGCCGATGGCCTGCACCACGAACGGGCTGATCACCGCCGGCGCCAGGCCGATACGCACTTCCGACAGGCAGAACTGCGCGTCGTCGGCACCGATGGCCATGTCACAGCAGCTGATCAGGCCCAGCGCGCCCCCGTAGGCCGCACCTTGCACCACCGCCAGCGTGGGGATTTTCAGTTTGGACAGGTTGTACATCAGCTCTGCCAGTTCCCGGGCGTCGTCCAGGTTGGTGTGGTAGTCCAGCTCGGCCGATTGCTGCATCCAGGCCAGGTCGGCACCCGCGCTGAAGTGCTTGCCACGCCCGCGCAGTACCAGGAAGCGCAGGGACGGGTCGCCTTGTACGCGGTCAAGAGCCAGGATCAATTCGCGGATCATCTCGGCGTTGAACGCGTTGTTCTTGGCTTCGCGGCTGAGCCACAGCGTGGCAAAGCCACGGCGGTCAGTGATCAGTTCGAGGGTGTTGAAGTCGCTCATGCAAGGAGCTCCATAATAATGAGAGGCCTCCTGTAGGAGCGAGCTTGTTGTGGCGAGCAAGTTTGCTTGCGCTGGGGTGCGCAGCGCCCCCAAAAAAGCCGGGACTGCTGCGCAGTCAGCGGGAGCAAGCTCCCTCGCCACAACAGGCGCGCTCCTACAGGTTACATGCGGAACACGCCGAAGCGGCTCGGCTCGATGGGGGCGTTCAGGGCGGCGGACAAGGCCAGGGCCAGCACGTCACGGGTCTGCAGCGGGTCGATCACGCCGTCATCCCACAAGCGCGCGCTGGAGTAGTAGGGATGGCCCTGGGTTTCATACTGGTCGAGGATCGGCTGCTTGATCGCGGCTTCCTCCTCGGCACTGAAACCGTTGCCGGCGCGCTCAGCCTGTTCGCGCTTGACCTGCGCCAACACCCCGGCGGCCTGTTCGGCCCCCATCACGCCGATGCGTGCGTTGGGCCACATCCACAAAAAGCGCGGGTCGTAGGCGCGGCCACACATCCCATAGTTACCCGCACCAAAGCTGCCACCGATGATCACGGTGAATTTCGGCACCTTGGCGCACGCCACGGCGGTGACCAGCTTGGCGCCGTGCTTGGCAATGCCGCCGGCTTCGTACTTCTGGCCGACCATGAAGCCGGTGATGTTTTGCAGGAACAGCAGCGGAATCCCGCGCTGGCAGGCCAGTTCGATAAAGTGCGCGCCTTTTTGCGCGGCTTCGGCGAAGAGGATGCCGTTGTTGGCCAGGATCGCTATCGGGTAGCCATGCAAGTGCGCAAAGCCGCACACCAGGGTCGTGCCGAACAGGGCCTTGAACTCATCGAACACCGAGCCGTCCACCAGCCGTGCGATGACTTCGCGCACATCAAAGGGTTGCTTGGCATCCGCCGGGATCACGCCGTACAACTCTTCGCTGCTGTACAGCGGCGCCACCGGCGAGCGTTGCAGCAGCTCACCCTGCTTGCGCCAATTGAGGTTGGCCACGCTGCGCCGTGCCAGCGCCAGGGCGTGCTCATCGCTGTCGGCATAGTGGTCGGCCACGCCCGAGACCTTGCAGTGCACATCGGCACCGCCCAGGTCTTCGGCGCTCACCACTTCACCGGTGGCGGCCTTCACCAGCGGCGGGCCGGCAAGGAAAATGGTGGCTTGCTGGCGCACCATGATCGCTTCGTCGGCCATGGCCGGCACGTAGGCGCCGCCGGCGGTGCATGAGCCCATCACCACGGCAATCTGGGGAATGCCCTGGGCGCTCATATTGGCCTGGTTGAAGAAGATCCGCCCGAAGTGCTCACGGTCGGGGAACACCTCGTCCTGGCGCGGCAGGTTGGCGCCACCGGAGTCCACCAGGTAGATACACGGCAGGCGGTTCTGCTCGGCGATGGTCTGGGCGCGCAGGTGTTTTTTAACGGTCAGCGGGTAATAGGAGCCGCCTTTGACCGTGGCATCGTTGGCCACAATCATGCATTCGACGCCTTCCACCCGGCCGATGCCGGCAATCACCCCGGCAGCCGGGACGTCTTCGCCATACACCTGGTGGGCGGCCAGTTGGCTCAGCTCGAGAAACGGCGAACCCGGATCGAGCAGACGGTTGATACGCTCGCGGGGCAACAGCTTGCCGCGTGACGTGTGGCGTTCCTGGGCCTTGGCGCCGCCACCTTGATGGACGTGGGCTAGCAGGCTGTGCAGGGCGTCGACCTGTTCAAGCATCGCCGCGTGGTTGGCGGCGAATTCCGCCGAGCGCGGGTTGAGCTGGGTGTGTAAGAGCATGGCTTACTCCGTAAGCGCGGCAAGCTACAAGCTACAAGTTTCAAGCTGTAAGAGAACGACGCTCTTTACTTGCGGCTTGTAGCTTGCCCCTTGCAGCTGCGAAATTTATTTCGTTTCGTTGAACAGTTCGCGACCGATCAACATCCGCCGAATCTCACTGGTGCCCGCACCAATTTCGTAGAGCTTGGCGTCACGCAGCAGGCGCCCGGCGGGGAATTCATTGATATAGCCATTGCCGCCCAGAATCTGGATTGCATCCAGGGCCATTTGCGTGGCGCGCTCGGCGCTGTAGAGGATCACGCCCGCAGCGTCCTTGCGCGTGGTCTCGCCGCGTTCACACGCCTGGGCCACCGCGTAGAGGTAAGCGCGGCTGGCGTTGAGCTGGGTGTACATATCGGCGACCTTGCCCTGGATCAACTGGAATTCGCCGATGCTCTGGCCGAACTGCTTGCGGTCGTGGATGTAGGGCACGATCAAGTCCATGCATGCCTGCATGATCCCGGTAGGGCCACCGGAAAGCACCACGCGCTCGTAGTCCAGGCCGCTCATCAACACTTTCACGCCGCCATTGAGTACGCCGAGGATGTTTTCTTCGGGCACCTCGACGTCGTCGAAAAACAGCTCGCAGGTGTTGGAGCCGCGCATGCCCAGCTTGTCGAATTTATTGCTGCGGCTGAAGCCTTTCCAGTCGCGCTCGACGATGAAGGCGGTGATGCCGTGAGGGCCTTTTTCCAGGTCGGTCTTGGCGTAGATCACATAGGTGTTGGCGTCCGGGCCGTTGGTGATCCAGGTCTTGCTGCCATTGAGTACGTAATGGTCGTCGCGCTTGTCGGCGCGCAGTTTCATCGACACTACGTCGGAGCCGGCATTCGGCTCGCTCATGGCCAGGGCGCCGATGTGCTCGCCGCTGATCAGCTTGGGCAGGTACTTGAGTTTTTGTGCGTGGTTGCCGTTGCGGTTGATCTGGTTGACGCACAGGTTGGAGTGCGCCCCGTAGGACAACGCCACCGAGGCCGAGCCACGGCTGATTTCTTCCATGCTCACCACATGGGCCAGGTAACCGAGGCCGGCACCGCCGTATTCCTCGGGCACGGTGATGCCCAGCAGGCCCATGTCGCCGAACTTGCGCCACAGGTCGGCGGGGAACAGGTTGTCGATGTCGATCTGGGCCGCGCGCGGTGCGATCTCCTTGGCCACGAAGGACTGCACCTGGTCGCGCAGCATGTCGATGGTCTCGCCGAGGGCGAAGTTCAGGGACGGGTAACTCATGGACAGGCACCTTAATGTGAGCTTTGTTGTTGTGTGGGCAGGGCGCGGGAGGAGGGCGCTCACCTTTACGTTAACGTAAGCTTGCGTTGCGGCGCTGTCAATCGTAGTTTACGTATACGTCAACCTACAAAAAAGATAACAGGGGTCGTTATGGATCAACCGAACCAGAGTTACAGCCGTGGCTCCCAGGACAAGGCCTTGCTGGCCATGACCATTGGCCAGGCATTCGATCGCACCGTCGCTCAGCATCCAGATGGCGAAGCCTTGGTGGTGCGCCACCAGCAGCAGCGCTACACCTGGCGGCAGCTGGCCGAGACGGTTGAGCTGCACGCCCGCGCGTTCCTCGCCTTGGGCATGCAAACCGGCGACCGCCTGGGTATCTGGGCGCCTAACTGTGCCGAGTGGCTGATCTGCCAGGTGGCGAGCGCCAAGCTCGGGGTGATCCTGGTCAATATCAACCCGGCCTATCGCAGCAGCGAGTTGGACTACGTGCTCAAACAATCCGGCTGCCAATGGCTGGTATGCGCCGGCTCGTTCAAAAGCTCCGATTACCACGCCATGCTCCAGGCGTTGAAGCCCGACTTGCGCGGCCTTATCAGCCTCGACCCCAGCCCGCCGCCGGCATTCATGCCCTGGTCGCAGTTGGCGGCGCTTGGCGCAGGCGTGCCGCCCGAGCACCTGCACAGCCGCCAGGCCAGCCTGCATTTCGATCAACCCGTGAATATCCAGTACACCTCCGGCACCACCGGCTTCCCCAAGGGCGCCACCCTCAGTCACCACAACATCCTCAATAACGGTTACATGGTCGGTGAAAGCCTGGGCCTGACGGCAGGGGACCGCCTGGTGATCCCGGTGCCGCTGTATCACTGCTTCGGCATGGTCATGGGGAACCTCGGTTGTATCACCCACGGCACCACCATGATCTACCCCAATGACGGCTTCGACCCGTTGCTGACGCTGAACGCCGTCGCCGAAGAACAAGCCACCGGCTTATATGGCGTGCCGACCATGTTTATCGCGCTGCTCGATCACCCACGCCGAGCCGAGTTCGACTTGTCCAGCCTGCGCACCGGGATCATGGCCGGGGCGACATGCCCCATCGAGGTGATGCGTCGGGTCATCCATGAGCTGCACATGGGAGAGGTGCAGATTGCCTATGGCATGACTGAAACCAGCCCGGTGTCGCTGCAGACCGGCGCGGATGACGATATCGAGCGGCGTGTTACCACGGTGGGCCGCACCCAACCGCAACTGGAAACCAAGATTGTCGACGAGGTCGGTAACACCGTGGCCCGGGGCGTGATCGGTGAACTGTGTACACGCGGCTACAGCGTGATGCTCGGTTACTGGAACAACCCCGACGGCACTCGCGAGTCCATCGATGAGGCCGGCTGGATGCACACCGGCGACCTGGCGACCATGGATGAGCAGGGTTACGTGTGCATCGCCGGGCGTAACAAGGACATGATCATTCGCGGTGGCGAGAACGTTTACCCGCGGGAGCTGGAAGAGTTTTTCTTTACTCATCCGGCCGTGGCGGACGTGCAGATCGTTGGCATCCCGGATGAGCGTTATGGCGAAGAGATTGTTGCCTGGATCAAGTTCCATCCCGGTCAAGTGGCCAACGAGCTGGAGTTGTTGAGCTGGTGCAAGGACCGCATCGCCCATTTCAAGACGCCCAGGCATTTCAAATTCGTGGATGAGTTTCCGATGACAGTCACGGGCAAGATCCAGAAGTTTCGCATGCGCGAGATTTCCATCCAGGAGCTGCAAGCGCGCTGACAACGTCAAACCCCTGTGGGAGCTGGCTTGCCTGCGATGGCGGCCTGACTGCCGGCCCACATCTACCTGATACCCCGCGAACCTGCTGCGCCACCAAAATAGTTAAACCCAGAAAGCACAAAGGGGACCCGAAGGTCCCCTTTAATTTGTCGTTGCGTGCTCTTTTCTTATTATTGAGGGGCGGCCTGTTGTTGTTTTTGGTAGCCGTGGCCCGTACCGCTTTTTTGGCGACCCCCATCCGGGGTCAAGAGCAAACGTATTTTTTTGAACGCTGACCTGCTTCTTCGTAAACGATCCAACCAGTGGGTAGCTACCTGAGGTAGTTTTATTTTTCTCTATCCGGTTGCGGGTTGCGGCATGCCGTACCCTGGGAAGCACATCTTCTCCAAAAAAATCTGTTAGCTGCGTCTCTGCCGTGTTGTTTTTGTTATGTCAGAGTCGTTTCGTCTTATTTTTATTAGGTTTGGCGCTTTTTATTCTTGTTATGCCATAGAGATAGCAGAAGGCGTGCCAACTTTTTAAAAGCCTTTAAAATCAACGAGTTGGTTTTTTTGTCAGTATTTTCTTTCAGTTCGCACGGCGGATTTTGTTCCCGCGTTACCCGTTATGCCGGTGTGCGGTAACACATTGTCACAGCTGTGCTACTCACCTGCGTTACGCACCTTCGCCACGCGGGAACCCGTAGGCCGTCCCAGCACCTGGCTGATCTGCTGGCCGGCGCCAATCAAGCGTTCCAGGTCGATACCCGTGTCGATACCCAGGCCGTTGAGCAGGTACAGCACGTCCTCGGTGGCGACGTTACCGCTGGCGCCCTTGGCGTAGGGGCAGCCGCCCAGGCCTGCGATAGAGCTGTCGAACACCGTGATGCCCTCCAGCAGGCTGGCATAGATGTTGGCGATGGCCTGCCCGTAGGTGTCGTGGAAGTGCCCGGCCAGCTTGTCCCGTGGCACTTGTGCGCCGACCACTTCGAACAGGCGCCGGGTAGCGCCCGCCGTGCCGGTACCGATGGTGTCGCCCAGGGACACTTCATAGCAGCCCATGGCATACAGCTCGCGGGCGACCGCCGCCACTTGCTCCGGGGCGATATCGCCTTCATAGGGGCAACCCAGTACACAGGACACATAGCCGCGCACGCTGACGCCGTGCTGCTTGGCGGCGGCCATGATCGGTGCAAAGCGCTCCAGGCTCTCGCTGATGGAACAATTGATATTGCGCTGGGAGAACGCCTCGGACGCCGCCGCGAACACCGCGACTTCCTTGACCCCGGCCGCCAGCGCATCCTCGAACCCGCGCAGGTTCGGTGCCAGTGCGCCATAGGTCACGCCGGGCTTGCGCTGGATCTGCGCAAACACTTCGGCTGAACCTGCCATTTGCGGCACCCATTTGGGCGAGACAAAACTACCGACTTCGATATAGCTCAAGCCAGCGGCGCTCAAGGCGTCTACCAATCGGACTTTATCCGCCACGCTGATGGGCTGGGCTTCGTTCTGCAAACCGTCGCGCGGGCCGACTTCAACCAGGCGTACGTGGGAGGGGAGGGACATGGCAGTTACCTTCTGGTCAATGGCCGGCTTGGCTGATGGTCTGCGCCAGGGCCTGGGTGCAACGCTCTTCAGCGGTGTCCAGTTCCAGCTTCATCTGTTCGATATCCAGCAGTTGCTGTTCCAACTGTTCACGGCGCTCGGCGATCTTGGCCAGCATGCTGTTGAGTTGGATCTGGTTGCCGCCGGTGGGGTCGTAGAGTTCGATCAGTTCGCGGCATTCGGCCAGGGAGAAGCCGATGCGCTTGCCACGCAGGATCAGCTTGAGGCTGACCTTGTCCCGCGCCGAGTAAATGCGCTCCTGGCCCCGACGTTCCGGGGCCAGCAGGCCTTGTTCTTCATAGAAACGAATGGCGCGGGTGGTGATGTCGAGCTCGCGGGCGAGGTCGGAGATGCTGTAGGTGGTGCTCATGGCGGTGCTCAAGGAAGTCTTGGCGCTAAGCTAATTGCAGGTTGACGTAAACGTCAAGGCTGCTGGGCTTTCTTTTCCTGGGCCGTCACCTGCTGGCACAACTCGATCATCTGTTCACGCATCCAGCGGTTCGCCGGGTCCTGGTCGGTGCTTTCGTGCCAGTACAAATGGGTTTCCAGCGGCGGCACGCTGTTGACTGGCAGTTGGAACCAGTGCAGTTCATGACGACGGGCGAAACGCTCGGGCACGGTCATCACCATGTCGGTCTGTTGCAACACCTGATAGGCCATCAGGTAGTGCTGGGAACGCAGGGCGATCTTGCGTTGAATGCCCATCTTGCCCAAGGCCAGGTCCACATAGCCCAAACCGTTGCGGCGGCTGGAGATATGGATATGGGTCAGCGACAGGTAATCATCCAGGGTGAATTTATCCTTGCCCGCCATCGGGTGGCCCTTGCGCATGGCGCACACGTAGCGGTCTTCCATCAGCTTGACGTGACGCACCTGCGGGTCGGTATTGAGCGGCGCATCCACGGCAAAATCCAGGCGCCCGGCGGCCAGTTCCTTGGTGGTTTCGCGACGTTTGGACAGGAAACTCTCGATCATCACGGTAGGCGCCAGGCGACGCAGGCGCTGGAACAGCAGCGGCAGGATCACGGCCTCGGTCAGGTCGGTCATGCTGATACGGTAGGTCTTGGCCGCCTGCTGCGGGTTGAAGATGCGGCTTTCCTGCACGGACACGCGCAGCAACGACAACGCATTGCGCACCGGGCCGATGATGTTTTGCGCCATGGGCGTGGGCACCATGCCTTGGGCGGTACGCACGAACAGCGGGTCGTTGAAGGTCTCGCGCAACCGCGCCAGGGCGTTGGACACCGCCGGCTGGGTGATACCGACGATCTGGCCGGCGCGGGTCAGGTTGGCTTCGGTGTAGATCGCATCAAAGACGATGAAGAGGTTGAGATCGACCTTGCTCAGATTCATTTCGTTGCGCTCTTATTGTGAGGTGCTCATACGCCGATCATATATCGGTGATGAATGTTAATACACGGCGAGAATAGGCTAGGTAAATTATCAGCGCTGTTCTAGCATCGAATGCATGACCTAAACAACCTCTCAAAGAAGGGAGCTGCTCATGGATTTCGCCTATTCGCCCAAGGTTCAGGAACTGCGTGAACGCGTCACTGCGTTCATGGACGCTTATGTCTACCCGGCCGAACCGGTGTTCGAACGCCAAGTCAGCGAAGGTGATCGCTGGCAGCCCACGGCGATCATGGAAGAACTCAAGGCCAAGGCGAAGGCCGAGGGCTTGTGGAACCTGTTTCTGCCGGAATCCGAACTGGGCGCTGGCCTGACCAACCTTGAATACGCACCCTTGGCGGAAATCATGGGCCGCTCGTTGCTCGGCCCGGAGCCATTCAACTGCTCCGCTCCCGACACCGGCAATATGGAAGTGCTGGTGCGCTACGCCAACGAAGAACAGAAACAGCGCTGGCTCGAACCCTTGCTGCGCGGCGAGATTCGCTCGGCTTTTGCCATGACCGAACCGGATGTGGCGTCCTCGGACGCCACCAACATGGCCGCCCGCGCCGAACGCCAGGGCGACGAGTGGGTGATCAACGGCAAGAAGTGGTGGACCTCCGGCGCCTGCGACCCGCGCTGCAAGATCCTGATCTTCATGGGCCTGAGCAACCCCGATGCGCCGCGTCACCAGCAGCACTCGATGATCCTGGTGCCGGTCGATACCCCAGGCGTGAAAATCCTGCGGCCGCTGCCGGTATTCGGTTACGACGATGCGCCCCACGGCCATGCCGAAGTGCTGTTCGACAATGTGCGTGTGCCTTATGAAAACGTGTTGCTGGGCGAAGGCCGTGGCTTCGAGATCGCCCAGGGCCGCCTTGGCCCTGGCCGCATTCACCACTGCATGCGTTCGGTCGGCATGGCCGAACGCGCATTGGAGTTGATGTGCAAACGCTCGGTCAGCCGCACTGCCTTTGGCAAGCCTTTGGCGCGGTTGGGCGGCAATATCGACAAGATCGCCGACTCACGCATGGAAATTGACATGGCCCGCCTGCTGACCTTGAAAGCGGCGTACATGATGGACACCGTGGGTAACAAAGTGGCGAAAAGCGAAATCGCCCAGATCAAGGTGGTGGCACCGAATGTGGCCTTGAAGGTCATCGACCGCGCGATCCAGATGCACGGCGGTGCCGGGGTGTCCAACGACTTCCCGCTGGCCTATATGTACGCCATGCAACGCACCCTGCGCCTGGCCGACGGCCCGGACGAAGTGCACCGTGCGGCGATTGGCAAGTTCGAGATTGGCAAATATGTGCCTCGGGAATTGATGCGCGGCGGGCAGTAACACTGATGATCGTTCCCACGCTCTACGATCGTTCCCACTGCGTGGGAACGCCTCCCGTGACGCTCTGCGTCATCCTCTCAAGAGCGGACGCGGAGCGTCCAGAGCGGCATTCCCACGCGGAGCGTGGGAACGATCTTCAACGATCTTCAGTACACCCAAACCTCCACTCGCCGATTCTTGATCCGGCCTTCATCCGCAGTATTGGCCGCCACCGGCATCTGCGCGCCAAACCCGCGAATATCCTTGAGCACCACGCCGCTCTTGACCAGCTCTCGGCGCACTGCCATCGCCCGCAACTTCGATAGCAGCGCCGCACGTTGCGGATCATTCTTGGTGTCGCCAAACCCCACCAGCGTCACCTGTTTATTCAGCTTGCCGTGGCTTCTGATATAGGCGACCACCCGCTGCACATCCTGGCGCGCCTTATTATCGAGGCTGGCGCTGCCCTCGTCGAAGCGAAAATTCACCGTCAGGCGCTGAGCGTCTCGGGCGATGGCCTGGTAATCGTCGGGCATCGACGGGCGCGGCGCCACACCGATCGCTTGCACCTGCTGGGCGATGAAGCCATTGGCAGCCACAATCGCCTGGCCCTTGCTGCCTTGGGAAAACTCCACCAACGCCTTGGCCCATGGGTTGCGGGAAGAGGGCGGCAAGTAGAAGAACAGCCGACGTGACAGCGGGTAATCCTCGGTGGCGATCAGGCTGGTCAGCGGCAACATCGGTTGCGAGTCGCCGTCGACAATCGCCACCGCCTTGGCCTGGCGCACAGAGGGCAGGCCGATAAAACCGATGCCCTGGGGGTCCTGGCTCACCGCATCGGAAAGCTGTTCGCTGGATTCAAAGCGCTTGGCCAACGGCGCGAGCGGTTGGCCGCGGCGGCTCAGCACCAGTTCCCGGAAGGTGTCGAAGGTGCCGGATTGATCATCCCGGGCATATAAATGAATGGTCCCGCCTGTACCTCCCAGTGCCTCCCAGGTGCTGACCTCGCCGTTGAAGATTTGCGCCAATTGCTCGGTGTTGAGGCTATTGAGCGGGTTGCGCGGGTTGACGATGATTGCCAGGCCATCAATGGCGATCACATGCTCGGCGCCTGGGGTTTTCAAGTCCCCCAGGGGGTCGAGGTCCACCAACTCGCTGTCTTTGATCGGGCGGGACGCTGCGGCGAGGTCGGCGCGGTTGTTTTTCAGCGCCGCAAAGCCGGTGCTGGAACCGTGGGCCGCCACCTCGATGGTGACCGTCTGGCCTTGGCGTGTCTTGCCAACCACGCGCTGCTCATTCACCCCGGCACCCGGTTCAGCACGCACATCCTGCAAGCCCTGATACTCCATCAAGCCTTTGACCAGCGCCGGGCCGAGTGCCGCGCCGATGGTGTTGGAGCCCTGGATGCGCAGGGCCGGGCCTTGGTCGGGAATGGACAGAGGGGCCGCCACGGCGGGGAGTGCGATTGCAAAACACAGGAACAGAACGCGCAGCATCATGCCGGCACCTTCTTAGGCCAAAGGGAGTGCCACAAGATTAAGTCAGTTGGATTGCAGCCATATGACCGACACGGGGCTGGCACCCCTGATCTCCTGTAGGAGCGAGCTTGCTCGCGAAAAACGTCAACGATAACGCGGGCTTCCTGAATAAACGCGGCGCCCTCAAGTTCTTCGCGAGCAAGCTCGCTCCTACAATCAGCTCAGTTCCAACCAGATCGGCGCATGGTCCGACGGTTTCTCCAACCCGCGCAAGTCGTAATCCACCCCCGCATCCTTGACCCGTGGCACCAACCCGGTGGATGCCAAAATCACGTCGATGCGCAGCCCGCGCTTGGGCTCGTCCTCAAAGCCACGGCTGCGGTAATCGAACCAGCTGAAGCGGTCGGTCACGTCCGGGTTGAGGTGGCGGAAGCTGTCCACCAGGCCCCAGTTCTTCAAGCGTGCCATCCACTCGCGTTCTTCCGGCAGGAAGCTGCACTTGCCGGTTTTCAGCCAGCGCTTGGCGTTGTCGGCGCCGATGCCGATGTCGCAGTCCTCTGGGGAAATGTTCACGTCGCCCATCACCACCAGCGCCTGGTCATTGCTGAACTGGCTTTCCAGCAATTGCTGCAGGTCTTCATAGAAGCGCTGCTTGGCCGGGAACTTGGTTGGGTGGTCGCGGCTTTCGCCTTGGGGGAAGTAGCCGTTCATGATGGTCACTGGGTGGCCGTTTTCGTCGGCGAAGGTGCCCCAGATAAACCGGCGCTGGGCGTCTTCTTCATCGCTGGCAAAGCCTTTGTGCACGCTCAACGCTTCTTTGCGCGAGAGTAGGGCCACCCCGTAGTGGCCTTTCTGCCCGTGGTAGTACACGTGATAACCCAGGGCCTGCACTTCGGCCAACGGGAACTGATCATCGTGGACCTTGGTTTCCTGCAAACCGATCACGTCCGGTTGATGCTTTTCAATCAGCGCCGCCAACTGATGAGGGCGAGCACGCAGCCCGTTGATATTGAAGGAGACGATTTTCATGGTCGGCAGTCCAGTCTGGCAAAAGGGCGATGCTAGCCGACAAGTCGGATGGGGGCCAGCGTGGCGGCAGGATGAATGCGCTGCTAATGTCTGGGAACGACTGGAGCTGTGCAGGTTCGTACCCATAAGAACGCCATGTTTGAGTGGCGCCCAGGGAGATTGACTGTTATGCCAGACACTTCGACGGCCACTGCCGAAATCCGCCTGCTCAATAGCGGCTACTCCCGTGAAGCGCGATCCCTGCTGTACCAGGCGTATCGCCATGAGCCGACCTTTGCCTACATCTTCGAAGCCGAGCGGGCGGGCTATGAACAGCGAGTACGTGCCACTGTGCGCGAACTGGTCAAGCAGCATTTTTTCCAGAAACTCCCGGCCATCGGCCTGTTCGTCAACGACCGGCTGATCGGCATTGCCCTGATTGCACCGCCCCAGCGGCGCCTGGGCATCACCGAAAGCTGGGCCTGGCAAATCCGCATGTGGCTGAGCACCGGCGTGCGCGGTACGCGGCGTTATCTGGAATACCATCATGCCGTCATGGCGTGCCTGCCCAACACGTCTGTGCATGTGCTGCCGCTGCTGGGCATTCACCCGCAGTTCCAGGGCAAGCACCATGGTGAGCAGTTGCTGGAAGCGGTACACAATTGGTGTGCCGACGACCCGCATTCATCCGGCGTGGTGCTCGACACCGGTAACTCCCGTTATTTGGATTTCTACAAGCGACAGGGCTATGAGGAAATCGGCGAAGTCGCCGTAGGGCCGGTGCGCGAGCATGTGTTTTTCCATCCCAATCCCCAGGCGTTACATCCTGCAACGGCTTGAGACAGAATTATTCAGAAGAATCCGGGTTCATAGTTCCTCTCTCGCTCGTGTAGCATCCGCGCCTATGAAGTTTCCAGGAAGATTTACCAGCGGCTTGATTCTGCTGTTCACGAGCTGCGGCGCATTTGCGCAAAGCGAGCTGGACGTGCGGATCAAACCCTCGAACGACGCGCTGAAAGCCAACATCGAAGGCTATATCGGCGGTGTGGGCGATCGTGATGAAGAAGCCTTGCTGCGGTTCAGCCGTGGCGCCGAGGAGCAGGCGCGCAAAGCCGCGCAGGCCCTGGGCTACTATCAGCCACAGATCAACAGCGATGTGAAGGGCGGCAAGAACCCGCGCCTGACGCTCACCATCGACCCCGGCGAACCGGTGCACTTGCGCGACGTCACCATAAGGGTCGACGGCCAGGCCGCGAGTCTCAAGACCTTTCGCGTGCCCGCCAGCGACGACCTCAAGCCCGGCGCCGTGCTCAATCACGGCCATTACGAAGACGCCAAGCGCCTGATCCAGAACCAGGCCTCGCGCTACGGGTTTTTCAGCGGGCGTTTCACCAGCCAGAAACTTGCCGTAGACCCTCAAGCGGGCGTGGCCGACATCGAACTCATTTACGACAGCGGCCCACGCTACAGCATGGGCAAGGTCAGCTTCACCGGCGACACGCCCTTTGATGAAGAGCTGTTGCAGCGCATGGTGCCGTTCAAGCCCGGCACACCCTATGACTCCGAACTGGTCGCCGAACTCAACCAGAACCTGCAAGCCAGTGGCTTCTTCGAAGGCGTGCGCGTCGACGCCAGCCCCACCGCCGCCACCGATGACGTGATCCCGGTGGCGGTGCAACTGGACACCCGCAAGCCGCGCACCATGGGCCTGGGCCTGGGTTACTCCACCGACGTCGGCCCACGGGGCAAAGCCAACTGGACGCGCCATTGGGTCAACCCCCAGGGCCACAGTTATGGCTGGGAAGCCGAGTTGTCGGCACCGCGGCAGAACGTCGGCTTGTGGTACGACATCCCGCTTGACCCGCCGCTTACCGACAAGTTGCGCTTTGCCGGCGGCTACCAGAATGAAGAGATCGCCAACACTGATACCCTGAGCAAGCTGCTCACCATCGGCCCCGAATGGCACAGCAAGTTGCCCAGTGGCTGGACGCGGGTGATCTCACTCAAGTACCAACGCGAGGAATACCGCCTGGGCAATGACTCGGGCCTGAGTAACCTGCTGATGCCTGGCGTGAGCTATTCCTACCTGCGCAGTGACAACCGCATCGACCCGCATCATGGCTACCGCCTGATGTTCGACACCAAGGTCGCCAAAGAGGGGCTGGGGTCTGACACCAACCTGCTTTACGGCACGGCCACCGTCAAAGGCCTGACCACCTTGTGGGACAACCACCGCTTTCTGGGGCGTGCACAATTTGGCGGTAGTGCCACCAACGGCTACAAATCCGTGCCGCCGTCGTTGCGCTTCTTTGCCGGTGGTGACCAGAGCGTGCGCGGCTACGAGTACCAGACGCTATCGCCCGAGAACGATAGGGGCGACCGCATCGGTGGCCGCTACATGGTGGCCTTGAGCGCTGAGTATCAATATTCCATCACCGATAAATGGCGTATCGCGACCTTTGTCGACCAGGGCAACTCGTTCAACAACCTGGACTTGCCCAGCCTGAAAACCGGCGTGGGCGTCGGCGTGCGCTGGGTGTCGCCGGTGGGGCCGATTCGCCTCGACCTGGCCCATGCCCTCGAAGATCCGGGCGGCATTCGCTTGCACTTTTCCATGGGGCCTGAGCTGTGATGCGTGGTTTGAAAATAGCGGGGCTGGCGTTGGTTGCCATCCTCGCCTTGCTGTTGTTGGCGCTGTGGTCAGTGCTTGGCACCCAGGCGGGCAGTCGCTGGGCCTTGGGCCAGGTGCCAGGTTTGAGCGTGGAAAATTTCCAGGGGCGCCTGGGCGGGCAGTGGAGTGCCGATCATTTGCTGTGGCAGCAGGATGGCAGCCGCGTCGAGCTGAATGCACCGACGTTTGACTGGTCCCCCGGATGCCTGCTGCGCATGACCCTGTGCATCAACCGACTGGATGTGGAACAGGTCAGCCTGGAATTCGCCCCCAGTGCCGAAGAGAGCGACAGCGGGCCGATTCAACTGCCCGACCTGAAGCTGCCGGTTTCGCTCCAGTTGGGCGATGTTCGCATTGGCAGCCTGCTGTTCAACGGCAATGAAGAACTCAAGGGCCTGCAACTGGTGGCGCACTGGACTACCGCCGGCCTGCAGATCGACTCGGTGCATCTGCAGCGCGACGATCTGGTACTGGACCTCGCCGGTCTGCTGCAACCCAGCGGCGATTGGCCGTTGAATGCCACCGGTAACCTGAGCTTGCCCTATGCGCCGGGCGGCGCGCCCTGGAGCGTTGCTCTCAAGCTCGACGGCGACTTGCTCAAGACCCTCAAGCTCGACGCCGACAGCAGCGGCTATCTGCCGGCCAAGCTCACTGGCGAGCTGCAACCCCTGGTGGAAAACCTGCCGGCGCAGGCGCACATCACCTCCGAGTCGTTCAAACCCAGCGCAGACCTGCCCGATACCCTGCAACTCAACCAACTGGACTTGAACGCTAAAGGCGACCTGAGCAATGGCTACCAGTTGCTGGGCAAGGCCGTGCTACCGGCCGAAAACGGCCCGGTGGATTTACTGCTCAAGGGCAAGGTTGACGCCAAGGGCGCACAGATTGCCGGCCTGGACCTGACGGCGGGTGACAAGCAAAGCCTCAAACTCAGTGCCAACCTGGACTGGCAACAAGGCTTCAGCGCGGACGCCAAGATCGACTGGCTGGACTTCCCCTGGCATCGCCTCTATCCGGTCATCGACGAACCGCAAGTGGCCTTGCGCACCTTCAACGGTGAAATCTCCTATAAAGACGGCAACTACCTGGGCAATCTCAAGGCTGACCTCGACGGCCCGGCGGGCAAGTTCAATGTGGTCACCCCCTTCAGTGGCGACCTCAAGCAGGTCTTCCTGCCTGAGCTGAAACTGAGTGCCGGCCAAGGCAAGGCCGAAGGCCACCTGAACCTGCAATTTGCCGACGGCATTGCCTGGGACACCGCCCTGGATCTGTCGGCGCTGAACCCCGCCTACTGGGTCGCAGAGTTGCCCGGCACCCTGGCCGGGCCGCTGCGCAGCAAAGGCGAGTTCAAGAACGAACAGCTCAAGCTCAACGCCGACCTGGACCTCAAGGGTCGCCTGCGCGGCCAAACCGCCGTGCTCGCCGCCAAGGCCGAAGGCGCCGGCGAACAATGGACCCTCGCCAACCTGGACATCCGCCTGGGCGACAACCGCATCAACGGCAGCGGCAGCCTGCAACAGCGTCTGGCCGGGCAGATCGACATCAAGCTGGCGCGCCTGGCCCAGCTCTGGCCGCAACTGCGTGGGCAAGTCAACGGGCGTGTCGAGGTGGCCGGCACCTTGAAAGCCCCTCAAGGCAAGCTCGACCTCAAGGGTCAGCAACTGGCCTTTGCCGACAACCGTCTGCAAAGCCTCAACCTGGACGCCAACCTCGATAGCGCCCAGCGCGCCAAGCTCGACCTCAAGGCCAACGGCATTCAAAGCGGCGAGACGCAAGTCGGCAACCTCACCGCCAGCGCCCAGGGCGATATCAAGAACCAGAAAGTCCAGCTGGCGCTGACTGGCCCGCTGGTCAAACTGGCCCTGGCCTTGGACGGCAACCTTGACAAAGACAACTGGCGCGGGCGCCTGGCCAGTGGCGACGTGCAAGCCGGTGGCCAAGACTGGCGGCTGCAAGCCCCGGCGAAGATCGAACGCCTGGCCGATGGCAAGCTGACCTTTGGCGCGCACTGCTGGGTCTCCGGCGGCGCCAGCCTGTGTGGTGAAGACCAGCGCCTGATGCCCGAGCCGAAGTTGCGTTACCACCTCAAGCAATTCCCTCTCGACAGCCTCGCGGGGTTCTTGCCCAAAGACTTCGCCTGGCAGGGCAGGCTCAACGCCGATGTGCAACTGGACCTGCCCCAGAGCGGCCCAAAAGGTGTGGTCGCGGTGGACGCCAGTGGCGGCACCCTGCGCGTGCGCGACAAAGGCCAGTGGCTGGATTTCCCCTACGACACCCTGAAACTGGAAACCACCCTCAACCCCAAGCGCATCGACACCCAGCTCAATTTCCGTGGCGGCAAGCTCGGCGAGTTGTTGTTGCAGGCGCAGATCAACCCGCTGCCAAACAACAAGCCAATCACCGGCAACTTCAGCCTTACTGGCCTGGACCTCGCCGTGGCGCGGCCCTTTGTGCCAATGGTTGAAAAACTCACCGGCAAGCTCAACGGCAGCGGCCGCATCTCCGGCGGGTTGCTCACGCCGCAGGTCAACGGCAACTTGAACCTGGTGGACGGTGAAGTCTCCGGGCCGGAGTTGCCCATCAGCCTCGAGGGCCTGAACCTGCAGGCGCAGATCGCCGGTGAAAGCGTGCAGCTCAACGGTGGCTGGCGCAGCGGCAAGGCCGGGCAGGGCAGCCTCACGGGGCAGATCGACTGGGGCCGTGCCCTGGTGGTCGACCTCAGCCTCAAAGGCTCGCAACTGCCGGTCACCGTGGAGCCCTACGCCAAGCTGGAAGTGGCCCCCGACCTGAAGATCAGCCTCAAGGACGACAAACTGGCGATTACCGGTAAAGTCCACATCCCCCGTGGCGACATCACCGTGCGCGAACTGCCGCCTTCGACGGTCAAGGTGTCCGACGACACCGTGATCATCGGCAGCCAGACCGAAGAGGGCAAAGCGCCGATGGCCATGGCCATGGATATCGACGTGGAGGTAGGCGAAGACCAGCTCAACTTCGCCGGCTTCGGCCTCACCGCCAAGGTTCAGGGCCATGTGCATATCGGCGACAACATGGACACCCGTGGTGAGCTGTGGCTCAACGACGGCCGCTACCGTGCCTACGGCCAGCGCCTCAATGTGCGCCGCGCACGCCTGTTGTTCGCGGGGCCCTTGGACCAGCCGTTCCTGGATATCGAAGCGGTGCGCATCGTTACCGAATCCAGCCGCACGGTCACCGCAGGTATCCGCCTGAGCGGCAGCGCCGAACAACCCACCACGCAGATCTTTTCCGAGCCGGCCATGGCCCAGGAAGATGCGTTGTCATACCTGGTGCTGGGCCGTTCGCGCACCAACACTGGCGAAGACAACAACATGCTCGCCGAAGCCGCCCTGGGCCTGGGCTTGATGGGCAGCGCTGGCGTGACTTCGGATATTGCCAATAAGCTGGGGATTCAGGATTTTGATCTGGACACCCAGGGTACGGGTAACAGCACCGCCGTGGTGGCCAGCGGCAAGATCAACGAGAAGCTCAGCTTGCGTTATGGGGTAGGGGTGTTCGAGCCGGCTAACACCATTGCCTTGCGCTACCTGCTGAGCAAGAAGGTGTACTTGGAAGTGGCCACGGGCGTAGCGAGTTCCCTGGATATCTTCTACAAGCGCGATTTCTAAACCTTGCCCGATCAAAAAATGTAGGAGCGAGCTTGCTCGCGAAAAACGTCAACGATAACGCGTGCATCCTGAATGCACGCGGTGCCCGTGAGTTTTTTCGCGAGCAAGCTCGCTCCTACAAAAAGCCTTAACTGGACTCTCGCTGATTTGATTGCTGTCCAAGGCTCTAAGTTACTCAACTACCAAGCAACCTAATTATTCCATTTGACATTCGCTGCCTAAGCAGTAACATCTCGTCACACATTCACTGCCTAGGCAGTAATAAGGTGACTTTCGATGCCTCACTTCACCCCTGACAACTTCCACAACTGCCACCTCGGGCTGTTGCTGGGCCGCGCCGCGATCCTCAAGGACCGCATCATCGACACCCATATGGAACCCCACGGCATCACCGCCGCGCAGTTCAAGGTGTTGATCATCATGGCCCAGTTCGGCGTCGATACCCCGGCGGAGCTGTGCCGCAACCTATCCCTGGATAGCGGTTCGATGACGCGCATGCTCGACCGTCTGGAGCAAAAAGACTTGCTCAGCCGCAAGCGTTCCGAGCTGGATCGCCGCCAGGTGCAGTTGGTGCTGACCGCCGAGGGCCAGCGCCTGGCGGACATGCTGCCGCACATTGGCGCCAAGGCCCTTAACCAGTTGGCCGGCGTGCTTGAGCCGGGCGAGCTGGAAACCCTGGAGCGGATCCTGAAGAAAATGCTGATCGCTGCGGGTGACCCCATCACGATCCAGCGGGTAGGTAGATCATGAACACACGCGCATTCAGCCTGGTGCTGGCGGCGATGACGTTGGCCGGTTGTGCCAACTACAGCGGCCTCGACACCCAGGGCCAGCGCCTCGACGCCAATACCCTGCACACCGGCAAATCCCTGAGCGGCGTGACGCTGTCGAGCGCCGCCTGGCCGGCCGCTGACTGGTGGAAAAGCTTGGGCGACCCACAGCTTGACGGCCTGATCCAGGAAGCCCTGCAGAACAGCCCCGACATGCAAGTCGCCGACGCCCGCGCCCACCAGGCCGAAGCGGCGGCCTATGCCGCCAACGCCGCCCGTATGCCGACCCTGGATGCCAGCGCCGGCGTGAGCCGTTCGCGCCTGGCCAAGGACCAGGACCCACGCGGGCAGGGCGATGCCTATTCGACGGTGCGCAACATCGGCGCCAGCTTCAATTACAACTTCGACCTGTGGGGCGGCCAGCGCGCCGCCTGGGAAGCGGCGTTGGGCGAGGCCCGTGCTGCCGAAGTCGACCAGCAGGCCGCGCGCCTGACACTGGCCGCGAACGTGGCCAAGGCCTACAGCGACCTGGGCCAGGCCCATATCGTGCGTGACCTGGCCGTCGATGACCTCAAGCGTACCCGCCAGATGCTCGACCTGAGCAAGCGCCGCCTGAGTTCCGGTATCGACAGCGAGTACCAGTTCCAGCAGACCGAGAGCCTGGAAGCCAGCTCTCAGTCGCAACTGATTGACGCGGAAAAACAACTGCAAAGCGCCAAGATCGCGTTGGCTGTGTTGCTCGGCAAAGGCCCGGACCGCGGTGACGAGTTGGCGCGCCCAGCGGTGCTCAAACCCAGCGCCGTGGCCGTGCCGGCGGTGTTGCCTGCCGAGTTGCTTGGCCGTCGCCCGGACCTGGTCGCCGCACGTTGGCGCGTAGAGGCCGCGAGCAAGAACATCGATGCCAGCAAGACCCGCTTCTACCCCAACCTCAACCTGAGCGCGAGCGCAGGTGCCGAGTCGTTGCTGGGCGATGCGATGTTCGGTTCGGCCAGCCGCTTCTTCAACATTGCGCCGACGATTTCGCTGCCGATCTTTGACGGCGGCCGTCTGCGTGCTGATCTCGATGCCCGCGACGCCGACTACGACCTGGCCGTGGCCCAGTACAACAAAACCCTGGTGCAAGCCTTGGGCGATATCGGCAACAGCCTGTCCCAACTGCGCGACACCGGGCGGCAGATCCAGGCCCAGCAACATGCCGCCGACATCGCGCAGCAGTCCTACGACACCGGGGTGCAACGCTACAGCTCAGGCATCGGTAACTACCTGGATGTGCTCAGCATCGAGCAGCAATTGCTGCAGGCCCAGCGTCAGCTGGCCACCCTGAATGCGGCGCAGATCGACCTGTCGATTCAATTGATGCAGGCCCTGGGTGGCGGGTACCACGTCAACAGCGTGGCCGCGACCACCCCAGCTACACGCACGGAATAATTTGAGGTATTTGTCATGGCCACTGCCGACAGCAACAACGCAACCGAACAACCCAAAGACACCAACCCCCGCAAACGCAAAGTGATGCTGATCGGCCTGGCGCTGATCGTCATCCTGAGTGTGGTGGGCGTGTGGGCCTGGTATGAGTTCTACGGGCGCTTCAATGAAAGCACCGACGACGCCTATGTGAACGGCAACGTGGTGGAAATCACCCCGCTGGTCACCGGCACCGTGGTCAGCATTGGCGCCGACGATGGCGACCTAGTCCATGAAGGCCAGGTGCTGATCAACTTCGACCCCAACGACGCCGCCGTCGGCCTGCAGAGTGCCCAGGCCAACCTGGCCCGCACCGTGCGCCAAGTACGCGGCCTGTACAGCAACGTCGATGGCATGAAAGCCCAGGTCAATGCGCAGAAAGCCGATGTGCAAACCGCCCAGGACAACTACAACCGCCGCAAGACCCTGGCCCAGGGCGGCGCGATTTCCCAGGAAGAACTGTCTCACGCTCGCGACAGCCTGACCGCCGCCAAGAACGCCTTGACCAACCTTGAGCAACAACTGAAAACCACCAATGCCCTGGTGGATGACACGGTGATTTCGTCCCACCCCGATGTGCAAGCGGCCGCCGCGCAACTGCGCCAGGCGTACCTGACCAATGCCCGCAGCACCTTGATCGCGCCGGTCACCGGCTATGTGGCCAAGCGCACCGTGCAACTGGGCCAGCGCGTCCAGCCGGGCACGGCGCTGATGGCGGTGATCCCGCTGGACCAGCTGTGGATCGACGCCAACTTCAAGGAAACCCAACTGCGGGATATGCGCATCGGCCAGCCGGTGGATATCGAGTCGGACATCTACGGCAGCGACGTCAAGTACAGCGGCACCGTCGACAGCCTTGGCGCCGGCACGGGCAGCGCGTTCGCCTTGCTGCCCGCGCAGAACGCCACCGGCAACTGGATCAAGATCGTGCAGCGGGTACCGGTGCGCATCCATATCAACGCCGAAGAGCTGGCCAAACACCCGCTGCGAGTGGGCTTGAGCACCGTGGTCAACGTAGACCTGCACGACCAGAGCGGCCCGGTGCTGGCGCAACAGGCGCCGCAAAAAGCCTCGTTCACCACCAACGTGTATGACCGCCAATTGGCCGAGGCCGATGCCATGATCAACCAGTTGATCCATGACAACAGCGTCGCCGCTCCCAAGGCTGCGCAACGCTGATGAGCAATAACGCCTCGTTCACGCCACCCAGCCTGTTGATGGCCACTATTGGCCTGTCGCTGGCGACCTTTATGCAGGTGCTCGACACCACCATCGCCAACGTGGCGTTGCCGACGATCTCCGGCAACCTGGGGGTGAGTTCGGAGCAGGGCACCTGGGTGATCACCTCGTTTGCGGTGAGCAACGCCATCGCCTTGCCGCTCACCGGTTGGTTGAGCCGGCGCTTTGGCGAGGTGAAGCTGTTTTTGTGGGCGACCCTGCTGTTTGTGCTGGCGTCGTTCCTGTGCGGTATTTCCACCTCGATGCCTGAGTTGATCGGCTTTCGGGTGCTGCAAGGCTTGGTCGCCGGGCCGTTGTACCCGATGACCCAGACCTTGTTGATTGCGGTCTACCCTCCGGCCAAGCGCGGCATGGCCCTGGCGTTATTGGCGATGGTCACGGTGGTGGCGCCGATTGCCGGGCCCATCCTCGGTGGCTGGATCACCGACAGCTACAGTTGGCCGTGGATCTTTTTCATCAACGTGCCCATCGGTATCTTCGCGGTGATGGTGGTTCGCTCGCAGTTGAAGAAACGCCCGGTGGTCACCAGTTACCAGCCGATGGACTACGTTGGGCTGCTGAGCCTGATCGTCGGTGTGGGAGCCTTGCAGATCATCCTCGACAAGGGCAATGACCTGGACTGGTTCGAGTCCAACTTCATCATCATCGGTGCGGCCATTTCGGTGATTGCCCTGGCGGTGTTCGTGATCTGGGAGATGACCGACAAGCACCCGGTGGTCAATCTGCGGCTGTTCGCACACCGTAACTTCAGGATCGGTACCATTGTGCTGATCCTCGGTTATGCGGGCTTTTTCGGCATCAACCTGATCCTGCCGCAGTGGCTGCAAACCCAGATGGGCTACACCGCCACCTGGGCCGGGCTGGCGGTGGCGCCGATCGGCATTTTGCCGGTGCTGATGTCGCCATTCGTGGGCAAGTACGCGCACAAGTTCGACCTGCGCCTGCTGGCGGGCCTGGCGTTCCTGGCGATTGGCTTGAGCTGCTTCATGCGCGCCGGTTTCACCAACGAAGTGGACTTCACCCATATCGCCATGGTGCAGCTGTTCATGGGCATCGGCGTGGCGCTGTTCTTCATGCCGACCTTGAGCATCCTGATGTCCGACCTGCCGCCGCACCAGATTGCCGACGGCGCGGGGCTTGCGACCTTCCTGCGCACCTTGGGCGGCAGCTTCGCGGCCTCGCTGACAACCTGGATCTGGATTCGCCGGGCCGACCAGCACCATGCCTACATGAGCGAGAACATGACCGTCTACGACTCGACCACCCGCGATGCGTTGCAGGCGCTGGGCGGGGCAGGGCAGAAGGCCTATACCCAACTGGACCAGATTCTCACCAGCCAGGCGTACATGATGTCCACCGTGGATTACTTCACGTTGCTGGGGTGGATGTTCATGGGCTTGATGTTGCTGGTGTGGCTGGCCAAGCCACCGTTCACGGCGAAGGCCGGGCCTGCGGCTTCGGGGCACTGATTGTAAGGTCAGCGCGGTCCCTGTGGGAGCTGGCTTGCCTGCGATGCAGACACCTCGGTGTATCAGATGCACCGAGGTGATGCTATCGCAGCATAGGTATCTACATAACGCTGTAACGGTGGACGGTAACCACGATGCGAAGCGAGTCGCTCTTGATCTTGATCTGCTTTTGATCTTGATCTCAGGCGCCCCGTTAAACCACGCTGGCCTGTGTTCGGGCACACCGAGCCTAAGCGAGGTGCCGAGTGGTGGGGCAAGAGCGCTTTGGTTACTTTCGCGCTTTTCGAAAGCGACCCGCCGTCAGGACGGAACCCTAAGTAGCCGTTACCGCAGGGATGGATATGTACACAATCCAGCTGTGTTGGCTGTCAGGCCGCTATCGCAGGCAAGCCAGCTCCCACATTTGGATCGCGTGCGTCAGCTAGATCAGCGTCGGTTGTCAGTCCGTCACGGGAGCAAGCTCCCTCGCCACAGGGTCAGCGCCGTACCGAAGTTGTGTAGACACCTATGGCTATCGCAGGCAAGCCAGCTCCCACAGGTTGAACGGTGTTGTGTCAGAGGTTCAGGCGCCAGGCAACGCCAACTGCGGGTTGACGAAGTCAAACGCCGCCAGCTGAAACCCTTGCTCATCCACCTGCAGCGCCCACCCTTGCTTGTCCCAGTCCCCCAGCACAATGCGCTTGGCCGCTTGGTCGCCGATCTGCAACTTATGGATGGCGGGGCGGTGGGTATGGCCGTGGACCAGGGTGCGCACGCCGAACTGCTGCATCACCCGTGGCACTTCTTCAGGGGTGACATCGACAATGTCGTTGGCCTTCATGCGCACTTGAGCGCTGCTCTCACTGCGCAACTTGCGCGCCAGTTTGTGACGCGTGCCCAAGGGCAGGTGGCGCAGGATAAACAGTACAACCGGGTTACGCAGGATGCGCCGCAGCTTCATATAGCCGAGGTCGCGGGTGCAGAGGCTGTCGCCGTGCATCAACAGCACGGGTTCGCCATACAACTGCACGACCGTCGGGTCCTTGAGCAAGGTAGCGCCTGCCGCTTTGCAGAACGCCTTGCCGATCAGGAAATCACGGTTGCCGTGCATGATGAAAATCGGGGTGCCGCTGTCGCTCAGCTCACGCAGAGCCGCGCAGATGGAACGCTGGAAGGGGGTCATGCCATCGTCGCCAATCCAGGCTTCGAAGAAGTCCCCCAGAATGTACAACGCCTGGGCGCCACGGGCGCGGCCGTGGAGCAGATCCAGAAACGCCCGGGTGATGTCCGGGCGCTCCTCTTCCAGATGCAAATCTGAAATCAGCAATATCACCCAACGATCTCGGCTTTCTCGACGATCACGTCTTCGGCTGGAACGTCCTGGTGACCGGCCTTGGAGGTGGTCGAGACGCCTTTGATCTTGTCGACAACGTCAGTGCCTTCGGTGACTTTACCGAACACCGCGTAGCCCCAACCCTGCACGTTCTTGCCGCTGTGGTTCAGGAAGGCGTTGTCGGCGACGTTGATGAAGAACTGCGCGGAGGCCGAATGCGGCTCCATGGTACGGGCCATGGCGACGGTGTACTTGTCGTTGGAAAGGCCGTTGTCCGCTTCGTTCTGGATGCTTGGACGCTTGTCTTTCTTCTCTTTCATGCCCGGCTCGAAACCGCCGCCCTGGATCATGAAGTTACCGATGACACGGTGGAAAACAGTGTTTTCGTAGTGGCCGGCTTTGACGTATTCGATGAAGTTGGCGACGGTGATCGGCGCTTTCTCGGCGTTCAGCTCGATAACGATGTCACCGTGGTTGGTGGTCAGTTTGACTTGAGTCATGTTCGCTACTCTTTTCAGGGAATTCGTGGGTGTGGGCGCCTGGGCACCTTACCTGTCTGGCTAAACGACGGCCAAGGCGCGCAGTTTAGCGTGCCCTGCGGGAAATTCGAGGTGGTTTTTTACCGCCCGGGCAATTAATTGGCCGCGCTCTGTATGTGTCTTGACTGCTTCGGCTATTATGAGCCCTTTGTTTTATCTGGCCCCACCTGGCCACGCACCTGTCTGTTCAAGGATCCTATGAGCAAGCCCACTGTCGACCCTACCTCGAATACCAAGGCCGGACCTGCCGTCCCGGTCAATTTCCTGCGCCCGATCATCCAGGCGGACCTGGATTCGGGCAAGCACACGCAGATCGTCACCCGTTTCCCACCTGAGCCCAACGGCTACCTGCACATCGGCCACGCCAAGTCGATCTGTGTGAACTTCGGCCTGGCCCAGGAGTTCGGTGGCGTCACGCACCTGCGTTTCGACGACACCAACCCGGCCAAGGAAGACCAGGAATACATCGACGCCATCGAAAGCGACATCAAGTGGCTGGGCTTCGAATGGTCCGGTGAAGTGCGCTATGCCTCCAAGTATTTCGACCAGTTGTTCGACTGGGCCGTCGAGCTGATCAAGGCCGGCAAGGCTTATGTGGACGACCTGACCCCGGAGCAGGCCAAGGAATACCGTGGCACGCTGACCGAGCCGGGCAAGAACAGCCCGTTCCGCGACCGTTCGGTGGAAGAGAACCTGGACTGGTTCAACCGTATGCGCGCCGGCGAGTTCCCGGACGGCGCCCGCGTGCTGCGCGCCAAGATCGACATGGCCTCGCCGAACATGAACCTGCGCGACCCGATCATGTACCGCATCCGCCACGCCCATCACCACCAGACCGGTGACAAGTGGTGCATCTACCCCAACTACGACTTCACCCACGGTCAGTCGGACGCCATCGAAGGCATCACCCACTCCATCTGCACCCTGGAGTTCGAAAGCCATCGCCCACTGTATGAATGGTTCCTGGACAGCCTGCCGGTCCCGGCGCACCCACGTCAGTACGAGTTCAGCCGCCTGAACCTGAACTACACCATCACCAGCAAGCGCAAGCTCAAGCAACTGGTCGATGAAAAGCACGTGCATGGCTGGGATGACCCGCGCATGTCGACTCTGTCGGGCTTCCGCCGTCGCGGCTACACCCCGGCGTCGATCCGCAACTTCTGCGATATGGTCGGCACCAACCGCTCCGACGGCGTGGTCGATTTCGGCATGCTGGAATTCAGCATCCGTCAGGACCTCGACGCCAACGCCCCGCGCGCCATGTGCGTGCTGCGCCCGTTGAAAGTCGTGATCACCAACTACCCGGAAGGCCAGGTCGAGAACCTCGAACTGCCGCGTCATCCGCAGAAAGAAGAGCTGGGCGTGCGCAAGTTGCCATTCGCCCGCGAGATCTACATCGACCGTGACGACTTCATGGAAGAGCCGCCAAAAGGCTACAAGCGCCTGGAGCCGAACGGCGAAGTGCGCCTGCGCGGCAGTTACGTGATCCGTGCGGACGAAGCGATCAAGGACGCCGACGGCAACATCGTCGAGCTGCGCTGCTCGTACGATCCGGACACCCTGGGCAAGAACCCTGAAGGCCGCAAGGTCAAGGGTGTGGTCCACTGGGTGCCGGCCGCTGCCAGCATCGAATGCGAAGTGCGCCTGTACGATCGTCTGTTCCGCTCGCCAAACCCTGAGAAGGCTGAAGACAGCGCGAGTTTCCTCGACAACATCAACCCTGATTCCCTGCAAGTACTCACTGGTTGTCGTGCCGAGCCATCGCTTGGCGACGCACAGCCGGAAGACCGTTTCCAGTTCGAGCGCGAAGGCTACTTCTGCGCGGATATCAAGGACTCGAAACCAGGCGCTCCGGTATTCAACCGTACCGTGACCTTGCGAGATTCGTGGGGCCAGTGATTTAAGGGAAACATCGTGCTAACGATCTACAACACGCTCAGCAAGACCAAAGAAGTCTTCAAGCCGCTGGACGGCAACAAGGTGCGCATGTACGTGTGCGGCATGACCGTGTACGACTACTGCCACATCGGCCACGGCCGCAGCATGGTTGCCTTCGACCTGGTGACCCGCTGGTTGCGTTTCAGCGGCTATGACTTGACGTACGTGCGCAACATCACCGACATCGACGACAAGATCATCAACCGTGCCAACGAAAACGGCGAGTCGTTCGACGCGCTGACCGAGCGCATGATCGCCGCCATGCACGAGGACGAGGCGCGCCTCAACATCCTCAAGCCGGACATGGAACCGCGTGCCACGGACCACATCCCGGGCATGCACGCGATGATCCAGACCTTGATCGACAAGGGCTACGCCTACGCCCCAGGCAACGGCGACGTGTACTACCGCGTCGCCAAGTTCATGGGCTACGGCAAGCTGTCGCGTAAAAAGATCGAAGACCTGCGCATCGGCGCGCGTATCGAAGTCGACGAAGCCAAGCAAGACCCGCTCGACTTCGTACTGTGGAAAGCCACCAAGCCGGGCGAGCCGAGCTGGGAGTCGCCCTGGGGCGCCGGGCGTCCGGGCTGGCACATCGAATGCTCGGTGATGTCCACCTGCTGCCTGGGCGAGACCTTCGACATTCATGGCGGCGGCAGCGACCTTGAGTTCCCGCACCACGAAAACGAAATCGCCCAGAGCGAAGCCGCCACCGGCAAGACTTACGCCAACGCCTGGATGCACTGCGGCATGATCCGCATCAATGGCGAGAAGATGTCCAAGTCCTTGAACAACTTCTTCACCATCCGCGACGTGCTGGAAAAGTACCACCCGGAAGTGGTGCGTTACCTGTTGGTGTCGAGCCACTACCGCAGCGCCATCAACTACTCGGAAGACAACCTCAAGGACGCCAAGGGCGCCCTGGAGCGTTTCTACCACGCGTTGAAAGGTTTGCCTGCGGTGGCGCCGGCAGGCGGCGAGGCCTTCGTGGCACGCTTCACCGAAGTGATGAACGACGACTTCGGTACCCCGGAAGCCTGCGCCGTGCTGTTCGAGATGGTGCGCGAGATCAACCGCTTGCGCGAGACCGATATCGACGCAGCGGCGGGCCTGGCGGCGCGTCTGAAAGAACTGGCCAGCGTGCTGGGCGTGTTGCAGATGGAGGCCGATGACTTCCTGCAAGCCGGCGCTGAAGGGCGTGTGGATGCCGCTGAGGTAGATGCACTGATCCAGGCGCGTCTGGCGGCTCGCACCAATAAAGACTGGGCGGAATCCGACCGTATCCGCGACCAACTGACCGCGATGGGTGTGGTGTTGGAAGACGGCAAGGGTGGGACGACGTGGCGGTTGGCTGACTGACCGTTGATAGCTGCACGCTGAATAAAAAAACGCCCCGACTGGTTCGGGGCATTTTTTTGCACTCTCGTTCCCACGCTCTGCGTGGGAATGCATACCGAGACGCTCCGCGTCGCCCGCTCGCCCGAGTGGGGCGGACGCGGAGCGTCCTGGGCGGCGTTACCACGCAGAGCGTGGGAACGATCTGCGCTCCTACAAAAACATCAGCGGCGGCTGCTGACTTCGGCGGGGACGTCATCACCGGCCATGCGTTTGCGGAACAGCGCGGTTCGCGCCAGCAGCAGTGTGGTGACTGGCACGGTGATCGCGAGCAAAATCGGAATCAACCAGCCATGCAACACCGGCCCGGACTTGAGCACCGAAAAGTAGATGATCGACGCCAACGCCACGCTCCACGCCCCCAACGTCGAGGCTAGTGCTGGCGGGTGCATGCGTTGGAAAAATTCTTTCATTCGCAGCAAGCCAATCGCGCCAATCAAGGCAAACAGGCCGCTGAGCAACAGCAACGCCGCCACGATAATTTCAACCCATAACGGCATCATTCAATCACCTCGCCACGCAGCAGGAATTTGGCCAGGGCGAACGAGCCGACGAAGCCGAACAGCGCGATCAATAGCGCCGCTTCAAAGTAAGTGTCGCTGGCATAGCGAATACCCAGGGTCAGCATCATCAGCATCGCCAGGATGTACAAGTAGTCCAGCGCCAGTACCCGGTCCTGGGCCGAGGGGCCTTTGAACAGCCGCACCAGGGTCAGCACCATGGCCAGGGAGAACAGGAACAGGCTGAACAGGATCGCATTGGCGAGCAGGGCGCTCATTCGAAGATCTCCATCAGGGGCCGTTCGTAGGCGTGCTTGAATTGCTGGATAAACGAGGCTTCGTCATCCAGGTCGAAAACGTGCAGCAGCAGGATGCTGCGGTCCAGGGCCAGTTCCGACCAGACGGTGCCGGGGGTCACGCTGGTGATCATCGCCAGCACAGCCAGACCGTTGGCGTCGCGCAGGTCCAGGGGGATCTTGATAAAGCGCGAGCGCGGTGGGCGGGAGCCGCAGGTGAGTACGCCCCATGCCACGTGCAGGTTGGAGATGATCACATCGAGGCCGACCCGGAAAAACAGGCGGATGATCACCCCAGGGCGGCGGATGCGGATCGGCAGCGGGCGCAGCGGCGCCATCATCAGCGGCGCAAGAAAGCCCAACAGTGCGCCCAGCAGCAGGTTGCCGGGGCTGATCGACAAGTTCAGCACCAGCCACAATACCCACAACGCCAACGACAGCCAGGGAGCCGGGAACAGACGCTTCATGGCTGCACCTCCAGGGCGGCGGCCTTGGCTTCAGGGCTCGGCACTGGCCGGGTCGCGAGCACTGCCATCACGTAGTGTTCCGGGTTGTTCAGGCTTTCGGCAGTGGCCTGGGTGTAGCGCATCAGCGCCTCGGCCTTGAAGGTCAGCGCGATGCTCAACCCCAGCAGCAGGAAGATCGGCACACACTCGTAGCGGCGCAGCAGCGGTGATGGGCGTTCTTCCGGGGTCCAGAAGCGCTGGATGCCGAGGCGGGCGAAAGCGATGAGCGAGGCCAGGCCAGAGAGAATCAGCAGCGCCACCAGGCCCCAGGCCGCCGGGCGGATGGACTCGTCCACGGCGTTGCCCAAGCCCAGTGGGTTGATCAGCGCGCTCAACAGGCTGAGCTTGCCGATAAACCCGGACAGCGGCGGCATGCCGATAATCAGCAGCGCGCAGGCGATAAAGCTTAGGCCCAGGAAGGCCATGGTCCAAGGGATGACCTGGCCGATCACTGCTTTTTGCTCATCGTCCAGGTTCACGCCCGGGCGCGGATGCAGCGATTCCATGGCTTTGGGCAGCGCATCAATCTCCTCATCCAGCGGCAGGTCGTTGGCCGAACGCGAACGCTCGATCAACTCCGCCAGCAAAAACAGCGCACTCAGTGCCAGGGTAGAACTGACCAGATAGAACAGCGCCCCCGCGGTCAGGCTCGGCTGGGCAAACCCTACCGCTGACAGCAGGATCCCGGCCGACACCAGGATACTCAGGCTGGCCATGCGCTCCAGACGCTGCGCCGCCACCATCGCCAGTGCCGCGCAAATGATGGTCGCCATGCCGCCATACACCAGCCAATCGCCGCCAAACAGTGCCGAAGCCCCGGCCTGGCCGGAGAACAGCAGGGTCCACAGGCGCAGCACGGTGTACACGCCGACCTTGGTCATGATCGCGAACATTGCCGCCACCGGCGCGCTGGCCGAGGAATAGGCGGGTGCCAGCCAGAAGTTCAGTGGCCACATGCCGGCCTTGGCCAGGAACGCCGTAGCCAGGATCGCTGCACCAGCATGCAACAGGCCGCGATCAGCCTCCGGCACCAGCGGGATCTTCAACGCCAGGTCGGCAAAGTTCAGCGTGCCGGTGACGCCGTAGATCATCGCCGCGCCAATCAGGAACAGCGACGACGCCAGCAGGTTGATCGCAATGTAATGCAGCCCCGACGACACCCGCGCACGGCCGGAACCGTGCAGCATCAGGCCGTAGGAGGCGGCCAGCAGCACTTCGAAGAACACGAACAGGTTGAACAGGTCGGCGGTGAGGAAGGCGCCATACAGCCCCATCAGTTGGATCTGGAACAGGGCATGGAAGCTGGTGCCCGCACGGTCCCAGCGGGCCATGGCGAACAGCAGCGCGCTGACGCCGATAACCCCGGTCAGCACCAGCATCATCGCCGACAGTTGGTCCACCACCAGGACGATGCCGAACGGCACCTGCCAGTTGCCCGGCAGATACACACCAATCGAGCCGGGGCCGCCTTGTTGCGTCCAGTACAACAGCAGCACGGCAACGCCCAGTCCGGCGATGCTGGAGCACAGATTGATCTGGGCTTTGAGTGGGCGGCGTTTCTCGCCCAGCATCAGCATCAGCCCGGCGGTGAGCAGCGGCAGCAGGATCGGCGCGACGATCAGTTGATTCATCCACGTCATTCCTTGGGCTCCCGGCCGTCTACATGGTCAGTGCCGGTGAGGCCCCGGGATGCCAGCAGCACCACCAGGAACAACGCGGTCATGGCGAAGCTGATCACGATGGCCGTGAGCACCAGGGCCTGAGGCAGTGGGTCGGTGTAGTTGAGCAGGTCTTGGGGCACGCCGTCCTTGATGATCGGCTCCTTGCCGATAAACAGGCTGCCCATGCTGAAGATGAACAGGTTGACGCCGTAGGACAGCAGGCACAAACCCATGACCACCTGGAACGTCCGTGGCCGCAGGATCAACCAGACGCCGGAGGCCGCCAGGACCCCAATGGCTATTGCGATGACTTCTTCCATCAGGCGGCTCCTTCGGTTGCAGCAACCACTTTGGGCTGGTTGCTCGGTTTATGCGCGCGCACCGACTGGTGGCCGAGGGCGGTGAGCATCAACAGGGTCGAGCCCACGACCATGGCGTACACGCCGACGTCAAAGAACAGTGCACTGGCGATATGGATATCGCCCAGTAGCGGCAGGCTGAAATGCCAGGTATGCGTAGTGAGGAACGGGTACCCGGCGAACAGCGCGCCCAGCCCGGTCAAGGTGGCCGACAGCAGGCCGAAGCCCATCCAGCGCATGGGCCGCAGGCTCATCTGCGCCTCGACCCACTGGGTGCCGGCGACCATGTATTGCAGGATAAACGCCACCGACATCACCAGCCCGGCGACGAAACCACCCCCAGGTTGGTTGTGGCCACGCATGAACAGATAAAACGACACCACCAGCGCAATCGGCAGCAGCAGGCGCACCAGCACCGCCGGCACCATCATAAAGCCCAGGGCGGTGTCGCTGGCCTGGCGCGGGTTTACCAGGTCGGTGGCCACGTCCGGCGCCAGTTGGCGCTGTTGGGGTGGCAATTCCATGCTTTCCTTGGACGGGCGGAAGCGGCGCAGCAAGGCGTACACGGTCAAGGCCACAGCGCCCAGTACGGTGATTTCGCCCAGGGTGTCGAAGCCACGGAAGTCCACCAGCATCACGTTCACCACATTGCTGCCGCCGCCTTCGGGCAGGGCACGGCTTAAGTAGAACGAGGAGATATCGTTGGGCGTCTGGCGGGTCAGCATCGCGTAGGACAACAGCGCCATGCCGCCGCCCACCACAGTGGAGAGCAGCAAGTCACGCAGGCGGCGGATACGCGCCTTGCGCAGCGAGCTGGGCAGGGGTGAGACATCTTCGATCCGCCTTGGCAGCCAGCGCAGGCCGAGCAGGATCAGCACGGTGGTGACCACTTCCACCACCAATTGGGTGAGGGCCAGGTCCGGCGCCGAGAACCATACGAAGGTGACGCAGGTCATCAGGCCGCACACGCTGACCATGGTCAGGGCCGCCAGCCGGTGGTACTTGGCTTGCCAGGCGGCGCCGAGGGCGCAGGCAATCGCCAGCAACCACAGGGTGACGAAGACGATGGAACCCGGGATTTTCGGGCGGTCGCCCCAGCTGAGGCCACTGTTGATCATCGGGATCATCGCGCCGATCACTGCCAGCAGCACCAACAGGAACAACTGGGTTTGCAGGCGCTTGGTGCTGATGCGTTTCTCGATGCGGCGCACGCCGCGCATCATCACCACCAGGCAGCGCTCGAAACCGCGCTTGCCGTTGAAGTAGCCGATCAGCGGTGGGTATTCGAAGCGGCCACGCTTGAGTTGCTTGCGCAGCATCAGGTACAGCACCACGCCGCCGGTCATTGCCACCAAGCTCATGATCATCGGCGCGTTCCAGCCGTGCCAGATCGCCAGGCTATATTCCGGTAGCGTACCGCCCACCACTGGCAGGGCGGCAGCGGCGAGGATCGAGCCGACCACCTGGGCCGGGAAAATCCCCACCAGCAGACAGGTGAACACCAACAGCTCGACGGGTGCGCGCATCCAGCGCGGCGGCTCGTGGGGCGTGTGCGGCAAGTCGGTGGCGGGCGGGCCGAAGAACACGTCCACGGTAAAACGCAGGGCATAGGCCACGCTGAATGTACCGGCAATGGTCGCGATCACCGGCAGGGCGATTTCCACCCATTGGGTCGACGAGATAAACACGGTTTCGGCAAAGAACATCTCTTTGGAAAGGAAGCCATTGAGCAACGGCACCCCGGCCATGGACGCGCTGGCGACCATCGCCAGGGTCGCGGTAAACGGGATCAGGCGCACCAGCCCACTGAGCTTGCGGATATCCCGCGTGCCGCTTTCGTGGTCGATGATGCCCGCCGCCATGAACAGCGAAGCCTTGAAGGTGGCGTGGTTGAGAATGTGGAATACCGCGGCAACTGCGGCCAGTGGGCTGTTGAGGCCCAGCAGCAGGGTGATCAGCCCGAGGTGGCTGATGGTGGAATAGGCCAGCAGGCCCTTGAGATCGTTTTGAAACATGGCGCAGTAAGCGCCGAGGAGGAGAGTGAGGGCGCCGGCACCGCCGACGATCCAGAACCATTCTTCGCTGCCGGACAGCGACGGCCACAGGCGGGCCAGCAGGAACACGCCGGCCTTCACCATCGTCGCCGAGTGCAGGTAAGCCGAAACCGGGGTGGGCGCCGCCATGGCATGGGGCAGCCAGAAATGGAAGGGGAACTGCGCGCTTTTGCTCAAGGCGCCGATCAGCACCAGGGCGAGCATGACCGGGTACAGCGAATGCGCGCGAATCTGATCGCCCGCCGCCAGCACCTGGTCCAGGTCATAGCTGCCGACGATATGCCCCAGCAGCATCACTCCCGCCAACAGGCACAGCCCACCTGCGCCAGTGACCATCAGCGCCATATACGCACCGCGTCGCGCATCTGCACGGTGGTGCCAATAGCCGATCAACAGGAACGAGAACAGGCTGGTCAGTTCCCAGAAGAATACGATCTGGATCAGGTTGCCGGAGATCACCAAACCCAGCATGGCGCCCATGAACGCCAGGAAAAATGCAAAGAAACGCGGCACCGGGTCGTCCGGCGACATGTAGTAGCGCGCATACAGCGACACCAGCGTGCCGATGCCCAGCACCAGCATCGAGAACAGCCAGGCAAACCCATCCATGCGCAACACGAAGTTGAGCCCCAGGCTGGGCAACCACATGAATTCTTCGCGGATCACGCCACCGTGGGCGATCTGAGGGTAGAGCAGGGCGACTTGAATAGTACCGACCAGTGCCACAAGGCCGGCCAACAGCGATTCGGTGTTACGTGCGTTATGCGGCAGCAAGGCCGCCAGACAGCTGCCGATAAAAGGCAGAAGCAGTAGAACTATCAGGGACATAGGCTTCTAATCTGCGGGAGTTTGGGATGCATCATACGTGCCGCTTTCACGATCACCAAACGGCAAGATGTGACAGGATCCTACAGGACCAGTAGAAAGCAGTTACAAGCGGCAAGCTACAAGAGAATAGCCGCGTTTGCTTCTTGCAGCTTTTCGCTTGCCGCTCTCAGTATCAACCTTGGTTTTCAGGCTCTACAGCGCTTTGAGTATCGACAGCTTTCGAGCTGCTTCTCTTCATCTCACTCACAATCACCGCCACCACAATCAACACCGCCCCGACCATTGCAATCGGCGG
The DNA here is from genome assembly GCF_012985385.1 of Pseudomonas sp. WS 5503. Classification (NCBI taxonomy): domain Bacteria; kingdom Pseudomonadati; phylum Pseudomonadota; class Gammaproteobacteria; order Pseudomonadales; family Pseudomonadaceae; genus Pseudomonas; species Pseudomonas sp. WS 5503. The sequence continues at coordinate 272,926 of NZ_JAAQWI010000007.1, forward strand.
GAAGCGCTCCCCGGCAATTCGCCCGACCACGCCTGCCCACACCGGCTCGCCGGCATAGATCAAGGTCGCCCGGGTTGGCGACACACTCTGCTGTGCCCAGTTCATCGCCACTTGGATCACCGCACTGGTCAAGCCCAGGCCCACGGCACTGAACAGCAACAGCCAAGAAAAGCCCGGCAACGCCTCGCCCATAGGCACCACCATCATGAAGGACAGCACCGAAGCGGTGGCCAGTTGCACCACGGTCACCCGACGAATATCCACCTGGCCGGCAAATGCGCTGATCAAGATGATCTCGGCCGCTATGGCCACTGCACCGATCAAGGTGGCGATTTCACCCGCGCTGAAATTCAGCGAGGCCCCCGCCGGGCCGGTCAACAGCATCAACCCCGCAAACGCCAACATGATGCCGATGCTGGGCATCAAGCCGGGGCGACGGCCAAGCACCAGCCACTGCAACAGCGGTACGAACGGCACATACAAGGCGGTGATAAACGCCGATTGGCTGCTCAAGATGGTTTGCAGGCCAATGGTCTGCAAACCGTAGCCGAACATGATCGCCACCCCGATAAACACTCCGGCCTTCAATTCGAACAGGGTCAGGTCGCGCAGGGTGCGCAAGGAAAAGAACCCCACCACAATCGTCGCTGCCGCGAAGCGCAGCCCCACAAAAAACATCGGCCCGCTGACCGCCATGGCGTGCTGCACCAGCAAAAAGGTGCCGCCCCAGATCATGGTGATCACCACCAGGATGCATTCGGCTTTACTGAAACGGTTGAAACGCGAAGGGGAGTTCGGGGCGGTCATGGCGGCTCGGTCTTGCAAGGGGAAAGCACGGACCGCACAATGCGCCGCACGCTGGGCAGTATACTGCGCACACCCACCTATTGAGCAATATAGTGCACAAAGAAAATCCGCAACGGGCTTCGGTCCTGCAGCACGTCAGCCAGAACGTTCGTCGCCTGCGCCATGCCGCCGACTTGAGCCAGACCGCGCTCTCGGAAAAATCCGGTGTCAGCCGGCGCATGCTGGTGGCGATAGAAGCGGGAGAGAAGAACGTCAGCCTGTCGACCCTGGACCGTGTCGCCGAAGCGTTGGACGTGGCGTTCAGTGATCTGATTCAGGCGCCGGATGTGCGCGACCACAGCCGTATCAATGAGCTGGCCTGGGCGGGCGAGATTGTCGGCAGTAAGGCGGTGTTGCTGGCCAAGGCTACGGCACGGCGTGAGGTCGAACTATGGGAGTGGCGGCTTGAGCCCGGTGACCGTTATTGCCCGGACCCTGACTTGGAAGGGTGGAGCGAACAACTGTTTGTGTTCGAGGGCAGCCTGACGCTGGTGATAGGTGATCAGGAAACTGTCATCGAGGCTGGAGAGTTCTTTATGTTCGCCAGCCACCAGCCCCATGCTTATCGCAATGATGGAAATGCGGCGGTACGGTTTGTTCGAAATGTGGTGATTTGAGCAACAATAAGGGCGAACTGGCATGAGTGAATCCACCCGCGTTGCAGATGTACTGATCATCGGTGGTGGCCTGAGCGGCACGATGCTGGCCGTGCAACTGCTTCGCCTGCCGGGCACGCGGCGTATCCTGATAGTCGAACCCCGTGCTGAGTTGGGGCGCGGCGAAGCCTACAGCGCGGTCGAACTGGGCCATACGCTGAACGGCAATGCGGCGCGTATGAGCGTTGACCCGGACAATGCCGACGACCTGACCCAATGGCTCACCGACTACATCAGCGCCGGCGGATGGCCCGAGTCGAACCAACAGCATGTGCCTATCAGCGAGCTGTTCCCGCCACGGGGGCTTTTCGGCTTGTACGCGCAGCAGCGTCTGGCACAAGCCAAGGCGCTTTCTACATCGAGCGTCGAGCACATCCGCGCCGAAGGGGTAGACCTGCAAGTCGATGCCACCTCGGTGTTGTTGACCCTCGATACTGGCGAGCAACTGCGCGGCGCCTGTGCGGTATTGGCCACCGGCATGTTCCCTGCTGCGCGCACTCCGCAGACCGAGTCCACAGGATTGAATGCCGCCGCGTTGGACCCTTGGGATGTCCCCGCGATGGCTCGTCTCGACCCACAATCGACCGTGCTGATCATCGGCTCGGGCCTGACCATGGTCGATGCCGTGGTCTCCCTGGAGCAGGCCGGGCATCGCGGACCTATCGAGGTTTTTTCGCGCCACGGCTTGTTGCCCCATGTACGCCGGCAACCGCCGAGCTGGGACGACTTCCTCGCCGCTGACCACAGCCTGAGCAGCCCCCGACAATTGCTGCGTGAGGTGCGACGCCAATGCCAGCTCGCGCTGGCGCAAGGCACAGACTGGCAGGCGCCGCTGGACACGGTGCGCGTGCATATCGCGCGGCTGTGGAGCCAGGCCAGTGAGGCCCAGAAGCGCCAGTTCGTGCGGCATGTACGGCCTTGGTGGGAAAGCCATCACCACCGTTCGCCGCCCTTGAGTGCGCAGTTGGTAGCGCGGTTGCAGGGGCAAGGGCGGTTGCGGATTCAGGCGGCGTCGTTCAAGGGCTTGGTGCCTTCGCAGAATGGGGTTGCCATTGCGGTGCGCTACCGTGGCGAGGATGTGATCACCAAGATGTTGGGCGCTGCGCTGATCAATTCCAGCGGCATCGAATACGACTGGCGCCGGGTGGCCCGTCCTTTACCGCAGCAACTGCTCAAGCGCGGGTTGATCCAACCTGGGCCGCTGGCGCTGGGGATTGCGGCGGATTCAACGGGGGCGGTGCTGGATGCTCGCGGCGAGGTCAGCCAGCGACTGTTCGCCATGGGGCCGCCGTTGCGGGGCATGTGGTGGGAGAGTACGGCGGTGACCGATGTGGCGCTGCAGGCCAAGGCACTGGCCGCCAGGCTGACACAGCGCTGAATGTTGGAGCTGGTATTGATTGCCCCAATGCAAGTAACCGGTAATCTTGTGGCGAGGGAGCTTGCTCCCGCTGGAGTGCGAAGCGCTCCCAGGATCTTGGGGCCGCTGCGCAGCCCAGCGGGAGCAAGCTCCCTCGCCACAGTGCAACGTCCCCACATCTGGATCGAGGGTCAGTGATTGATTCCCCCGATCCTCACCAACCCCGCTTCAAGCCCAAACACCTCAACCCCCTGCGGCGTCGATTGCCCGGTGGTGACCTTCACTCGCTCTACCGGTTTATCCATCGCCGCCCGATACTCCACCGTCATGTCCGCCTGGATCGCCTGGCTGGGAATCACGATCGCCTGGTCATTGTTATAAGTGACAATCGTCAACCTCGCACTCATGCCCAGGCGCACCCGTTGTAACTGCTTGGGCGTCAGGGTGGGGATCGACAAGGTCACCGGAAACTGCGCACTGCCCTGGCTGTCGCTGGCGATGGCCAGGCCGCTGACCACGCTGACTGAACCTGTCAGCCGCTCGCCATCAAAGCCATCGCCCATGACTTCAACGGTCTGGCCCTGTCGCAACTGGTTGATATCCAGCTCTGAGACCTTGGCCACGATTTTCAAGCGTTCGATATTGGCCAGCCCGAACAGCACCTGGCCCTGGCTGACCTTGCTGCCGGCCTGCACCGGCGCGTTGTTATTGCCGCCACCTTGAGCGGTACTGGTGCCACCGGGCGCCGGTACCACAATGCCGGAGAAGGGCGCCTTGACCTCCTTGCCTTCGAGCAGTGTTTGCAAGGCTTCGTACTTCACCGTGGCATTGGTCAGCTCCATTTCGGCGATCTGCCGATATTCGCCCTGGCCTTGGTCCAGGGCTTGTTGCAGCTCACTGCGCGCCGCCGCCAAGTCCAATTGCTGTTGCTGGGTTTGCTGCTTGAGGTCGTCAAGTTCGTTACGAGGGATGATGCCGCGTTTGAACAGGTTTTCGCTCTCGGTAAGTTTGCGTTGGGTGTTGCCCGCGGTCATTTCAGCGGTGCGTAAACTGCGACGGGCGCGGCTGACGGTGGGGCTGCTGCCCCAGTCCTGCATTTCCTGCACGGTGCGTCGGGCCTTGAGTTGCGCGGAGAGGGCGTCGCGCAGCTGTACTTCAAGCGTCGCCGGGTCCATGCGCAACAGGACTTGGCCGGCCTCAACGCGCTGGCCTTGTTCGACCAGGTTGGCCAGCACATTGCCGTCGAATGGCGCCGTCAGGACGACGGTGGTGTCAGGCTCGATCTTGCCCACCAGCCCGATCTGGTGCACCAACGGGTCGGGCTTTACGGCCAGCCACTGTTCGCCTGTACCCGCCTGCTCAGCCCCGCTGCGTTGACTGAGCAGGGCGCCGGCCGCGCCGGCCAACAGCAGGAACAAGGCAACGGCCAGCAGGGATTTTTTATTAGTAGTCATTAAGGGCAATTTCCCAACTTTCCAGCGTCATGCCCAGGGTCAGGTCAAGCTGAGTCTGGGCGTTCAAATAAGCGATCAGCGCATTGAGCTGGGCGTTTTCGGCGTTGCGCAGGTCGGTCTCGAAGCTCAGCACCTGAAAGTTGGTGGAGCGCCCGGCGCTGAGCTTTTCCCGCTCGATCTCGATCTTGCGCCGCGACAACTCCACGGCGCGCTTGGATATTTCATATTGGCGCCAGCGGGTGCCAAGGTCACGCACCACATTGTTGACGTTGCGCTCCAGCTCCTGGCGGGCGTCGGTAATGCGGATTTCCTGGTCTTCTACATTTACCCGTGCACGCACTTCGGCCTGGCGCGTGCTGATATCGCCAATAGGGATTTGCACTTGCACCCCGGCGTAACTGTCCCAGGTGCGGTTATTGTTATGGCCGTTGTCGTTATCGGTGGCGGCGCGTATCTGGTTGGCGCCGGCGACCAGGTCCACCTGCCAGCGCCCGGAATCCTTGGCGATCACCAGGTCGAGGTCGGCCTGTTGGCTACCGAGCAGGGCAGCGAGGTATTCCGGTTGCTGGTTTTGCGCGAGGTTGAAGGCCTGGCGTTTGTCGATCTCCATGGGGGTGGCTTCCAGGGCCTCGGTGGCGCGCACCGGTGTCGACAAGTCCAGGGCCAGCAGGCGCAGCAACGCCAGGCGGCTGGTGTCGAGTTGGTTGCGCGCTTCTTCCACGCCTAATTGCTGGGTGGCGATATCGGCTTCGGTCTGCACGATCTCGAATTCGGCCATGCGCCCGGCGCTGATCAGCGCTTTGTTCACCTCCAGTAAAGTAGTGGAGCGTTTGAGCGCTTCCTGGACGATCACCAACTGTTCCTGGGCGCGCAACAATTCGCGGTAGGTGGCGATGATCTGGCTGATGGTCTGCGCCACGGTGGCCTTGAGGTTCAGGCGGTTGGCCTGCTCGGCCAGGCGCGACAGGCGCAGCGGTGCGGTGGTGGCATCCCAGCCGGCCCCGCGCATCAGCGGTTGGATGATCGCAAGGTCCAGGCCGTCGCTGCGGTAGCGGCCGGCGCGGTTGGCGTTGTTCAACTGCTGGGTCCAGGCCATGCTCAAGCGCGTGCCGTATTCGCCGAGCAGGCTGCTGGTGGGCGCGACGTTGGCGTTGCGCGCATTGTCTTGGGAGCCACGGGTGCTGCGGTAATAGCTGTTGAGGGTGAGTTTGGGGTTGAACACGTCTTCGGCCACGCGCAGGTCGAATTTCTGCGCCACCCGTTGCAGGTAGGCGCTGCGGATCGCCGGGTTATTACGCAGGCCCAGGTACACCGCGTCCCCCAGGGTCATGGTGGTGGCCTGGGCATTCAGCGAGACGCTACGCTCGTAGCCGCTGCGGGTGGTGCTGGGTGCCTGAGGGTTGATCACCACGTCGGCGGCCATGCCCGGCAGGCTGATCAGCATGAGCAGCGGTAGGTACTTATTCATCGCGCAGGGCCTCGACCGGCTGCAAGCGTGAGGCCGACACCGCCGGGTAGATGCCAAAGAACAAACCCACCAGCAACGTACTGCCCACGCCCAGGGGCAGGGCGGCCACTGCCAACGCAAAGGCCCAGCCCGACAGCCACGCATACAGCCAGGCAGCGGTCATGCCCAGGACTGCGCCGCACAGCGCACCCACGGCGGTGAGGGTGACCGCTTCGAGCAAAAACAGGTTGCGGATATCCCGCTGGCGCGCGCCCAGGGCCATGCGGATGCCGATCTCACGGCGGCGTTCCGAGACGTTCATCAGCATCACGTTCATCACCCCGACACCGCCGCCCACCAGGGAGATCGCGCCGAGGGCCAGGAGTAGATAGGCAAAGGTGCGGCTTTGGCGGGTCATGCCATCGATCATTTGCTGGGGCACCGTGATGTCGACGCTATGGTCGCTGAGCTGGGGTTGCAGCGCGGCGGCGGCGTCCCTGGCTATGCGTTCCATGTCCTGCCCCGGCGCCGCGCGGATGAGCACGTTGTTGATCTGCGGGTTGGCATAGATGCGGCGCATGCCCTCGGCGGGAATAAACAGCGATTCGTTGGCCTGCACCGGCATCAGCATGGCCCGGGGTTGGTTGTGCAGGATGCCCACCACCAGAAACAGGTAATCGTTGATACGCACACGGTCGCCCAGCTGCAGCGGGTCACCTGGCGCGCCGAGGGCCTGGGCGAGCTGGTCGCCGATCACCCCGTAGGTTTCGTTGACATCGAAGGGTGACAGGAAGCGCCCCTCACGCAGCGCCAGGCGCATGGCGTCCTGGATACCGGCAGTACTGCCGACAAAGTTGGCATTGGCGGTCCGCCCATGAAACACAATGGGCCCGCTGAACAGGCTGAGTGCGCCGATATGGGCAATGCCCGGCACTGCCCTGCGTACCGCATCCAGGTCGAGCTGGGTGCGCATCGGCACATTGCTGCTGCCCTTGGGCGGGAACTGGGCGATGAGGGTGTCGGTACCCATGTCCTTGAAAATCATCGCCGCATCCACCGCCGCGTTGTGGCCGATATTGATCAGCGCCACCACCGAGGAACTGCCGATGACGATCCCCAAGAGCGCCAGGATCGAACGCTTGCCCAGGGTACGCAGGCTGATAAAGGCTTCGTGCAGCAACTGGCTGAGGCTCTGCTCGACCCGCAGGCTCATGGGCGCCCGGCCTCATGCACCACGCCGTTGCACACCAGGATCTTGCGCTCCAGACGCTCGGCAATGTGGGGGTCGTGGGTGACGATGATCAGCGTCACCTGTTGGTCACGGTTGAGGTTCAACAGCAGGTCCATGATCTCTTGGGCGGTAGTGCTGTCGAGGTTGCCGGTGGGTTCGTCGGCGAGGATCACCGAGGGTTTGCCGACCAAGGCGCGGGCAATGGCCACACGTTGGCGCTGCCCACCGGAGAGGTCGGCGGGGCGATGGTGGGCGCGTTCGGCGAGGCCGACTTGTGCGAGCATGCGCTGGGCGTGTTCCACCGATTCATGCCGCGACACGCCGCGATAACTCAAGGGCAGCGCGACGTTGTCCAGGGCACTGAGGCGTGGCAGCAGGTTGAAGCTCTGGAACACGAAACCGATCTGCTGGTTGCGGATCGCCGCCAGCTCATCGGGGGTGGCGTTGAAAATATCGTGGCCGGCAAAGTGGTACTGGCCGCAGTTGGGCAGGTCCAGCAGGCCGAGGATATTGAGCAGGGTGCTTTTGCCGGAGCCAGAGGCACCGAGAATGCCGCAGCTGTCACCGCTGGCGATGGACAGGCACACGTCATTGAGAATGCTCAATTCTTGCCCGGCGAGCTGATAGCGCTTACCGATGCCTTGCAGGGAAATCAAGCCGGGTTGCGCGGGGGTCTGTGTCATCATGACTACGCCTGCAGTCTCGACGGTACCGCCTTGCTCACCGAAACTCCTTGTAACAAGTTCAGAAGCTGCCTGTAGCCGTCACGGACTGGTTTTATTTCTTGTTTTTAAAATATTGTTTGAATAGTAACTGCCTTCCTGACGCTTCGCCAGCCGTCGAGGTAGAGCGGTTTTACCGGTTGAAACGATTTTCTCAGCGGGTGTCAGAGGTGGGTAAAAACCCTACGATTTGCCTCAAAAGCCCGGATATAAGGGCTTTGCATGATATGGCGGAGTGTCACTACTTGCTTTCGACGGGCCGCCCCGGTATAAAAAATCAAATTATTTTTTAAAACAATATTTCCGCCGTGGAACCCATATGGTCGCGAAGAAACTCAGCGCTCCAAACGTTACCAAGACTCGATTGCTGGATGCGACAGAGGCTCTTTTCATCAAGTACGGCTATGACGCCGTGTTGCTACGGCAGATAACCGAGCGTGCCCAGGTCAACCTGGCGGCGGTGAACTACCACTTCGGGGACAAGGACTCCCTGATGAAAACCTTGCTGATGCAGCGCCTGGAGCCCCTCAACGAGCAACGCCTGGAACTGCTGGCGCGCTGTGAAGCCGAATCCGATGGCCCGCTCGATTGCGACACACTCCTGGGCGTGCTGTTTGCCCCGGCCATGGGCCTGGAGCGCAGCGACCCGGCCAGCGGGGAAGGGCGTTCGTTCATTCGCTTCCTGGGCCGGGTCTACAGCGACACCTCGCCGTTTATCCAGGAATACCTCAAGGTCCATTACCAGCCGGTGTTCCAGCGCTTCTTCGAAGCCTTCGCCCTGGCCCTGCCGGATTTGCCACGTAATGAACTGGGGGTGCGCCTGCAATTTGCCCTCAAGGCCATTTCGGGCGTCATGGCAGGCACCGAACTGCGCCTGCTGATGAACTCCATGAGCCTGGGCCGCCCGGCCACGGATGCCGAGGTGATGGCCAAGCTGATCACGCTGGTGTCGGCGGCGATTCGGGTGCCGCAGCAAAGCCAGGAAGCCGAAACGGCACTGGCCAAGGTGCTGGAAACCCAGCGCGCCCTACGCGAACACCACGCCCTGTAGGAGCGAGCTTGCTCGCGAAAAACGTCAACGATAACGCGAGCATTCTGGCTAACCGCGGCGTCATTGCGTTCTTCGCGAGCAAGCTCGCTCCTACAGAGGTTGGCCCTTTTTCGGAGCCAAAAAACAGGCAAAAAAAAGCCCGCTGGGGCGGCGGGCTTGATATGCAACGTTTGTAACGGATGAGGCTTCACACTACGTCTCGGCTTGTGAATAAAACGTGAAAAATATGTAAGAGAAAGTGTGAATGTGTCGATGTACGTAAAGCTGCTCTCCAGCTGTCGCTAAATCTTCCAGCGTGCGGCACTTTTGCCAAGCCGTTGACGCATCTGATCGACGTTCGCCGCCAGTTGCAGGGTCAACAAGCGATACCCATCCAGCGCGCTGTACACCGGTGCATCAAGCGCAGGCTCGCTGGCATGGGCGTGACCGGTACGCTCCAACCGCTCCGTCACCCCCGATTTCAACGCGCGCGCCATACCCACCAACTGCACCCGGATTTGCCGATGCTCGGCCTTCAACATGACTTGCATCCGCGCCGTGGCCTGCTCATCACGCGGGTCTGGCCGGGTATTGCCCAGAATCTCCAGGGTGCTGATGCACAGGCGCAGGTGACGTTGGATCGCGTCCAGTTCAGTCATGGAAATCCGCACTTCCTTGGACACCGACGGCATCAACGAACGCAGTTGCACCATCGCCCCGTTCAAACGGTTGAGCAGCTTGAGGTGTTCATCGTCAGTCACGGACTGGCCATTGATGATCCGGCTATAAATCTGCGCGCAGTCACGCAGGGCGCTGGCCAGGTTGTAGCGCCACGAATACACGGCGTACAACGGCAAGGCAAAGGAAAACGCCAGGGCCAGCACAATGCCGATGAGGATATCGACGGTGCGCCACAGGCCATCGGAGATCGGGTTGTCGCCATGGCCGGCGACGATAAACACCGTGATCGCCGACAGCAGCGCGATATAACCGCCCTTGCCGATGGCGTGATAGGAAAAGAATCCGCACACCACGGACATCAACAGATAGGTGAGCAACGGCAGGCCGAAGTAAGCCTGTTGTACCACCAGCAGCAAGCCGACGCTGGCGCCGATCAAGGTGCCGTAGGCGCGTTCGACGGCTTTCTTGCCGATATTGCCGTGGTGCTGCAACCCGCCGATGACGATCAGCATGGTCACCGACGCCCATTCACCGTGGGGCAGGTTGAGGCCGGTGGTCAGCAGGATGGTTGCCAGCAAACCCACCGATACGCGCGCGGCGTGGATCAGCTTGGCATGGCGAAAGCGGCGGTAGGGGTCGAGCAAGGGGCGCAGCAGGCGCCGGGCAAAGAAGGGCAGGTTCATCAGTCTTAAAATGGCCTCAAATGTATGAATGTGCTTGATCAAATGTGGGAGCTGGCTTGCCTGCGATAGCATCACCGCGACCTGACTGAAAGACCGAGGAGCTGGCATCGCAGGCAAGCCAGCTCCCACACTGACCTGTCTGCACATTGGAACGGGGTTGGCTTCAGAAGATGTAGTCGGTAGTCAGGAAACTCGAATCGCGGTTGCGCAAAATATCGCTGACCAACGCCTTGTTACTCTCCTGGAACTTGGTCGCCACCAAGGTGCGGATCGAGAACACGCGCAAGGCGTCATGCACCGACAACGTGCCCTCGGCCGAGTTCTTGCGCCCGTTGAAGGGGAAGGTGTCCGGCCCGCGCTGGCATTGGGCGTTGATATTGATACGGCCCACCTGGTTGGCGAAGGTGTCCACCAGGCGTCCCACTGCTACGGGGTCGGTGCCGAAGAGGCTCAACTGCTGGCCGAAGTCCGAGTCCAGCACGTAGTCGATCACGGTCTCCAGGTCGCGATAGGGCACGATCGGCACCACGGGGCCGAATTGCTCTTCGTGGTAGACGCGCATCTGCGGGTTCACCGGGTACAGCACTGCCGGGTAGAAGAACGAACCACGGCTGCTGCCGCCCTCGGGGTTCATGACCTTGGCGCCATGGCGCGCCGCATCGGCCACCAGTTCGCTGAGGTAATCGACCTTGCCCACTTCTGGCAGTGGCGTCAGCGCCACGCCATCCTCCCACGGCATGCCGGGCTTGAGCGTCGCCAGCTTGGCGTTGAATTTCTCGATAAAGCGCTCGACCACGTCTTCATGCACGAACAGGATCTTCAACGCGGTGCAACGCTGGCCGTTGAACGACAGCGAACCGGTGACGGCTTCGTTCACCGCGTTGTCCAAGTCCACTTCGGGCAGTACGATCCCCGGGTTTTTGGCATCCAGGCCCAGCGCAGCACGCAAACGGTGCGGCTTGGGGTGCAGCTTTTTCAGATCACTGGCGGCCTTGTTGGTGCCGATAAACGCAAAGATGTCGATCTTGCCGCTGGCCATCAGCGCGCTCACGGTCTCGCGGCCGCTGCCGTAGATCACGTTGATCACCCCGGCCGGGAAGCTGTCACGGAAGGCTTCCAGCAAAGGACGGATCAACAGCACACCCAGCTTGGCCGGCTTGAACACCACGGTATTGCCCATGATCAAGGCCGGGATCAGCGTGGTGAAGGTCTCGTTCAACGGGTAGTTGTAAGGCCCCATGCACAACGCCACGCCTAGGGGGACGCGGCGGATCTGGCCGAGGGTGTCCTGCTCCAGTTCAAAACGACTGCTACGGCGGTCGAGTTCCTTGAGGGCATTGATGGTGTCGGTGATGTAGTCGCAGGTACGGTCGAATTCTTTCTGCGAGTCCTTGAGATTCTTGCCGATCTCCCACATCAGCAGCTTGACCACCGCATCGCGCTGTTCGCGCATGCGCCGCAAAAACGCTTCGACGTGCTGGATACGCTCGACCACGCGCATCGTCGGCCATGCACCCTGGCCACGGTCGTAGGCGCGCACGGCAGCATCCAGGGCGGTGAGGGCGGTGTCGGCATCCAGCAACGGCGTGCTGCCGATGTGTACACGCTCATCACCCAGTTGCACGGGGCTTTGCACGCGGGCGAGCGGGCCGTTCCACACCTGCAACTGGCCATCGACCAGGTATTCACGTTGTTCAATGGGCGCCGCCAGGCGAAATTGCTCGGGAATCTGCGCGGTGGAGGTGGGAAACAGCTGGGCGAGCAGGTTGCTGGTGGTCATGTCGCTACCCCTGGAATAGTTGCAAAACATGACTAGAGAGTCACCCAACAAGCGGCTCTAACGCAAGGCTTGCGCGCATTCTTGTTCGCAGGGTGGTGTACGCCGGGTAAACTGCGCGGCTTTTCAGAAGGAGTTCACATGAGTCAGTACCAGCCGGGCATTCTTGCCGCACCGGTGCCTTTGCAGGCCCGCCATCTGTTTTTTGCCCTGGATTCGTTGCAAGCCGTGCCCGCTGCGCTGGACGCGCTGGTGCAGTTGACGGATGCGGCGGCCGTGGTGGGGTTCGGTGAGCCGCTGGTAAAAGCGCTGGGTGCCCAGATCCCAGGGCTGCGCTCATTCCCGGCCGTTAGCGGCCCTGGCGCGCACAACCCGTCGACTCAGCAGGCGCTGTGGGTATGGTTGCATGGGGTGGATCGCGGTGAGTTGTTGCTGCGCAGCCGTGCCGTGGAAAAAGCGCTGGCTCCGGCGTTTCGCCTGGTGCAATCGACTGAAGGTTTCCGCTACAAGACCGGCTTTGACCTGACCGACTACGAAGACGGCACCGAAAACCCCCACGACGATGCCGCCGTGCAAGCCGCGCTGACCGACACCGGCGCCAGCTTCGCCGCGATCCAGCAATGGCAGCACGACCTCGACGGTTTCGCCGCATTGCCTGCCCAGGAGCGTGACCACATCATTGGCCGCCGCCATGGCGATAATGAAGAGCTCGACGATGCCCCCGAGTCAGCTCACACCAAGCGCACCGCCCAGGAAAGCTTTACCCCGGAAGCCTTCGTGGTGCGCCGCTCGATGCCCTGGGCCGAGAATGGCCAGGCTGGGTTGATGTTTCTCGCCTTCGGGCATTCCTTCGAGGCGTTTGAGGCCCAGCTTCGGCGTATGAGTGGGTTGGAAGATGGGATCGTCGATGGCCTGTATCGCATCAGTAAGCCGTTGACCGGTGGCTATTACTGGTGCCCGCCGGTGAGGGAAGGGCGCCTGGACCTGAGTCTGGTTTTTTAACCGCCTTAATGCCTGCTTCCTGAGGTACGCTTCAAGCGCTTTTGAGCGCTTCCAGCCACGCGGGATCGAGCCGGGTTTGTTCGGTGTCGATCCCCGCTGCGTGCATCCTCGCCTTGTGTGCTTCGATTTCGCCGACCAGTTGCGCCTGGGCGCTGGAGTTGGCGTCCAGCTCGTGCATCTGCGTCAGCCCCAAGTGATAGAAGCGCAACAGTTTGATGGCTGCCGGGTCGTTGGCTTGCACCCGCTCGGTGACCTTGTGCATCACGTTGGTCACGCTCATCAGGCTGCGCTTGAGCTGCCAGCCATACACCGCTGGCGCCAACCAGGCCTGGCTCCAGAACGGGCCACGCACCAGCGCGACCGTGATCAACACGCCGGCGAAGACGCCGCCGACATTGAAGCGAAAATTGTCACCGCCAGGCTCACCGAACAGCATCACCGCCAGGCTCGACAGCAGCATGGCCAAGGCCAGGAACAGCACCGCGACGATCAACGTGCTACGGCGGGTCTGTTGGCGATAGGCAGTGGGGTCGCAGGGTTTGAGTTCGAACATCCGGGGCACGTCTCCAAAAAGGGCGGTCATCTTCTCACGCCTGGTGCAATGAAGTTGAACGATGGCGCGGGGCGGTTTCTCTAAAATGGTGAACCCCTCATGAGGTCAGTCATCATGTCTGAACACAAGCAGCCACCGCCAGGTACACCGGATCCGAACCGTACGCCGGGCGAGGAGGAGCGTGATAACGATGCGTTGCGCCCCAACGATCCCAAAGAGCGCGGTCCGGACAACGATGTCGAGCGCGTCGAAGAAGACCTGGAAAACCTCCACGACAGAGCCCGCCCGCTTTAGCAGGAGAATATGATGAACAAACCTACCGATGGTCCCTCTTCCAACGAACACGCCAGTGGCAAGGACGAACTGGGCTTCGACCCGGATTCGCCGGATGTAGCCGACCCACAGGTCGATCCCATCGGCCCGGCTATTGCGCCGTTGGACAAAAAGGACGACGAGACAGCGAAAAAAAAGCCGCCCTACGATCCGTTGGGCGACTTGAAGCAATGAACCGAGCCCCGCCGTTGTGCGGGGCTTTGTTTACCTGGGCGGCGACCAGCTGACGTCGCTGATACCGTATTTTTCCGCCCAGGGCCGGGTGGTCTTTTTCACCTGTTCGTGACCTACGCGGCCGATGCGGCTGACATGGGCAATGTCGGCATCGACGGCCGCCCAATGCCAGGCCTCGGCGTTGTTCATCACTTCGGCGCGCACCACGAAAGACTTGGGTTTACCGTGTAGCTGATAGTGGACGGTGTAGATTTTTGCGGTACTCATGCTGCCTCCCAATCTTGTTATAGATGGATAGGCCGGCGCTCCAAAAGGTTCATTCAAAATGACAACGCACGCAGAGGCGCGGCATAGTGACGCTCTTGCCCTGCGCCCAAGGATCGCGCCATGCACACACTCACCGATAGCCGCCTGTACCTGCAACGCCTGGGCTATGCCTCGCCACCGCCGCCCACCCTGCAAACCCTGCGGGACTTGCAACTGCGCCATGTGTGCAGCTTTGCCTTTGAAAGCCTGTCGACGTTGATGCATGCACCGGTACCGATCGACCTGCCCAGCGTTGAGCGCAAGGTGCTGCACGAGGGGCGCGGCGGCTATTGCTACGAGTTGAACCAGCTGTTCCTGGCACTCTTGCAGGAACTGGGCTTCGACGCCCGTGGCATCACCGGGCGTGTGGTGATCGGCGGCCCACCGGACGCCCACACTGGGCGCACCCATCGCTTGAGCCTGGTGACCCTCGACGGCGTGCGCTATATCACCGATGTCGGTTTTGGCGGCATGGTGCCTAGCAGCCCGTTGCAACTGGACAACGACGCACCCCAGGCCACCGCTCATGAGCCTTATCGCCTGACGCTCAAACACGGCAGCTACACGCTGTGGGCGCAGGTGGGCGAGGAGTGGCGTGGCCTGTACGTGTTCGATCTGCAAACCCAGGCCGACATCGACTATGAAATCGGCAACTGGTACGTCTCCACGCACCCAGGCTCCCCGTTTGTAGGGCAGTTGAAAGCCGCGTTGCTTGCGCCTGGCAGGCGCCATACGTTGGCCAACGCCCGCTATGCGGTTCATTACCTGGATCGGCCCAGCGAGAAGCGCAAGCTGGAGAGTGCTGATGAGTTGCTGACGTTATTGCGCGACACCTTCGGCATTTGTTTGCCGGCCCAGCCGCAACTTCGCGAAGCGGTTGAGCACCTGATCAGGGCCGATCTCGAAGAGTATTGAGATAGAGCCTTCGCTGAACCGTTTTTTCTCCATTTTGGTGCAAATCAGTTCGAACTTTTTGCAAACACCAAGGTTCGAACCGATTCCTGAATACTTTGCCCACCTTAAAATGGAGATGTAAAACGATGTCCAAACTATTCGGAAAATTCCTCAAGAACACCTCGTTGCTGGCCCTGGTGGCTGCGCCTGGCGTGGTGTTCGCAGCACCTTCCACCGATCCGATTTCCACGTTCGGGATCATGGGCAGCTACAACGACTTCAAACTTGAAGGCGGCAGCGAAAGCGACAAGGACCACATGCCCGAAGCCGGCCTGTTCTACAACTTCGGCAACAAGCTCACCGCCGAGTCGGGCTTTATCTACCAGGCCGGTATCGAAGCCAAGTACGGCGAAAAAAGCGATAACAAACTCAAGGAAGGCCAGGCCGACCTCGACCTCGGCTGGCGCGCCGCGCTGGATGCGCGCAACTTCGTCGATGTGATCGTGGGCGGTGGCTACACCTGGACCCGCTACGAGCCGGACACCAATGGCTACGACATGAAACTCACCAACAAGTCGCCGTTTGCCAAGGCAGCCCTGGGCTACAACCACCAGTTCGATGACATGACCCTGCGCGTTGAAGCCGGCGCCCGTCACACCATCGACGGCCGCGCCAAACTCAAGGTTGACGGCGTTGGCAGCGACAGCGTGGACCTCAAGGACCGCACCAACCCTTACGCCGAAGTCAGCCTGCTGATGAACCAGAAAGGTGACCTGCCAGTGATGGCGGGCCTGTACTACACCCGCACCGAGTACAAGCTCGATAACGACTCCTATGTGGCCGACAACACCAAGCTCAAGCGTGATGAGTATGGTTTCAAGGTGGGTATCGCGTTCTGACGCTGTTTGCGCTGCAAAAACGCCCCGAATGCTCGGGGCGTTTTTTGTGCGGCTATTGCCGGTCAGCCCAATGCGGCAAGTTGCGCCACGGTTTCCGGAAAGCGCGCCACTAGTCGTATCAACGTGACAGCCTGCGCATTCGGCTTGGCCCGGCCTTGCTCCCAGTTCTCCAGGGTGCGGGTGTTGGTGCGCAGGTACATGGCGAATACCGAGCGGGACAGGTTGAGTTGCTGGCGTACGGCGATTACCTCGTCAGCGCTGAGTGGCGCCAGCTTGTTGAGGTGCGCTTTGTGGGTGCGCAGGGTGATTTTTCCCTGGCGTTCATCAGCCAGGGCGTCGAAGCCTTCGACCAGTTCGGAAAAGATTTCACGTTTCATAGTGTGTTCTCGCTTTGATTTCCCTGTCTAGCATGTGTTTAAGGGCTTTTTTATGTTGTGGCGTCAGGTCGTTCTGTTCGTGTTTGCCGTACAAAGTGAATAACCAGAATTGCGTACCGCCTGACCACCAGTAGTAAATGACCCGCAGGCCACCGCGCTTGCCTTTGTTTCGTCGCTCATCGACGAAGCGAACCTTTCTCAACCCGCCCGTTCCCTCGATCACGTCTCCCGCTTCTGGGTTTTTCATCAACTCCTGCTGAAAACCGTGAAAAAGCTCATCGCTCAGATAGTCCCTGCGATGCCGTTCGAATGCCGGCAGTTCGATAAATAGAGCATCCATGTTCTGTACGTAGCCTGCGTATAGTTTGGTGGCCCACTCTCTATGGGTCAAGCGCCCAAGCTGTGGGAACTTTCTTAAAACGCAAACACCTTAAGGCCGCATCCAGCGGGGTAGATGCCGGATGAGGAGGCAGATTGAAGAAGAAATTTCAGCGAGTAGGGAAGGGAAAAAGCCAAGCTACAGAAACGCAAAACGGCGCCCAAAGGCGCCGTTCTGTTTACTGCATCAACCTAAGCGATCAAACGCCCAGCACCGCGTGCTGCACCAGGGTGAGCAACGGTTGTGGGTAAACGCCCAGGAAGAACGCGAGCAGGGCGATGGCCAGCAGCATGACGCCGCCTGCCTTCTGTTCCCAATGCAGCTCGGCATCCACACGGCGCAGGTTTGGCTCGATCAGGTACAGGGTGACCATCACGCGCAGGTAGTAGAACACGCCGATGGCGCTGCCCAGTACCAGCGAGGCAACCAGCCACCATTCGTGGGCTTCGACACCGGTCGCGACGATGTAGAACTTGCCGATAAAGCCCGCCGTCAGCGGAATACCGGCCAACGACAGCATCATCACGGTGAGCACGGCGGTCAGGTACGGACGGCGCCAGAACAGGCCGCGGTATTCGTACAGGGCGTCGGCGTCACGGCCTTTGTACGGCGACGACATCAAGGTGATGACGCCGAACGCACCCAGGCTGGTGATCACGTAGGTGACCAGGTACACGCCGATGGCTTCTACAGCCAGGCCTTTGCTCGCCACCAGGGCGATCAGCAGGTAGCCGAAGTGGGCGATGGACGAATAACCCAGCAGACGCTTGAGGTTGTTCTGGGTCAGGGCCAGCAGGTTACCGAACAGGATCGACGCAATGGCGATCACCGTCAGCACGTTGCTCAGCACGCCGGTGTTGGCGGCAGGGGAGATCTGGAACAGACGCACCATCACTGCAAACACGGCCACTTTCGACGCAGTCGCCAGGAACGCGGCCACCGGCGCCGGGGCGCCTTCGTACACGTCGGGGGTCCACAGATGGAACGGCACCAGCGACAGCTTGAATGCCAGGCCGATCAGCATCATCGCCAGGCCCAACTGGGCAATCGGCGCCGGGCTGTTGGTGGCGGCCAGCGCGTGGCCGATACCGGTGAAACTCAGGCTGCCGGCTTCGGCGTAGAGCAGGGCCATACCGAACAACAGGAACGCGGAACCGGCGGCCGACAGCACCATGTACTTGATGCCGGCTTCCAGGGAGCGCTTGTTGAAGAAGGCGTAGGCCACCAGGCCGTAGGTCGGGATCGACAGCAGTTCCAGGCCGATGAACAGGCCCGCCAGGTGCTGCGCGCTGACCAGCACGATACCGCCGGCCGCAGCCAGCAGGATCAGCAGGTACAGCTCTTCGCGGTTGCCCGGGTAGCCGGTGCCGCCTTCGCCGAGGTAGGCGTGGGCGAGGGTGACGCAGGCCAGGGTCGCCACCAGGATCAGGGCGATGTACAGCAGCGCGAAGTCATCGACCATCATCAATGGCGTGACTGCCAGTGGCGCGACCTTGAGGGCCGGGATGATCGACAGCAGGGCCAGGTTCAACCCGGCGCAGGACAGCAGGAACGTTTGCGAGTGATTGCGGCGCCAGGCGATTGCCAGCATCACCACTACGATGGTGAGGCTGGTAATCAGCAGCGGCGCAAGCGCGATAAAGTGTTGGATCGTGAATTCCATAGCGCTCTTACCGGGCCGAAGCGAGTTGAGAGAAGGCGGTGCCGAACCACTGCTGCACGCCATGCATCGTTGCGGCAGAAGTGTCCAGGAACGGTTGCGGGTACACGCCGATGAAGATCAGCAACACCGCAAGGCCGAGCACCATGATCAGTTCGCGCGCATCCATCCCTTGCAGGACGGTGTCGGACTTGGCCGGGCCGAAATAGGCGCGGTGGATCATGATCAGCGAGTAGACCGAACCGAACACCAGGCCGGAGGTGGCGATGGCGCTGATCCACGGCGTCTGCACAAAGGCACCCATCAGGATCAGGAACTCGCCGATGAAGTTACCGGTACCCGGCAAGCCCAGCGACGCGGCGGCAAAGAACAGGCTGATCGCCGGCAGGTAAGCGATGCGCGACCACACGCCACCCATTTCACGCATGTCACGGGTGTGCAGGCGCTCGTACAGCTGGCCACTCAGGATAAACAGCGCAGCGGCAGAAACACCGTGGGCCAACATCTGGATCACTGCGCCTTGCAACGCCAGCTGGCTGCCGGAGTAGATACCGATCAGTACGAAACCCATGTGGGAAACGGACGAGAAGGCAATCAGACGCTTGATGTCGGTTTGCGCGAAAGCCAGGAACGCACCGTAGAAGATCCCGATCAGACCCAGGGTCATGGCAATCGGCGCGAATTCGGCCGAAGCATTCGGGAACAGCGGCAGGGCGAAACGCAGCAGGCCGTAGGCAGCGGTCTTCAACAGGATACCGGCCAGGTCCACGGAACCGGCAGTTGGCGCCTGGGCGTGGGCATCAGGCAACCAGGAGTGGAACGGCACCACCGGCAGCTTCACCGCGAAGGCGATGAAGAAGCCCAGCATCAGCACGTACTCGGTGGTCAGCGACATCTTGGTCTTCAACAGATCGGCGTAGTTGAAGGTAATCACGCCGGTGTTGTTGAAGTTCACCAGTACCAATCCCAGGATCGCCACCAACATGATCAGGCCGGAAGCCTGAGTGAAGATGAAGAACTTGGTCGCTGCGTAGATCCGGGTTTTCTTGCCGTCCGAAGAACTGTGACCCCAGAGCGCGATGAGGAAGTACATCGGCACCAGCATCATTTCCCAGAAGAAGAAGAACATGAACAGGTCCAGCGCCAGGAACACGCCGACAACGCCGCCCAGGATCCACATCAGGTTCAGGTGGAAGAAGCCCACGTGACGCTGGATCTCTTTCCAGGAGCAAAGTACCGAGAGGATACCCAGCAGGCCGGTCAGCAGGATCATCAACAGCGACAGGCCGTCGAGGGCCAGGTGCACGTTGATGCCGAAGCGCTGGATCCACACGTGCTTGAATTCAAGCGCGAAGGTGGGATCGACGCCCGGTGCCGGAGCGAATGAATAGTCACCATGGGCCCACAGCCAGAGGCCGAGCGCGAGTTCCAGGGACATGGTCAGCAACGCAATCCAGCGGGGGAGGGTGGCGCCGAAGCGTTCACCCATCCAGCAGAGCAGGCCGCCGATAAAGGGGATCAGGATTAGCCAGGGCAGAATCATGACGGGCTCGTTTCCTTTCGCAAGTTCGCAAAGTACGCAGTGCACTTAAACATAGTCAGACCGCTACCACGACGATGGCGCCGATCACCAGAACGGCACCCGCCGCCATGGACGCTGCATACCAACGCAATTGGCCGGTCTCGCTGCGGCTCAGGACGGTGTGACCGGCCTTGGCGGCACGCGGGATCAAACCGATGGTCTGGTCGAGCGGGTCTTTGCGCAGCACGTGGCTGATCGCAAGGTAAGGTTTGACGAACAGTTTGTCGTAGATCCAATCGAAGCCCCAGGCAGCGAACCACCAGGCCGACAGGAAGCGACCAATGCCACTGTTGGCCACGGCAGTCACGAAGCGACGCTTGCCGAGGAACAGCAGAGCCGCCAGCAGGATACCGGCGATGGCGATGGCGCCCGAGGCGATTTCCAGGCTGTGCTGGGCTTCGCCGCCGGCATGGCCGACGCTTTGTGGCAATACACCGTGCAGTGGCGGGGTGATCATCGCACCGACGAAGGTCGACAGGATGATCAGCACCGACAGTGGCAACCAATGGGAGATGCCGTGGCCTGCGTGCGCTTCGGTCTTGGCTTCACCGTGGAAGGTGATGAAGATCAGGCGGAAGGTGTACAGCGAGGTCATGAACGCACCTACCAGGCCTGCGTACAGCAGGTTCTGGTTACCGCTGGCGAAAGCTTCCCAGAGGATTTCGTCCTTGGAGTAGAAGCCTGCGGTTACCAGCGGCAGGGCCGCCAGGGCGGCACCACCGACGATGAAGCTGGCGTACGCCAGTGGCAATTTCTTCCACAGGCCGCCCATCTTGAAGATGTTCTGCTCGTGGTGGCAGGCCACGATCACGGCGCCGGAGGCGAGGAACAGCAGGGCCTTGAAGAACGCGTGGGTCATCAGGTGGAAGATCGCCGCGTCCCAGGCGCCGACGCCCAGGGCCAGGAACATGTAGCCGATCTGGCTCATGGTCGAGTAGGCGAGGATACGCTTGATGTCGGTCTGCACCAGCGCGGCGAAGCCGGCCAGTACCAGGGTCACGCCGCCGACGATACCCACCAGGTGCAGGATGTCCGGCGCCAGGGTGAACAGGCCGTGGGTACGGGCGATCAGGTAGACACCGGCGGTTACCATGGTGGCGGCGTGGATCAGTGCCGATACCGGGGTAGGACCGGCCATTGCATCCGCCAGCCAGGTTTGCAGCGGCAGTTGCGCAGATTTACCCACGGCGCCACCCAGCAGCATCAGGGTAGCCAGGGTGATCCAGAAGTCGCCGACCTGGAATTTCTGCGGTGCCAGCACCAGCAGTTCCTGGATGTTCAGCGTGCCCACCTGTTGGAACAGGATGAACAGGCCGATGGCCATGAACACGTCGCCGATGCGGGTGACGATAAACGCCTTGAGTGCTGCGTTACCGTTGTTGCGATTGCTGTAGTAGAAACCGATCAACAGGTATGAGCACAGGCCCACGCCTTCCCAGCCGAAGTACAGGAACAACAGGTTATCGCCCAGCACCAGGAACAGCATGCTGGCGATAAACAGGTTGGTGTACGAGAAGAAGCGCGAGTAGCCCGCTTCACCGCGCATGTACCAGGACGCGAACAGGTGGATCAGGAAGCCCACACCCACCACCACGCCGAGCATGGTGATCGACAGGCCGTCGATGTAGAGGGCGAAGTTGGGCTTGAAGCCCTCGACCGCCATCCACTGCCACAGCACCAGGGTGTAGTGACCACCTTCGGGCGGCGCCACGTTGAATTGCCAGATGACGTAGGCGGCCACGATGGCCGACAGGCCGATGGAGCCCACGCCGATCAGGGCCGAGAGGTTCTCCGACCAGCGCCCGCGAGAGAACGACAGCAGCAGGAAACCGATCAGGGGGAATACGAAAGTCAGAAAGATCATGTTCATCCGCGCATCTCACTGGCAGCGTCGATATCAAGCGTGTGGAAGCGACGATACAGCTGCAGCAGGATCGCCAGGCCAATACTGGCTTCGGCGGCTGCCAGGCTGATCACCAGGATGAACATCACTTGCCCATCCGGCTGGCCCCAACGTGCGCCTGCCACGATGAACGCCAGTGCCGCAGCGTTCATCATGATTTCCAGGCTCATCAACACGAACAGAATGTTACGGCGAACCATCAGGCCGACCAGGCCAAGGCAGAACAGGATGCCGGCGACCGCCAGACCATGCTCCAAAGGGATAGCAGGCATCGTCATTGCTCCTTGGCTTCGTTGCGGCCCAAGTGGAAGGCAGTGATGGCTGCGGCGAGCAGCAGCATCGAAGCCAGTTCGACCACCAGCAGGTACGGGCCGAACAGGCTGATGCCCACGGCTTTCGCGTCTACGGTGGTGTGGCCGATGGCCTGGCCGCTCTGGTGAGCGAACAGCACATACAGCAGTTCACCCAGCAGCAGGGCTGCGAGGACAACCGGGCCGAGCCAGATGCCGGGCTTGAGCCAGACGCGCTCCTGGGCGACCGAAGCCGGCCCCAGGTTGAGCATCATCACCACAAACACGAACAGCACCATGATGGCGCCGGCGTAGGCGATCACTTCCAGCACACCGGCGAACGGTGCGCCGAGGCTGAAAAAGGTCATGGCCACGGCGATCAGCGAAATGATCAGGTAGAGCAGGGCGTGCACGGGGTTAGTGTTGGTGATCACGCGAAGCGTGGACACCACTGCAATACCCGATGCGAAATAGAAAGCGAATTCCATCTTTCTTCCTTAAGGCAGCAAGCTCTTCACGTTAATCGGCTCGGCTTCGTTTTGTGCGGCGCCTTTTGGCTTACCGGCAACGGCCATACCTGCAACACGATAGAAGTTGTAATCAGGGTTTTTACCGGGACCAGAGATCAAAAGATCTTCTTTCTCGTACACCAGGTCCTGACGTTTGAACTCGGCCATCTCGAAATCCGGCGTCAGCTGGATCGCGGTGGTCGGGCAAGCTTCCTCGCAGAGGCCGCAGAAAATGCAGCGCGAGAAGTTGATGCGGAAGAAGTCCGGGTACCAGCGACCATCTTCGGTTTCAGCTTTCTGCAGGGAAATGCAACCCACCGGGCACGCCACGGCGCACAGGTTGCAGGCTACGCAACGCTCTTCGCCGTCGGGGTCGCGGGTCAGTACGATGCGGCCGCGATAGCGCGGCGGCAGGTACACCGCTTCTTCGGGGTATTGCAGGGTGTCGCGTTTGCGAAAGCCGTGACCGAACACCATCACCAGGCTTCGCAACTGGGTACCGGTACCCTTAACGATGTCGCCAATATATTTGAACATGGGTCAAATCCTCACTGAACCGCGGCAGCGGGCGTGTTCAACAACACGACGGCAGCCGTCACCAGCAAATTGATCAGGGTCAGCGGCAGGCAGAATCTCCAGCTGAAATCCATCACCTGGTCATAGCGCGGGCGCGGAATCGAGGCGCGCAGCAGGATGAACAGCATGATGAAGAACGCGGTCTTCAGGAAGAACCAGAAGAAGGCCAACTGCGGCAGGATGCCAAACGGACCGTGCCAGCCGCCGAAGAACAGCGTGACCAGCAGGGCCGAG
Organism: Pseudomonas sp. WS 5503; assembly: GCF_012985385.1. Taxonomy (NCBI): domain Bacteria; kingdom Pseudomonadati; phylum Pseudomonadota; class Gammaproteobacteria; order Pseudomonadales; family Pseudomonadaceae; genus Pseudomonas; species Pseudomonas sp. WS 5503. The sequence continues at coordinate 296,481 of NZ_JAAQWI010000007.1, forward strand.
ATCAAGATGATGCCGATGTACTCACCGACGAAGAACATGCCCCACTTCATGCCGGCATATTCAATGTGGTAACCGTCGGCCAGTTCCTGTTCCGCTTCCGGCTGGTCGAAGGGGTGACGGTGAGTCACGGCCACGCCAGCGATGAAGAAGGTGCAGAAGCCGAAGAACTGCGGAATGATGAACCACAGGTTCTGCGCCTGGTACTCGACGATGTCGCGCATGTTGAACGAGCCAACCTGCACCACGATGCCCATCAGTGCCAACCCCATGAACACTTCATAGGATACGGTTTGGGCCGAGGCACGCAAGCTGCCCAGCAGGGCGAACTTGTTGTTGCTCGACCAACCGGCGAACAGCACCGCGTATACCGACAAACCGGCCATGGCGAAGAAGAACAGCAAACCGATGTTCAGGTCCGCCACGCCCCAGGTCGGGGTGATCGGGATGATCGCAAACGCAATCAGCAAGGCGCTCATGGCTACCACCGGTGCCAGGGTGAAGATCACCTTGTCGGCAAACGGCGGGGTCCAGTCTTCCTTGAAGAACATTTTCAGCATGTCGGCAGCGATCTGGAACATGCCGAACGGGCCAACGCGGTTCGGACCGTAACGGTCCTGCCACCAGCCCAGCAGGCGGCGTTCGACGAAGCTGAGCAGGGCGCCCGCGACGACCACGGCCAACAGGATCACGATGGCCTTGACCACCGAGATGATCACGTCAATTACTTCCGGCGTGAACCAAGTCATTGCGCTGCCTCCTGCAGACCGTCAACGGTTTTGCCGAAAATGGCTGGCGGAATACCGGCGATGCCTTTAGGCAGTGCAACCAGGCCGGCACCCAACTCATCGTTGATACGCAGCGGCAGACGCAAGGTCTGGCCGGCCACGTTGAGGCTGAGCAGGGCACCGTCGTTGACGCCCAGGCGGTCGGCTTCGGACTTGGCCACGGACACATAGGCGGCAGGAATGCGCTCTTGAACCGGCGCGGCCTTGGAAGAAGTTTCTTCGCTGCCGAACAGGTGGAAGAACGGCACGACTTGCCAGGTGCCCGGCGCCGGGTTGAACGGACGCGGTACCGCAGCGAACCAGTTCAGCGAGTCACCGCTGGTTTCGATCAGGCGAGTGCCCGGGTCGCCAGCGCGGATGTGACCACCGACTTCGTCCTGGAACTTGTTCCAGGCTTGCGGCGAGTTCCAGCCCGGCGACCAGGCAAACGGCACCTGCTGACGGGGTTCGGCCGAACCCGAATAACCTTCCATGGAGAAGGCAAACGCGGTGTCGTTGTCTTGCGGGGTACGTGGCTCGTGCACGCTGATGTCAGCACGCATGGCGGTACGACCGGAGTAACGCAGCGGCTCACGTGCCAGTTTCAGGCCCTTGATGCGGAACGCGGCAGAAGGCGCGGCATCCACGATACGAGCAAGCTGCGGCGCGCTGGCGGCGGTGGCAGCGGTCACGTGGTCGAGTTGGGTCCAGTCGATCGGCTGGTTCAGCAGGGTGGCGCGCAGGGCATGCAGCCAGCGCCAGCCTTCGTGCACCAGGATGCTGGCGTCCATGTACTTCGGATCGAACACCTGGAAGAAGCGCTGGGCGCGGCCTTCCTGGCTGACCAGTGTGCCGTCGCCTTCGGCGAAGGTGGCGGCTGGCAGCACCAGGTCGGCGCGGTCGCTGGTGGCGGTCTTCTGGTGGTCGGCGACGATCAGCACTTTGGCCGCGTCCAGTGCAGCGTCAACCTTGGCGGCAGCGGTGCGGGTGTACAGGTCGTTTTCCAGCACCACGATGGCGTCGGCGTTGCCGTCGATCACCGCTTGCAGCGCCGCGTCCACGGACTCGCCACCGAGCATTGCCAGGCCCAGGCTGTTGGCTTCCGGCACCACCAGGCTGATGGAGCCATTTTTGTCGCGCAGCTTAAGGGCCTTGGCGATGTTGGCGGCGGCTTCGATCAGCGCCTTGGAACCCAACGAGGTACCGGCAATGATCAGCGGGCGCTTGGCCGCCAGCAGGGCGTCGGCAATGCGCTGAGCCAACTCGACAGCTTCAGCGTCCAGGCCTTCAACGGCGGGTGCGCTGGCGTCGAGGGCGTGGGCCACGGCGAAACCGAGGCGCGCCAGGTCGTCCGGCGCGGCGTGTACGCATTCTTCAGCGATGTCGTCGAGCTTGGTTTCAGCCAGGGAAGCGATAAACAGCGGGTTCAGCGCGTGCTGGCCGATGTTCTTCACGGCGGCGTCAAGCCAAGGCTGTACGCGCATGGCGTCGGCCATTTCTTCGGCCTTGCCTTTGACCGACTGACGCAGCGACAGCGCGATGCGTGCAGCGGTCTGGGTCAGGTCTTCACCGAGTACGAAGATCGCATCGTGGTCTTCGATGTCGCGCATGTTCGGCACTGGCAGCGGGCTGTCGTTCAGCACTTGCAGGACCAGGCGGATGCGCTCCAGTTCACCGGCTTCGATGCCGCTGTAGAAATGCTCTGCACCCACCAGTTCACGCAAGGCGAAGTTGCTTTCGAGGCTGGCGCGTGGCGAACCGATACCGACGATAGTGCGCCCGCGCAACAGGTCGGCGGCTTTATCCAGCGCGGCGTCCAGGCTCAGCTTGGCGCCATCGGCCAGCAGCGGCTGGCGCGGACGGTCTTCGCGGTTGACGTAGCCATAGCCGAAGCGGCCACGGTCGCACAGGAAGTACTGGTTGACCGAACCGTTGAAGCGGTTTTCGATACGGCGCAATTCACCGTAGCGCTCGCCCGGCGAGATGTTGCAACCGCTGGAGCAGCCATGGCAGATGCTCGGTGCGAACTGCATGTCCCACTTGCGGTTGTAGCGCTCGGAGTGGGTCTTGTCGGTGAACACACCGGTGGGGCAGACCTCGGTGAGGTTGCCGGAGAATTCGCTTTCGAGCACGCCGTCTTCAACGCGACCGAAGTACACGTTGTCGTGGGCGCCAAAGACGCCCAGGTCGGTGCCGCCGGCGTAGTCCTTGTAGAAGCGCACGCAGCGGTAGCAGGCGATGCAGCGGTTCATTTCGTGGGAAATGAACGGGCCGAGGTCCTGGTTCTGGTGGGTACGCTTGGTGAAGCGATAACGGCGCTCGTTGTGGCCAGTCATCACCGTCATGTCTTGCAGGTGGCAGTGACCGCCTTCCTCACAGACCGGGCAGTCGTGGGGGTGGTTGGTCATCAGCCATTCGACAACGCTGGCGCGGAACGCCTTGGACTCTTCATCGTCGATGGAGATCCAGGTGTTGTCGGTGGCTGGGGTCATGCAGGACATGACGATACGACCACGGGTGTCGTTTTCGTCTGTGTATTGCTTGACCGCACACTGGCGACAGGCACCGACGCTACCGAGAGCGGGGTGCCAGCAGAAATACGGGATGTCGAGGCCGAGTGACAGACATGCCTGTAACAGGTTGTCCGCCCCATCGACTTCGAGCGCTTTGCCGTCTACGTGGATAGTGGCCATGGTTCAAAGTTCTTCGTTGGCCCGTTGTCAGCGGGCGTGGCTAATGGAATCTTGTTATTCATGTGCATCTACACAGCCTTTGCGGCGTCAGCACATGAGAAAAGCGAAGGGCACGGACCCTTCGCTTCTTTAAGCTCTACGCACCGACCATGGTCGGTGATACCACCTGAGTGAGTTCGCCCGCGCGTGTTGGCGCGATGCCGGCTTCGAATTCAGGGCGGAAGTATTTGATTGCGCTGCCCAATGGCTCCACGGCGCCCGGTGCGTGAGCGCAGAAGGTCTTGCCTGGGCCGAGGAAACCGACCAGGCCGAGCAGGGTTTCGATGTCACCCTCGCGGCCTTCGCCATTTTCCAGGGCCATCAGCAGCTTGACGCTCCACGGCAAACCGTCGCGGCATGGGGTGCAGAAACCGCAGGACTCGCGGGCAAAGAACTGCTCCATGTTGCGCAGCAACGAGACCATGTTCACCGTATTGTCCACCGCCATCGCCAGGCCAGTACCCATCCGGGTGCCCACCTTGCCGATGCCGCCGGCATACATCTGTGCGTCGAGGTGCTCGGTCAGCAGGAAACCGGTGCCGGCGCCACCTGGCTGCCAGGCTTTCAAGGTGTAGCCGTCGCGCATGCCGCCGGCGTAGTCCTCGAACAGCTCGCGAGCGGTCACGCCGAACGGCAGCTCCCACAGGCCAGGGTTCTTGACCTTGCCGGAGAAACCCATGAGCTTGGTGCCCATGTCTTCGCTGCCCTCGCGGGCCAGGGATTTGTACCAGTCCACGCCGTCGGCGATGATCGCCGGCACGTTGCACAGGGTCTCGACGTTGTTCACGCAGGTCGGCTTGCCCCATACGCCGACGGCGGCGGGGAAGGGCGGCTTGGAGCGCGGGTTGGCGCGGCGGCCTTCGAGGGAGTTGATCAGTGCGGTTTCTTCACCGCAGATATAACGCCCGGCCCCGGTGTGCACGAACAGTTCGAAGTCGAAACCGGAACCGAGGATGTTCTTGCCCAGCAGGCCGGCGGCCTTGGCTTCTTCCACGGCACGGTTGAGGTGCTTGGCGGCGGTGGTGTACTCGCCACGCAGGAAGATATAGCCACGGTAGGTCTTGAGCGCACGGGCACTGATCAACATGCCTTCGATCAGCAGATGGGGCAGTTGCTCCATCAGCATGCGGTCTTTCCAGGTGTTCGGCTCCATTTCATCCGCGTTGCACAGCAGGTAGCGGATATTGATGGATTCGTCTTTGGGCATCAGGCCCCACTTCACGCCGGTGGGGAAGCCCGCACCGCCGCGGCCCTTGAGGCCGGCGTCCTTCACGGTCTGGACGATATCGTCCTGGGCCATGTCGGCGAAGGCTTTGCGCGCGGCGGCATAACCGTTCTTGGCCTGGTACTCGTCGAGCCATACCGGCTCGCCGTCGTCACGCAGGCGCCAGGTGAGGGGGTGAGTCTCGGCCGAACGCTTGATCAGGTTGGCCGGGCCGAAGGAAGTCAGGGTCATGGGTAGCCCTCGAGCAATTGGGTGACGCCAGCGGGCTGCACGTCACCGAATGTGTCGTCGTCGATCATCAACGCCGGCGCCTTGTCGCAGTTGCCCAGGCAGCACACCGGCAGCAGCGTGAAGCGGCCGTCCGGGGTGGTCTGGCCGAGGCCGATGCCCAGCTTGTTCTGGATCTCGCTGACCACCGACTCATGGCCACCGATGTAGCAGACCATGCTGTCGCACACGCGAATGATGTGGCGGCCAACCGGCTGGCGGAAGATCTGGCTGTAGAACGTCGCCACGCCTTCAACGTCGCTGGCGGGAATGCCGAGGATCTCGCCGATGGCGTAGAGGGCGCCGTCGGGCACCCAGCCACGTTCCTTCTGGACGATCTTCAGGGCTTCGATAGACGCCGCGCGCGGGTCTTCGTAGTGATGCAGCTCGTGCTCGATGGCCGAGCGCTCGGTTTCACTCAAGGTGAAACGGTCTGTCTGGATAAGCGTGCTGTTCATGCTTAGCGGTCCACGTCGGCCATAACGAAATCGATACTACCCAGGTACGCAATCAAGTCCGCGACCATCTCGCCTTTGATCACCGAAGGGATCTGCTGCAAGTGGGCAAAACTTGGGGTACGAATCCGGGTGCGGTAGCTCATGGTGCCGCCATCGCTCGTCAGGTAATAACTGTTGATACCCTTGGTCGCTTCGATCATCTGGAAGGATTCGTTGGCCGGCATCACCGGGCCCCACGAAACCTGCAGGAAGTGCGTGATCAGGGTTTCGATGTGCTGCAGCGTGCGCTCTTTGGGCGGCGGCGTGGTCAGCGGGTGATCCGCCTTGTACGGGCCGGCCGGCATGTTGCGCATGCACTGCTCGATGATCTTCAGGCTCTGGCGCATTTCTTCGACGCGCACGATGCAACGGTCGTAGGCATCGCCATTGGCCGCCAGCGGTACTTCGAACTCGAAGTTCTCGTAGCCGGAGTACGGGCGCGCTTTACGCAGGTCGAAGTCGCAACCGGTGGAACGCAGGCCGGCACCGGTGACGCCCCATTCCAGGGCCTCTTTGGTGTTGTACTGCGCGACGCCGATGGTGCGGCCTTTGAGGATGCTGTTGTCCAGGGCGGCTTTCTGGTACTCGTCCAGGCGCTTGGGCATCCAGTCGATGAATTCCTTGACCAGGCGTTCCCAGCCGTTCGGCAGGTCGTGGGCCACGCCGCCGATGCGGTACCAGGCCGGGTGCAGGCGGAAACCGGTGATGGCTTCGATGACCTTGTAGGCGCGCTGACGGTCGGTGAAGGTGAAGAACACCGGGGTCATGGCGCCGACGTCCTGGATATAGGTACCCAGGAACAGCAGGTGGCTGGTGATGCGGAAGAACTCGGCCATCATGATGCGGATGGTGTCGACGCGGTCCGGTACCTTGATGCCGGCCAGCTTCTCGACCGAGAGCACGTACGGCAGGTTGTTCATCACGCCGCCGAGGTAGTCGATACGGTCGGTGTACGGGATGAAGCTGTGCCAGGACTGGCGCTCGGCCATCTTCTCGGCGCCACGGTGGTGGTAGCCGATGTCCGGGACGCAGTCGACGATCTCTTCGCCGTCCAGTTGCAGAATGATACGGAAGGCACCGTGAGCCGAAGGGTGGTTCGGGCCCAGGTTGAGGAACATGTAGTCCTCGTTGGTGCCGGAACGCTTCATGCCCCAGTCTTCGGGGCGGAAGCGCGCCGCCTCTTCTTCTAGCTGCTGCTTGGCCAGGTTGAGGCTGAACGGGTCGAATTCGGTGGCGCGGGCAGGGAAGTCCTTGCGCAGCGGGTGACCTTCCCAGGTCGGCGGCATCATGATGCGCGTCAGGTGCGGGTGGCCCGGGAAGTCGATACCGAACATGTCCCAGACTTCACGCTCGTACCAGCTGGCGTTCGGCCAGATACCGGTGACGGTCGGGATGCTCAGGTCGCTCTCGCTCAGCGCGACCTTGATCATCACATCGCTGTTACGTTCCAGCGACATCAGGTGGTAGAACACGGTGAAATCGGCGCCGCTCGGCAGGCCCTGGCGCTTGGTGCGCAGACGCTCGTCCACGCCATGCAGGTCATAGAGCATGACGTACGGCTTGGGCAGGTTGCGCAGGAAGGTCAGGACTTCGACGAGCCTGGCACGCGCCACCCACAGCACCGGCATACCGGTGCGTGTGGCCTGGGCGGTGAAGGCGTCAGGGCCAAAACGGTTATTGAGTTCGACAACCACATCCTGGTCGTCTGCCTTGTAAGGCGGGATGTACAGAGCACTGCCTGTAGTCATGGTTTTTTATCGCTTTCGGTCAACGTAAAGAATGAAGCCAGGTTTTCGTTCTATAAAAGAAGCGGTGCTGGATCAGACTTCGTCGGGGCTGCGCAGGTTGGTGACTGCGATTCGCTGTTCGCGGCGCTGTTCCTTTTGAGACGGCATCTCGGCGCGATAAACGCCTTGATCACCGACCACCCAGGACAGTGGGCGACGCTCCTTGCCAATCGATTCCTGCAACAACATCAAGCCTTGCAGGAACGCTTCGGGACGGGGCGGGCAGCCAGGCACGTAGACGTCCACGGGCAGGAACTTGTCCACCCCTTGAACGACCGAGTAGATGTCGTACATGCCACCGGAGTTGGCGCACGAACCCATGGAGATAACCCATTTCGGCTCGAGCATTTGCTCATAGAGACGCTGGATGATCGGCGCCATCTTGATAAAGCAGGTCCCGGCGATAACCATGAAATCCGCCTGGCGCGGCGAGGCCCGGATAACTTCGGCGCCAAAGCGCGCGATGTCGTGGGGCGCCGTGAAGGCGGTGGTCATTTCCACGTAGCAGCACGAAAGGCCGAAGTTGTACGGCCACAGGGAGTTTTTACGCCCCCAGTTGACCGCGCCACTCAGCACGTCTTCCAGCTTGCCCATGTAGATGTTTTTGTGGACTTGGTCTTCTAACGGGTCGGAAACGGTTTCTCGTTCGCCGATGGGGTACTGCTCGTTAGGAGCATCCGGGTCGATCCTGGTGAGATTGTATTGCATTGCCAAAGCCTCATTGTTTCAGCTTCGCTTGCCGCTTGCGACGAGCTTCCGGAGCCCAGTCAAGGGCGCCCACTCGGAACAGGTAGACAAGACCTGCCAACAGAATTGCTATGAAAACGAGAGCTTCGACGAATCCGGTCCAGCCGCTTTCGCGGACGGACACAGACCATGCAAAGAGAAAGAGGGCTTCGATATCGAAGATCACGAACAACATCGCGACCAGATAGAATTTGGCTGAGAGCCGCAAGCGGGCGCCACCTGTAGGCAGCATGCCGGATTCGAACGGTTCGTTTTTGCTGCGGCCCCAGGCTTTTGACCCGAGGAGGCTGGACACGCCGAGCATGAAGGCGCAAAGGCCTACAACACCGAGAAGGAAAATGGCAAAGCCCCAGTTGTGGGCCATGAGTCCTGTCGCGTCGGTCATGCTGGAAATCCTTAACAGAGAGCAAAGGTCTCTGAGCTCGAAAAAGTAACGATGCAGTGACGATATGTCGCACTGCAATCAATCGCGGTGATTTTATGGCTAAACACCGGGCAAGTAAAATTCCCAGGGCGAAATTATTCGGTGGAATAAGCACATAGTGCACCTTCTTGGGGCTGTAGCCCTTGTGGTGTGGGCATTAGCGGGCTTTTCATCAATTATGTTTTGTTTAAGCTGTAACGAAGTTTTCGGGTGCCAAATGATAATGAATATTGTTTGCGAGGGGTGTAAGCGAGTGTTTCTCATGTGGCGCGGGAAGTTACCGTTACTTGCTTGAGTGTCGCTTAGTTGTCGCAACGGTTCTTTTAACCGATCGGATGTGCGCGGATACCGCTCTGGATCAATGTTTTTAGAAAAAAACTATGGATAGGGCGCGGTCAATGTGGGAGCTGGCTTGCCTGCGATGGCGGCGGATCAGCTGAAACACCTGCCTCTGACCCACCGCCATCGCAGGCAAGCCAGCTCCCACCATTGATTTTCGGTGATTCCTAGGCAAAAAAACGCCCCGAACCAGTCGGGGCGTGATTGTTGCGCGGCACTGCGGTTAGGTCTTCCGTGGGGCCGCAGTGGCCGTGTACGCGGTACTTAGTGGAACTGCTCTTCTTCGGTCGAACCGGTCAGCGCGGTCACGGACGAGGTGCCGCCCTGGATCACGGTGGTCATGTCGTCGAAGTAACCGGTGCCCACTTCCTGCTGGTGCGCCACGAAGGTGTAGCCTTTGGCGGCGTCAGCGAATTCCTGCTCCTGCAGCTTCACGTAGGCTGTCATGTCGTTGCGGGCGTAGTCGTGCGCCAGGTTGAACATGCTGTGCCACATGTTGTGAATGCCGGCCAGGGTGATGAACTGGTGCTTGTAGCCCATTGCCGACAGTTCGCGCTGGAACTTGGCGATGGTCGCGTCGTCCAGGTTCTTCTTCCAGTTGAAGGAAGGCGAGCAGTTGTAGGACAGCAGTTGGTCCGGGTATTCCTTCTTGATCGCTTCGGCGAAGCGACGGGCTTCGTCCAGGTCCGGCTTGGCGGTTTCGCACCAGATCAGGTCGGCGTACGGCGCGTAGGCCAGGCCGCGGGCGATTGCCTGGTCGAGGCCGGCGCGCACTTTATAGAAGCCTTCCTGGGTACGCTCGCCGGTAACGAATGGTTGGTCGTACGGGTCGCAGTCCGAGGTCAGCAAGTCTGCCGCGTTGGCGTCGGTACGGGCCAGGATGATGGTCGGTGTGCCGGCAACGTCAGCGGCCAGGCGGGCAGCGGTCAGCTTCTGCACGGCTTCCTGGGTCGGTACCAGTACCTTGCCGCCCATGTGGCCGCATTTCTTCACTGACGCAAGCTGGTCTTCGAAGTGCACGCCGGCAGCGCCTGCTTCGATCATGCTCTTCATCAGCTCGTAGGCGTTGAGTACGCCGCCGAAACCGGCCTCGGCATCAGCCACGATTGGCGCGAAGTAGTCGATGTAGCCTTCATCGCCTGGGTTCTTGCCGGCTTTCCACTGGATCTGGTCGGCACGACGGAACGAGTTGTTGATGCGCTTGACCACGGTTGGCACCGAGTCCACCGGGTACAGCGATTGGTCGGGGTACATGGATTCAGCGGAGTTGTTGTCCGCTGCCACTTGCCAGCCGGACAGGTAGATCGCCTGGATACCGGCTTTTACCTGCTGGACTGCCTGGCCGCCAGTGAGGGCGCCCATGCAGTTGACGAAATCTTTGTCGGGACGGAAAGAAGGCTTGGCACCTTGGGTGACCAGGTTCCACAGCTTCTCGGCGCCGAGTTTTGCAAAGGTGTGCTCAGGTTGGACCGAGCCACGCAGGCGGACGACGTCAGCAGCGGAATAAGCGCGGGTCACGCCTTTCCAGCGTGGGTTTTCAGCCCAGTCTTTTTCAAGGGCTGCAATTTGCTGTTCGCGTGTCAGTGCCATGGGGAAAAACCTCGTCGCGTCTTGTTTGAAGTATCCGTTTGCCAGCCCGGCATTCGTTGCCTGGGTAGGGTTGCTCGCTGACCAGAAGCTTTGGTGTTCAAGTCAAATCTGACGGAGGTAGGCGACGGTATGAACGATGGGGCTCAAGGGGGAGTTGAGCAGGTAAGGGCAAACTGCGAACGGTCTTCGGGCGTCGTGGGCCTTTGTACGATCCATCAGTGTGTAGCCGGGTTACCTGGTTGGCTTCCGTCCCTCGGGACAACTTCGTTCCAGTCGCAACCAACGTCAAACACACCTTGTGGGCGGTACAGACACGAATCGGCTCAGGTGGGTAGCTTAGAGCGGCGATCCGAAGGCCCTTGCCAGGGCCCCTGATTAGCGGGAGCGAGGCCATCATGCCCATGCTTTTTTGGCTCGTCAAATGTTTTGTAGTGCTTTTTTTAAGGCACTACATCTTTAGTCTAATGCGACTTGCCAGTCAGTTTTTGGTGCCTCAGTTCAGGGTGTCGACCTTGACCCGCAAAGTCAGGTCATCGCGGCCCTGAGTAGAGTAGCTGCGGGTTGTAGAGGATTTGTCCGCCTGGGTTTCACGATTGATGCCGGCCAGGGGGATCCATTCGCCCAGGCGGCCGCTGACGGTTGTGTCGGTGCTTTGCACGTTCACTACATCGGGACGTTCCTGGCTCATGCGGTCACGGTTGGTACTGATGGCCAAGTGGACGGTCTCGCCGGTGACGCTGGCGGTCACGTAAAAACCCTGGGTGACGTTGCGATACTGGGTCTGGTTTTGCAGGCGGCCATAGCTATCCTGTTGCGTGGTGGTCAGCGGTACACTCTGGCCGACCTGGATCAGCGCGGGCACGCCTTCGCTGGCCTGGATCTGCTGCACGCCACCGTCGCGGCTGGCAGTGCCGTAGCTGATGATGCGGGTCTGGCTGTCACCGCTGTTCTGTTGGTTGTTCTCGTTGGTATCGACGGTGATCAGCAGGCGTTTGGCCGGTGTATCCAATTGGCCGAGCAGTGCGCGCAAGCCCTCGATCCTGGCGGGCTCAGCGTTAACGATAAGCTGGTTGCCGTAGGCGCTGACGGTGCCGTCCTTGCCAATGAAGTTCTGCGCCACGGGCAGCAGGTCGGCGCTGGTGCGGTTGTTCAGGTTGACGACTTCAGTGGCGGCCATGGCGCAAGCGCTGACGGTCATCACGAGGGCGGTGAGCAGGGTGCGTAGGGACATGTCCGTTATCTCTGCGAGTCATTTGCTTGATAGTGCCAGTTTGTCGGCCTGGTGGGTCGCAAGTTGAATCGTAGACGGCAAAATGCCCTGGCAGGCAGGGCATTTTGTGGTGTTGCTGAAATAGCTATCGCAGGCAAGCCAGCTCCCACACTTGAGCGTATTCCAGGGATGTGCTCGGTCAGCTGTGGGAGCTGGCTTGCCTGCGATAAAGGCGATGCGGGCTTGAATCAGCCCTCGCGCACCATATCCACATGCGGAATCCCGACCTCAAGAAACTCATCGCTGACGATCTTGAAACCCAGTCGCTCATAGAACGGTGCCGCATACACCTGCGCACTCAGGAATTGCCTGGTCTGGCCGCGTTTCACGGCCTCGCCAATTACTGCTTCCATCAGCTTGTCGCCGACTTTCAGTCCGCGCCAGTCCTTGAGCACCGATACCCGACCGATCTCGCCGCTGGGCAGCAATCGAGCGGTGCCAATCGGGAAGTCGCCTTCGTATGCAAGAAAATGCATGGCGCCGGCATCGTCCGCGTCCCACTCCAATTCAGGCGGGACCGATTGTTCAGCGATGAATACCGCTTCACGAATGCGCCGAATCTCGTCGATATCCTTTCGCCAGTCCGCGACACTTACGTGAATTTTATTCATCCGCGAACCCCAGGCTGCCTTGCTTGACCAGTTCGCACAGTAGGTCGCGACCGTCTTCGTCGGCCAGCCACTCGCCCAGGTTTTCGCTGTGCAGTGCATCGGCCGAGCACACCAGCTTCAACAGTTCACGCAGTTTGCCCGGCAGGTAACGGCTCTGGCCGCTGGCGAACAGCAGTACGTCGTCATCCACTTCGGACCAGGCCAGGCGTGCGCTCGGGTTGCGCACCAGGATCGCGCCGTCTTGCAGGCTGTTGATGAAGTCTTCTTCGCCCAACTCTTCACCGGCCACCAGTTCCGGGTAGCGTGGCTCGGTCATGAACTGGCCGAACCAGGTCAGCAGCATGCGCTCATCGCTCATGTGCTCGGCGAGCAGGCCCTTGAGGCGGTCCAGTGCGTCGCCCTGGATCTGGTGTGGGTCGCTGACCGGCTGGGCGTCGGCGTCGGTGTAGCGCTCTTCGTCGGTCAGGTACTGGCTGAGGAAGTCGGTGAAGTGGGTCAGCACTTCAGCGGCGCTCGGTGCACGGAAACCTACGGAATAGGTCATGCAGTCGTCTTCGGCAATACCGAAATGGGCCAGGCGCGGGGGCAGGTAGAGCATGTCGCCCGGTTCGAGCACCCATTCGGCGCTTTCTTCGAATTCGGCGAGGATGCGCAGGTCGGCGTGTTGCAGCAACGGGCTTTCGGAATTGCACATCTGACCGATCTTCCAGTTGCGCTTGCCCTGGGCTTGCAGCAGGAACACATCGTAGTTATCGAAATGCGGACCGACGCTGCCACCCGGCGCGGCGAAGCTGATCATCACATCATCGATACGCCAGCTCGGCAGGAAGCGGAAGTGCTCCAGCAGCTCAGCCACCTCCGGCACGAACTGGTCGACTGCCTGCACCAGCAGGGTCCACTCGCGCTCGGGCAGGGTGCTGAAAGCGTCTTCGGCGAACGGGCCGCGACGCAGTTCCCACGGGCGCTCGCCGTGTTCGATCACCAGGCGCGACTCGACTTCTTCTTCCAGGGCCAGGCCTGCCAGTTCGTCGGCGTCGATCGGGCTTTCGAAGTCAGGGATGGCCTGGCGGATCAGCAGCGGTTTTTTCTGCCAGTAGTCGCGCAGGAATTCCCGTGCCGTGATGCCGCCCAGAAGTTGAAGAGGGATATCAGGATTCATGTGTAACCTATTGAAAAAAAGCACTTTTAAGACAGGAATAAAAACGCCCGGCGCGGCCGGGCGTCTCAAAGGAGCTTGCTTGGATCAGATGCGCTTGGCTTGTTCTACAGCGTTGCCGATGTAGTTGGCCGGGGTGAGCAGTTTCAGCTCGGCCTTGGCTGCGGCTGGCATGTCCAGGCCGTCGATGAAAGTTTGCAGCGCTTCGGGGCTGATGCCCTTGCCGCGCGTCAATTCTTTCAGCTTCTCGTAGGGGTTTTCGATGTTGTAGCGGCGCATCACGGTCTGGATCGGCTCGGCCAATACTTCCCAGCACGCGTCCAGGTCAGCGGCAATTTTCTGCTCGTTGAGCTCCAGCTTGCTGATGCCTTTGAGGCTGGCTTCGTACGCGATCACGCTGTGGGCAAAGCCGACACCGAGGTTGCGCAGTACGGTGGAGTCGGTCAGGTCGCGCTGCCAGCGGGAGATCGGCAACTTGCTGGCCAGGTGCTGGAACAGGGCGTTGGCGATACCCAGGTTGCCTTCGGAGTTTTCGAAGTCGATCGGGTTGACCTTGTGCGGCATGGTCGACGAACCGATTTCGCCTGCAATGGTGCGCTGCTTGAAGTAGCCCAGGGAGATGTAGCCCCAGATATCGCGATCGAAATCGATCAGGATGGTGTTGAAGCGTGCAATCGCGTCGAACAGCTCGGCGATGTAGTCGTGGGGTTCGATCTGCGTGGTGTAGGGGTTGAAGCCCAGGCCCAATTCGTCTTCGATGAAGGCGCGGGCGTTGGCTTCCCAGTCGATCTCAGGGTAGGCCGACAGGTGGGCGTTGTAGTTGCCTACGGCGCCGTTGATCTTGCCCAGCAATGGCACGGCGGCGACTTGGGCGATCTGACGCTCCAGGCGGTACACCACGTTGGCCAGTTCTTTGCCCAGGGTGGTCGGCGAGGCCGGCTGGCCGTGGGTGCGCGACAGCATCGGCACGGCGGCGAAACGGATCGCCAGCTCGCGGATGGCTTCGGCGGTCTGGCGCATCAGCGGCAGCATCACGTCATCACGGCCTTCGCGCAGCATCAGGGCGTGGGACAGGTTGTTGATGTCCTCGCTGGTGCAGGCAAAGTGGATGAACTCGCTGACCTGGGCCAGTTCCGGCAGTTGGGCCGCTTGCTCTTTGAGCAGGTATTCGATGGCTTTGACGTCGTGGTTGGTGGTGCGCTCGATCTCTTTCACACGCTCGGCGTGCTCCAGGGAGAAGTTTTCCGCCAGGGTGTTCAATACAGCGTTGGCCTCGGCGGAAAACGCCGGCACTTCGCTGATGGCGGGGTGAGCGGCCAGGCGCTGGAGCCAGCGCACTTCAACCAGGACACGGGCACGGATCAGGCCGTACTCGCTGAAAATAGGGCGCAGGGCCTGGGTTTTGCCGGCGTAGCGGCCGTCAACAGGGGAAACCGCAGTGAGCGAAGAGAGCTGCATGGGGTGTTCTCGGACAGTCGGGCAACGAAATGGGGCGCGTATCATACATGAAAAAATCCGCCGGTCCGTCGCCAACTGACCGGCGTATTACGCGTAATGGCTTGAAAACAGCCTGCTGGTGCGACTTATTCGTTGCGCATCAACGGGTAAAGCTCTTTGAGCAATTTGCGTCGGCTGATCACCAACTGCCAGCGATGACCGCCCAGTTGGCGCCACAAGCGTGCCGAACGAATACCGGCCAGGAGCAGGGCGCGGATTTTCGACGCGTTGTTGGGTTGCTGCAGGTTACGCATGTCGCCATGCACCTGGATGCGCTGGCGCAGGGTGCTCAAGGTGTCCTGGTACAGCGCACCACAGGCGGCGATCACGTTTTCGTGGGCCGGGCCGAAGTGTTCTACCTGGGACTGGATCTGCGGCAGGCGCTTGCCGATGGTGTCCAGCAGGTCGTCGCGCTTGGCCAACTGGCGCTCAAGGCCGAGCATCGACAGGGCATAACGTAGCGGCTCGCGCTGCAAAGTACTGGGGTCGCGCTCCAGGGCGCCGATCAGGGCGCGATAGCCTTCACGCAGGGCCAGGTCGTCGCCGCCGTAAACCTCAAGGGTGTCCTTGGGGTCGCGGATCAGCAGGCTGCCGAGCATGCAGGTCAGGCCGGCTTCAGTGACCTGGCCGGTCTTGGCGATCTTGTCCACCAGTACCGCAGCGAGAAAGACACCGCCAAGGGCTGTCAACTGCTCCTGGGTCGGGCTCATGCCGGGTTGCTCCAGGCTTGCGCGACTTCAATCACGCCGCCGCCCAGGCAGATCTCGCCGTCATAGAACACCACGGACTGGCCAGGGGTGACCGCGCGTTGCGGGTCATCGAAGGTGGCACGGTAGCCGGTGGCGGTCTTTTCCAGGGTGCAGGGCTGGTCGCTCTGGCGATAACGCACTTTGGCGGTCAGGCGGCGCGGGGTGCTCAGGTCGATAGGGTTGACCCAATAAATCTCGGAAGCGAGCAGGGCGCCGGAGAACAGCAGCGGGTGCTCGTTGCCCTGGCCGACCACCAGCACGTTGTTCTCCAGGTCTTTGACCAGTACGTACCACGGCTCTTCACCGGCGTCCTTCAAACCGCCGATGCCCAAGCCCTGGCGTTGACCGATGGTGTGGTACATCAGGCCATGGTGGCGGCCGATCACTTCACCCTCGGTGGTCTTGATCTCGCCCGGTTGCGCCGGCAGGTATTGCTTGAGGAAATCGCTGAAGCGCCGCTCGCCGATAAAGCAGATACCGGTGGAGTCTTTCTTCTTGGCGGTGGCCAGGCCGTGCTTCTCGGCAATCTTGCGCACTTCGGGTTTTTCCAGCTCGCCGACAGGGAACAGAGTCTTGGCGATCTGTTCACCGCCCACGGCGTGCAGGAAGTAGCTCTGGTCCTTGTTCGGGTCCAGACCCTTGAGCAATTCGGTGCGGCCATCGATATCGCGACGGCGCACGTAGTGGCCGGTAGCTATCAGGTCGGCGCCGAGCATCATGGCGTAGTCGAGGAAGGCCTTGAACTTGATTTCGCGGTTACACAGGATGTCCGGGTTCGGCGTGCGGCCGGCCTTGTATTCGGCCAGGAAGTGCTCGAACACGTTGTCCCAGTACTCGGCGGCGAAGTTGGCGGTGTGCAGCTTGATGCCGATCTTGTCGCACACGGCCTGGGCGTCCGCGAGGTCGTCCATGGCGGTGCAGTATTCGGTTCCATCGTCTTCTTCCCAGTTCTTCATGAACAGGCCTTCCACCTCATAACCCTGCTCCATGAGCAGAACGGCGGAAACGGAAGAGTCCACGCCGCCGGACATGCCGACGATGACGCGCTTCTTTTGTGTGTCAGAAGGGGCTGGATCACGCATAGGGTTTCAACGGGTGTCTTGAAAAAGGACGCGATTCTAGCAGGCCTGGGCCCGCAAGGCTAAAGAGAAGGGCGGATCAATTCGAGACTGTGGCGTTGGCCGGCCAGATAATCATCGATGCAACGGATAATCAGCTCGCTGCGCCAGTCGTCGCGCACGGCCATCAGCTCGCCACGGGTCAGCCAGCGGGCGCGCAGGATGCCTTCGTCGAGTTGATAGTCCGGGTGGTGTTTCACTGCCTTGGCGATAAAGCAGACCCGCTGGTAGGTCACGCCATTGCTCGGTGCGGTATACAGGTAGATGCCGACGATGCCGGTGGCTTCCACGTCCCAGCCGGTTTCTTCCAGGGTTTCACGCACGGCGGCTTCGGTAAGGGTTTCATCCGGGTCGAGGTGGCCTGCCGGCTGGTTGAGCACGGCGCGGCCACCCTTGAGTTCTTCGACCATCAGGAACTTGCCGTTGTCTTCGACGATGGTGGCGACGGTGATGTGGGGGAGCCAGGTCATTGCAAACCTCGGTATCTGGAAGGTGGCATGCTCAATGTGGGAGCTGGCTGCCTTAATGCCAGTCAGTTAAGGCTTTTTTGTAGGAGCGAGCTTGCTCGCGAAAAACTCAAAGGCGCCGCGTTCATTCAGCAAGCACGCGTTATCGTTGACGTTTTTCGCGAGCAAGCTCGCTCCTACAGACTGCAATCGCAGGCAAGCCAGCTCCCACATTGGATTGGGTTTCTTCAATGAAGTCCCTACAAACAGAAACCCCGGCACTTGGCCGGGGCTTCTTTGCATCCTTACAACCTTACTTCAACTTGGCAATCGCCGCATTGAGGGTGTTGCTTGGGCGCATGGCCTTGCTGGTCAGCTCTGGGTTCGGCGCGTAGTAGCCGCCGATGTCCACTGGCTTGCCCTGTACGGCGTTGAGTTCGGCAACGATGGTTGCTTCGTTCGCGGCCAGGGTCTTGGCCAGTTCGCCGAACTGCGCTTGCAGTGCCGTGTCTTCGGTCTGGGCGGCCAGGGCTTGTGCCCAGTACAGCGCCAGGTAGAAGTGGCTGCCGCGGTTGTCGATGTTGCCGACCTTGCGCGATGGCGACTTGTTGTTGTCCAGGAACTGGCCGGTGGCCTGGTCCAGGGTCTTGGACAGTACCAGGGCTTTCGGGTTGTTGTACGTCACACCCAAATGCTCAAGGGACGCGGCCAGGGCCAGGAACTCGCCCAGGGAATCCCAGCGCAGGAAGTTTTCTTCCAGCAGTTGCTGCACGTGCTTTGGAGCCGAACCGCCAGCGCCGGTTTCGAACAGGCCACCGCCATTCATCAGCGGCACGATCGACAGCATCTTGGCGCTGGTGCCCAGTTCCATGATCGGGAACAGGTCGGTCAGGTAGTCGCGCAGTACGTTGCCGGTCACCGAGATGGTGTCCAGGCCCTTGCGGGTGCGCTCCAGGGTGAACTTCATCGCATCGACCGGGGCCATGATGCGGATGTCCAGGCCTTCGGTGTTGTGGTCTTTCAGGTAAGCCTGAACTTTCTCGACGACTACGCCATCGTGGGCGCGCTGGGGGTCCAGCCAGAAGATGGCCGGGGTGTTGCTGGCGCGGGCACGGTTGACGGCGAGCTTGACCCAGTCCTGGATCGGAGCGTCTTTGGTCTGGCACATGCGGAAGATGTCGCCAGCTTCGACGTTCTGTTCCATCAGCAGGTTGCCCTGGCTGTCGGTGACGCGGACAACGCCGTCAGCCTTGATCTGGAAGGTCTTGTCGTGGGAGCCGTACTCTTCGGCTTTCTTAGCCATCAGGCCAACGTTTGGCACGCTGCCCATGGTGGTTGGGTCGAAGGCGCCATTGGCCTTGCAGTCTTCGATGACCGCCTGGTAGATGGTGGCGTAGCAGCGATCCGGGATCACAGCCTTGGTGTCGTGCAGCTGGCCGTCGGTGCCCCACATCTTGCCGGAGTCACGGATCATCGCTGGCATCGAGGCGTCGACGATGACGTCGCTTGGCACGTGCAGGTTGGTGATGCCTTTGTCGGAGTTGACCATCGCCAGGGCAGGGCGAACGGCGTAGACCGCCTGGATGTCGGCTTCGATCTGCGCTTGCTGGTCGGCCGGCAGGGCCTTGATGCGAGCGTACAAGTCGCCGATGCCGTTGTTCAGGTTGAAGCCGATCTGTTCCAGCACGGTCGCGTGCTTGGCCAGGGCGTCTTTATAGAACTCGGCAACGATCTGGCCGAACATGATCGGGTCGGAGACCTTCATCATGGTGGCTTTCAAGTGGACCGACAGCAGCACGCCTTGCTTCTTGGCGTCTTCGATTTCAGCGGCGATGAAGCTGCGCAGGGCTTTTTTGCTCAGCACGGCGGTGTCGATGATTTCGCCGGCTTGAACGTTGGTCTTTTCCTTCAGGACGGTGGTGGTGCCGTCCTTTGCAGCCAGCGCGATTTTGACAGCGTCAGCGGCTTCGATCTGCACGGCTTTTTCGCTGCCGTAGAAGTCGCCATTGTTCATGTGGGCAATGTGCGACTTGGAGTCGGCGGCCCAGGCGCCCATCTTGTGCGGGTGCTTGCGTGCGTAGTTCTTGACCGACAGCGGCGCGCGACGGTCGGAGTTGCCTTCGCGCAGGACCGGGTTCACGGCGCTGCCCTTGACCTTGTCGTAACGTGCACGGGTTTCTTTTTCCGCGTCGGTGGTTACGGTTTCAGGGTAGTCCGGCAGGGCGTAGCCCTGGGCCTGCAGTTCCTTGATCGCGGCTTGCAACTGCGGGGTCGAGGCGCTGATGTTGGGAAGCTTGATGATGTTGGCTTCAGGCGTAACGGCCAGGTCGCCCAGTTCGGCGAGGTGGTCCGGGATGGCCTTGGTGCCCAGTTGCTCGGGGAAGCTTGCGAGGATGCGCCCGGCGAGGGAAATGTCGCGGGTTTCCACGGCAATATCAGCGGAAGCGGTGAAGGCCTCTACGATAGGCAGCAGTGAATAGGTGGCGAGGGCTGGGGCTTCGTCGGTGAAGGTGTAGATGATCTTCGAGCGGGTGGGCATATTCGGATTAACTCTCTTCTTTGCTGAAAGCGTGCGCAGAAACTCGAGATGCGCCGGGTAGAGCGCGTTCGTTCAAAGTCATCCATGAGCGAAATGTCGAGGTTTCTTCGCGGTGATGTTGGTTTGCATCAGTCGAGCGTCAAGCGGGTGGGCTATGGTAATAGTCCGGCTTTCTGGCGAAAGGCTACGTTCTAGAGCGGTCCGCCGTCGTGACTCTTTGGTCAGCGGCGGCATTATACATAGGTCGCTATGCTTACGCTGAGCCTTCATACAAAAGGAGGCTCGTCCATTGGTCTAAAGGTCGCAGGTGCGTGAGGTGGTGAGATGTGCTCAAGATTGGCGCTTTTCCCTTTGCTTTCAGGCTTGTAGGCCACCAAATGTGCTGTTTTCGATGCAAATGAGCATGGCGTGAGGTTTCAGTCGCCATTTATCTGGAGTAGGCTCGAACGCAGCCAGATGTTCAATCCATAGATGGAGTTCAGCATGGGATACAAGAAGATTCAGGTTCCGGCAGTCGGCGACAAAATCACCGTCAATGCAGACCATTCTCTCAATGTTCCTGACCAACCGATCATCCCCTACATCGAAGGAGACGGTATTGGCGTCGACATCAGCCCGGTGATGATCAAGGTGGTCGATGCCGCTGTTGAAAAGGCTTACGGCGGCAAGCGCAAAATCTCCTGGATGGAGGTGTACGCTGGTGAAAAGGCCACTCAAGTCTACGACCAGGACACCTGGCTGCCCCAGGAAACCCTGGATGCGGTCAAGGATTACGTGGTGTCCATCAAGGGCCCGCTGACAACGCCAGTCGGTGGCGGTATCCGTTCGCTGAACGTGGCCCTGCGCCAGCAGCTCGACCTGTATGTGTGCCTGCGCCCGGTGCGCTGGTTCGAAGGCGTGCCCAGCCCGGTGAAAAAACCAGGCGACGTGGACATGACCATTTTCCGTGAGAACTCCGAGGATATTTACGCGGGCATCGAGTGGAAGGCCGGTTCGCCGGAAGCGATCAAGGTGATCAAGTTCCTCAAGGAAGAAATGGGCGTTACCAAGATCCGTTTCGACCAGGATTGCGGGATTGGCGTCAAGCCGGTCTCCAAAGAGGGTACCAGGCGCCTGGCGCGCAAGGCCCTGCAATATGTGGTGGATAACGACCGCGACTCGCTGACCATCGTGCACAAAGGCAACATCATGAAGTTCACCGAGGGTGCCTTCAAGGAGTGGGCCTATGAGGTGGCGGCGGAAGAATTCGGTGCGACCTTGCTCGATGGCGGGCCGTGGATGCAGTTCAAGAACCCCAAGACCGGCAAGAATGTGGTGGTCAAAGATGCTATTGCCGACGCCATGCTCCAGCAGATCCTGCTGCGCCCGGCCGAATATGACGTGATCGCCACGCTCAACCTCAATGGTGATTACCTGTCCGACGCCCTGGCGGCGGAAGTGGGCGGTATTGGTATTGCGCCGGGGGCCAACCTGTCGGACACCGTGGCAATGTTTGAAGCCACCCACGGCACTGCGCCTAAATATGCGGGCAAGGATCAGGTCAACCCTGGGTCATTGATCCTGTCTGCGGAAATGATGCTGCGGCATATGGGGTGGGTCGAGGCAGCGGATCTGATCATCAAGGGCACCAATGGCGCGATTTCGGCCAAGACTGTGACCTATGACTTCGAGCGTCTGATGGATGGCGCTACGTTGGTGTCGTCGTCGGGCTTTGGTGATGCGTTGATCAAGCATATGTAAACAGGCACACAAAACCGGCCGCCCTGGTGATTCGGGGTGGCCGGTTTGCTTTCAGTGCTTTGTTCTGTGACTGGTCAGGCCTTCTGCTTTTCTTGTCGTGATTTCTGGCCGGGCGCCGCAACGTTTTCTGCGGCAGGGCTACTAGCGGTGATTCCTTCGATCTTCACCGCATGCAAGCCCTTTGGGCCCTGGGTAATCTCAAAGGAGACCACTTGACCCGCTTTCAGCGTTTTGTACCCATCCATATTGATCGCTGAGAAATGCGCAAAGAGGTCTTCACTCTTTCCGTCTTCATTAATGAAGCCGTAACCCTTGGCATTGTTGAACCACTTGACCTTACCACTAGCCATTCCCTTATCCCTCTGCACCAGACTCCATCACTGGAGTATCATCCTGTCTATCCGTCCTAACCCGAATAAATAAGGTTGACTGCGCGGACCTTTTTTACCCACTGTGGGCTCTATTTGTTGTAACACCGTTTCGCCGATAGTCAAGGTGACCCAAGAGTCAGAGTTGAAATTCTGACAGGTCGCCCCCACCACTGTAATTGAACCACTGACGAACCTTTCTTTCCCATGCATGCAAACAGCCAGATTCGACTAACATTCAATCAGGATCGCCCGGATCAGGAACATGACGACGACGGTTCTGCAGGCATTGCTGTTCAGGAGGCCAAGCCTGCTTTACAGGCGCCGCCCATGTACAAGGTGGTTTTGTTCAATGATGACTACACACCGATGGATTTCGTCGTCGAAGTGCTCGAGGTGTTTTTTAACCTGAACCGCGAGTTGGCGACCAAGGTAATGCTGGCCGTTCACACAGAAGGACGGGCAGTATGTGGAGTGTTTACCCGCGACATCGCCGAGACAAAGGCCATGCAGGTCAACCAGTACGCCAGGGAAAGCCAGCATCCGCTACTCTGTGAAATCGAGAAGGACGGTTAACGCCGACCACTTGGGTATGAGGTGAAGCTATGTTAAACCGCGAGCTCGAAGTCACCCTCAATCTTGCCTTCAAGGAGGCTCGTTCGAAGCGTCATGAATTCATGACCGTCGAACACCTGCTGTTGGCACTTTTGGATAACGAAGCTGCCGCCACCGTTCTACGTGCGTGCGGCGCCAACCTCGACAAGCTCAAGCATGACCTGCAGGAGTTTATCGACTCCACCACACCACTGATCCCCGTGCATGACGAGGACCGCGAAACCCAGCCAACCCTGGGGTTCCAGCGGGTATTGCAGCGTGCTGTGTTCCACGTACAGAGCTCCGGTAAGCGTGAAGTCACGGGCGCGAATGTGCTTGTGGCGATTTTCAGCGAACAGGAAAGCCAGGCCGTGTTCCTGCTCAAGCAGCAGAGCGTTGCCCGTATTGATGTAGTCAATTACATCGCCCACGGTATCTCTAAAGTGCCTGGGCACGGCGATCATTCCGAGGGTGAGCAGGATATGCAGGACGAGGAGGGCGGTGAGTCTTCTTCTTCGAGCAATCCGCTGGATGCCTATGCCAGCAACCTCAATGAAATGGCGCGCCAGGGGCGGATCGATCCGCTGGTGGGGCGTGAGCATGAGGTTGAGCGTGTAGCGCAGATCCTTGCGCGTCGTCGCAAGAACAACCCGTTGCTGGTGGGCGAGGCGGGCGTGGGTAAGACCGCGATTGCCGAAGGCCTGGCCAAGCGCATTGTCGACAACCAGGTGCCAGACCTGCTGGCCAGCAGTGTCGTCTATTCCCTTGACCTGGGCGCGTTGCTCGCCGGGACCAAGTACCGTGGCGATTTCGAGAAACGCTTCAAGGCGTTGCTCGGTGAGTTGAAAAAACGTCCACAGGCCATCCTGTTCATCGACGAGATCCATACCATCATTGGCGCCGGTGCAGCTTCCGGTGGGGTGATGGACGCTTCCAACCTGCTCAAGCCACTGCTGTCCTCGGGTGATATCCGTTGCATTGGTTCGACCACGTTCCAGGAATTCCGCGGCATCTTCGAAAAAGACCGTGCCCTGGCGCGTCGCTTCCAGAAAGTCGACGTGTCCGAGCCGTCGGTTGAAGACACCATCGGTATCCTGCGCGGGCTCAAGGGGCGTTTTGAAGCGCACCATGGCATCGAATACACCGATGAGGCCTTGCGTGCGGCGGCTGAGCTGGCGTCGCGCTACATCAATGACCGGCATATGCCTGACAAGGCCATCGATGTGATCGACGAAGCGGGTGCCTATCAGCGCCTGCAGCCGGTCGAGAAGCGCGTGAAGCGCATCGACGTGCCTCAAGTCGAGGACATCGTGGCCAAGATCGCGCGGATTCCGCCAAAACACGTCACCAGCTCCGACAAGGAGTTGCTGCGTAACCTGGAGCGCGACCTCAAGCTCACTGTGTTTGGCCAGGATGCGGCCATCGACTCGCTGTCCACGGCGATCAAGTTGTCGCGTGCTGGCCTCAAGTCGCCGGACAAGCCAGTCGGTTCGTTCCTGTTCGCAGGCCCGACCGGCGTCGGCAAGACCGAGGCGGCTCGCCAGCTGGCCAAGGCCATGGGCATCGAACTGGTCCGTTTCGACATGTCCGAGTACATGGAGCGCCACACTGTGTCGCGCTTGATCGGTGCGCCTCCGGGCTATGTCGGCTTCGACCAGGGCGGCCTGTTGACCGAGGCGATCACCAAGCAGCCACATTGCGTATTGCTGCTCGATGAAATCGAAAAGGCTCACCCGGAAGTCTTCAACCTGCTATTGCAGGTCATGGACCACGGGACCCTGACCGACAACAACGGGCGCAAGGCAGACTTCCGCAACGTGATCGTGATCATGACCACCAACGCCGGTGCCGAAACCGCGGCGCGGGCTTCGATCGGCTTTACGCATCAGGATCACTCCTCCGATGCCATGGAAGTGATCAAGAAGAGCTTCACGCCGGAGTTCCGCAACCGCCTGGACACCATTATCCAGTTTGGTCGCCTCAGCCATGAGGTCATCAAAAGCGTGGTGGACAAGTTCCTCACCGAGCTTCAAGCGCAGTTGGAAGACAAGCGCGTGCAGCTGGATGTGACGGAAGCGGCCCGCAGTTGGATCGCAGAGGGCGGCTACGATGCGGCAATGGGCGCACGCCCAATGGCGCGTCTGATCCAGGACAAGATCAAGCGGCCGCTGGCCGAAGAGATCCTGTTCGGCGAACTCTCCGACCATGGTGGGGTGGTACACATCGACCTGAAGGACGGCGAGCTGACCTTCGAGTTCGAGACCACGGCTGAAATGGCCTGATCGTTAGCTGCAACATTGCAAAAGGCGCCGAAAGGCGCCTTTTTGCTGCCTGAAATACGATTACGAGACAATGACGGTCAACTGTGGGAGCTGGCTTGCCTGCGATGACGGTCCTTCAGTCGCACATCGTTAACTGGCCCACCGCTATCGCAGGCAAGCCAGCTCCCACAGGGTCAAGTGGCGACTGTTAAATCCTGCGCACACAAAAACGCCCGGCATAACCGGGCGTTTTGTATTGACTTGCTTAGCGAGCGCGGTAAGTGATGCGCCCTTTGCTCAAGTCATAGGGCGTCAGCTCGACGCGCACTTTGTCACCGGTAAGAATACGAATGTAGTTCTTGCGCATCTTGCCGGAGATATGCGCGGTTACGACGTGCCCATTTTCCAACTCCACACGAAACATGGTGTTGGGCAGGGTGTCGACGACAGTGCCTTCCATTTCGAAGCTGTCTTCTTTCGACATGCAGTAAAGCCCTCGGTATCCAGTGAATGGCCCGGTGCAACTGCGCCAGGCAAAAGCGGCGTGCATTGTGCCCGAAAAAGGGTGTTCAAGCCAAGGGGTTCTAGTTAAGCGTGACCCATCTTTGATTAATCAGCAGCTCAATGGGCCGATATTGGGTCTTGTAGTTCATCTTTTTGCAGTTCTTGATCCAGTATCCGAGGTACACCGCTTCCAGCTCCAGGCGCAGCGCTTCGCCTATTTGCCAGAGGATGGCGAAGCGCCCGAGGCTGCGGCGTTCTTCGGTCGGTTCATAGAAGGTGTACACCGCCGAGAGGCCGTTGGGCAGTAGGTCGGTCACCGCTACGGCCAGCAGGCGGCCGTCGAGGCGGAACTCGTAGAAACGCGAAAAAGGCAAGTCACGCACCAGGAATGTGGAAAACTGGTCGCGGCTGGGCGGATACATATCGCCGTCGGCATGACGCTGCTCGATATAGCGTTGGTAGAGATCGAAATATTCTTCGCTGTATTGGGGTTTGGTGGCGTGTACTGTCAGGTCAGCGTTGCGCTTGAGAATGCGTTTCTGATTACGGTCGGGCGAAAACTGCGCAACCGGGATACGCGCAGGCACGCACGCGTTGCAGTTCTGGCAATGGGGGCGATACAGGTGATCGCCGCTGCGCCGGAAGCCCATCTCGGACAGGTCGGCATACACATGCACGTCCATGGGCTGGCTGGGATCGAGGAACAGTGTGGTGGCCTGCTCGTCGGGCAGATAGCTGCATGAGTGGGCTTGAGTGGCATAGAACTTCAAGCGCGCCAGCTCGGTCATGATCAACCCTCGGGATAAGCTTTGAAATAAGTGTAAGCCACGTGCGCGAAAGTCGCCTAGGAAACCCACGGCCCAGCGTTGGGTTGGTCCAGATGTTTATGCAGGAAGTCAGCGAAGACGCTGCGGGGTATGCCGCGGGCGCCCAGGCTGTGCAGGTGATCGTTGGGCATCTGGCAATCGATCAGCACAAATCCCCAGGCTTGCAGTTGCCGGGTCAACGTGGCGAAGCCGAATTTGGAGGCGTTGTCGGCGCGGCTGAACATAGACTCGCCAAAAAACAACTGGCCCATCGCGAGGCCATACAGGCCACCTACCAGTTCGCCCTGGTCCCAGACCTCGACGGAATGCGCATAGCCGCGTTGGTGCAGCTCCAGATAAGCCTTCTGGATACCTTCGGTGATCCAGGTGCCATCGGCGTAGGCACGGGGCGCGGCGCAGGCTTGGATGACGGCGGCGAAATCCTGGTCGAAGGTCACGGTATAGCGCTGCTGGCGCAATAATTTGCCCAGGCTACGGGAAACATGCAGCTCGTCGGGGAAAATCACCGTGCGCGGGTCTGGCGACCACCAGAGGATGGGCTGGCCTTCGGAGAACCAGGGGAAGCAGCCATGGCGGTAGGCCTGGATCAGTCGTTCGGCCGACAGGTCGCCACCGGCGGCAAGCAGGCCGTTGGGTTCGCGCATGGCCTTGGCCAAGGGAGGGAACGTCAGGGTGTCGCGTTGTAACCAGGTCAGCATGGCATCCAGGCTTAGGGAAGGGGAGGGGAGTGGCAGGTCATGCACCTGCACCGCAAGCGTTGATTATTGACGACCCTGCGCCGTGGGGCCAGCCCGAATAGGCGATTGACGAGGATTAGCATGAACAGGTGTTTCTGCAACTCTGTACACAGGGTGTGGTCGTAATCGGGTCTTGCGCATGCCGGCCATTTGCCAAGCTTGCCTGGATTGCTAAATACAGCTCATAAGCCTTTGTCAGCAAAGGCAATGCATGCTCAAATTGTCCGTGCAGTCAGGTGAAGGGTAAGTGTGTGGCATCGCGCACGCAAACCCGTACAATGCGGCCATTGTGGCGTTATCGCCATTTCACCTATCCGTCACCGGGTGTTAAAAGTAGATTCAGCAACATTCGTTCATTTTTCAACTGCTCCGGATAGAGCAGTCGTGTGTAGTCATTCAACAGATGGACGCGCTAAAGGCGCAGGAATAGACCCGTTTTGAAGAAATCCGCCGCAGCACCTAAAGCAGCAGTCGTACCGGCCTGGCGCCAGCACCTGCATTACCGACTCAAGGAAGGCGCACTGATTGCCATCGGTGCGCTGTGCCTGTTCCTGATGATGGCCTTGCTGACCTATGGCAAGGACGATCCGGGCTGGAGCCATAACAGCAAGATCGATGACGTGCAGAATTTCGGCGGCCCTGTAGGTTCCTACAGCGCCGATATCCTCTTCATGATCCTGGGTTACTTCGCCTACATTTTCCCGCTGTTGCTGGCGATCAAGACCTGGCAGATCTTCCGTCAGCGTCACGAGCCGTGGCAGTGGAGCGGCTGGCTGTTCTCCTGGCGCCTGATCGGCCTGGTGTTCCTGGTGCTGTCGGGCGCTGCGCTGGCGCATATCCACTTCCATGCCCCGACCGGTCTGCCGGCGGGCGCGGGCGGGGCCCTGGGTGAAAGCCTTGGCGACCTGGCGCGCAGGACCCTGAATATCCAGGGCAGCACCCTGATGTTCATCGCGCTGTTCCTGTTCGGCCTCACGGTATTCACCGACCTGTCATGGTTCAAGGTGATGGATGTGACCGGCAAGATCACCCTCGACCTGTTCGAATTGTTCCAGGGCGCCGCCAATCGCTGGTGGGCCGCCCGTGTCGAGCGCAAGCAAATGGTGGCGCAGCTGCGTGAGGTGGACACCCGTGTCAACGAGGTGGTGGCCCCAAGCACGCCGGATCGACGCGAGCAAGCCAAGGTCAAGGAGCGTTTGATTGAGCGCGAGCAGGCCCTGAGCAAGCACATGTCGGACCGTGAAAAGCAAGTGCCGCCCGTGATCGCCCCGGCACCGCCCAAGGCGCCGGAGCCCAGCCATCGCGTGCAAAAAGAGAAGCAGGCACCGCTGTTCATCGACAGCGCCGTCGAAGGCACCTTGCCGCCGATCTCGATTCTGGACCCGGCCGAGAAGAAACAACTCAACTATTCCCCCGAATCCCTGGCGGCCGTCGGCCACCTGCTGGAAATCAAGCTCAAGGAATTCGGCGTCGAAGTGTCGGTGGACTCGATCCATCCGGGCCCTGTGATTACCCGTTACGAAATCCAACCGGCCGCCGGGGTAAAAGTCAGCCGCATTTCCAACCTGGCCAAAGACTTGGCACGTTCCCTGGCCGTGACCAGCGTGCGCGTGGTGGAAGTGATCCCGGGCAAGACCACCGTGGGTATCGAGATTCCCAACGAAGACCGCCAGATCGTGCGCTTCTCCGAAGTGCTGTCGACGCCGGAATACGACAACTTCAAATCGCCGGTCACCCTGGCGCTCGGCCATGACATCGGCGGCAAGCCGGTGATTACCGACCTGGCGAAAATGCCGCACCTGCTGGTAGCCGGTACCACTGGTTCCGGTAAGTCGGTGGGTGTGAACGCCATGATCCTGTCGATCCTGTTCAAGTCCGGGCCGGATGACGCCAAGCTGATCATGATCGACCCGAAGATGCTGGAACTGTCGATCTACGAAGGCATCCCGCACCTGCTGTGCCCGGTGGTCACCGACATGAAGGACGCCGCCAACGCCCTGCGCTGGAGCGTTGCCGAGATGGAGCGCCGCTACAAGCTGATGGCGAAGATGGGCGTGCGGAACCTGTCGGGCTTCAATGCCAAGGTCAAGGAAGCCCAGGACGCCGGCACACCGCTGACCGACCCGCTGTACAAGCGCGAAAGCATTCACGATGAAGCACCACTGCTGACCAAGCTGCCGACCATCGTGGTGGTGGTCGATGAATTTGCCGACATGATGATGATCGTCGGCAAGAAGGTTGAAGAGCTGATCGCCCGTATCGCCCAGAAGGCACGGGCGGCGGGTATCCACTTGATCCTCGCGACACAGCGGCCGTCGGTGGACGTGATCACCGGCCTGATCAAGGCCAACATTCCGACCCGCATGGCGTTCCAGGTCTCCAGCAAGATCGACTCGCGCACCATCATCGACCAGGGTGGCGCCGAGCAACTGCTGGGCCACGGTGACATGCTCTACATGCCGCCGGGCACCAGCCTGCCGATTCGCGTTCACGGCGCCTTTGTTTCCGATGACGAAGTCCACCGTGTGGTCGAAGCCTGGAAACTGCGCGGCGCGCCCGAGTACAACGACGACATTCTCGCTGGCGTGGAAGAGGCCGGCAGCGGCTTCGACGGTGGCAGCAGCGGTGGCGACGATGATGCTGAAACCGACGCGCTCTACGACGAGGCCGTGGCCTTCGTACTGGAAAGCCGCCGTGCGTCGATCTCCGCGGTGCAGCGCAAGCTGAAAATCGGCTACAACCGTGCCGCCCGCATGATCGAAGCCATGGAAATGGCCGGCGTCGTGACCGCAATGAACACCAATGGCTCGCGTGAAGTCATCGCCCCCGGGCAGATGCGCGACTGATTCCGCGCCGCGTGGCAACACGCGGCGTGCCCTGACTACTCAATGAGGACTCCCATGCGCTTTATCCGCATGCTGTTGTTGCCAGCCTTGGCCCTGACCGCTGTTTCGGCTCACGCTGACCCGGCTTCCGTCGCCAGCCTGAAGAACCTGTTGGACAAATCCCAGACCCTCACCGCGCGCTTCTCCCAGCTGACCCTGGATGCCGGCGGCACCCAGTTGCAGGAAACCGCCGGTGAAATGGCCGTGCAGCGCCCAGGGCTGTTCTACTGGCATACCGAAGGCAAGGCGGAGCAGACCATCGTTTCCGACGGCCAGAAAGTCACGCTGTGGGACCCGGACCTGGAACAGGCGACCATCAAGAAGCTCGATCCACGCCTGAACCAGACCCCGGCACTGCTGCTGTCGGGTGATGTGTCGAAAATCAACGACAGCTTCGACATCACCTCCAAGCAGACCAGCAACGTCATCGAGTTCACCCTCAAGCCAAAATCCAAGGACACGTTGTTTGACACGCTGTCCCTGTCGTTCGGCAACGGCGTGATCAACAACATGCGCCTGGTCGACAGCGTCGGCCAGCGCACCGATATCCTGTTCTCCGGGGTCAAGGCCAACCAGCCGGTGCCCGCGTCCAAGTTCAAGTTCGACATCCCCAAGGGTGCCGACGTGATCCAGGAATAAACTGCCCAGAGGTTTCAAACGCTGCCCATGGATCTGTTTCGAAGTGACCCGATTGCCCAGCCGTTGGCCGCGCGCTTGCGTTCGACCAACCTGGATGAGTACGTCGGTCAGGAACACCTGCTCGCTCGGGGCAAGCCCTTGCGCGAAGCCCTGGAGCAGGGTGCGCTGCATTCGATGATTTTCTGGGGGCCGCCGGGCGTGGGCAAGACCACCCTGGCGCGGTTGCTGGCGAAGGTCTCGGATGCGCACTTTGAAACGGTCTCGGCGGTGCTCGCCGGGGTCAAGGAGATCCGCCAGGCGGTGGAAGTCGCCAAGCAGCAGGCCGGGCAATACGGTAAACGCACTATCCTGTTCGTCGACGAAGTGCATCGCTTCAACAAGTCGCAGCAGGATGCGTTCCTGCCTTATGTCGAGGACGGTACGCTGATCTTTATCGGCGCCACCACCGAAAACCCTTCCTTTGAATTGAACAACGCCTTGTTGTCACGGGCGCGGGTCTATGTGCTCAAGAGCCTGGATGAAGCGGCGATGCGAAAGCTGCTGCACCGAGCCTTGAGCGAAGACAAGGGGCTGGGCAAGCGCCAGCTGAGCCTCAGCGATGAAGGTTTCAAGATTTTGCTGACCGCCGCCGATGGCGACGGGCGCCGCTTTCTCAACTTGCTGGAGAATGCTTCCGACCTGGCCGAAGACGGCGGCGAGATTGGCGTCGACCTGTTGCAAAGCTTGCTCGGTGACACACGCCGGCGTTTCGACAAGGGCGGCGAAGCCTTCTACGACCAGATTTCCGCGCTGCACAAATCCGTACGCGGTTCCAACCCTGATGGCGCGCTGTATTGGTTTGCGCGCATGATCGATGGCGGTTGCGACCCGCTGTACCTGGCGCGTCGTGTGGTGCGCATGGCCAGCGAAGACATCGGCAATGCCGACCCGCGCGCCCTGAGCCTGTGCCTGGCCGCCTGGGAGGTGCAGGAGCGCCTCGGCAGTCCGGAAGGCGAGTTGGCGGTCGCCCAGGCCATCACTTACCTGGCCTGCGCGCCCAAAAGCAACGCGGTGTACATGGGCTTCAAGTCGGCCCTGCGTGCGGCCGCCGAGCATGGTTCCCTCGAAGTGCCGCTGCACCTGCGCAACGCGCCGACCAAGCTGATGAAGCAGCTGGGGTATGGCGACGAATACCGTTATGCCCACGATGAGCCGGACGCCTACGCGGCCGGCGAAGACTACTTCCCCGATGAGCTGGAGCCGCAGCCGTTCTACCAGCCAGTGCCCCGTGGCCTGGAGCTGAAGATCGGCGAGAAGCTCAACCACCTGGCCACCCTCGACCGTCTGAGCCCCAGGCAGCGGAGAAAAACATGATTCCTTTGGTGATCGCCGTCTCGGCGGGAGGTATCGCCGGTACACTGCTGCGCTTCGCCACCGGCAATTGGATCAACGCCAATTGGCCGAAACACTTCTATGCGGCGACGCTCGCCGTTAATATCGTGGGCTGCCTGTTGATCGGCGTGTTATACGGCCTGTTTTTGTTACGCCCGGAAGTGCCTGTCGAGGTACGTGCCGGCCTGATGGTTGGCTTTCTTGGCGGCCTGACGACTTTTTCATCCTTTTCACTGGATACCGTGCGCCTGCTGGAAAGCGGGCAAGTGCCGCTGGCGATTGGCTATGCGGCCATCAGCGTATTCGGCGGGCTGCTCGCCACCTGGGCTGGCCTGTCCTTGACCAAACTTTGATAACGAGAGACCGACATGCTCGATTCCAAACTGTTACGTAGCAACCTTCAGGACGTAGCGGACCGCCTGGCATCCCGTGGCTTTGCCTTGGATGTTGCGCGCATCGAAGCGCTGGAAGAACAGCGCAAGACCGTCCAGACCCGCACCGAAGCACTGCAGGCTGAACGTAATGCGCGCTCCAAGTCCATCGGCCAGGCCAAGCAGCGCGGTGAAGACATCGCGCCGTTGATGGCGGATGTCGAGCGCATGGGCACTGAGCTGTCCGATGGCAAAATCGAGCTGGAAGGCATTCAGACCCAATTGGATTCGATCCTGCTGGGCATTCCGAACCTGCCCCACGAATCTGTGCCGGTCGGCGAAGATGAAGAAGGCAACGTCGAAGTGCGCCGCTGGGGCACGCCGAAAGCCTTCGATTTCGAGATCAAGGACCACGTCGCCTTGGGCGAATTGACCGGTGGCCTGGATTTTGAAACCGCGGCAAAAATGTCCGGCGCACGCTTTGCCTTGTTGCGCGGCCCGATTGCGCGCATGCACCGTGCACTGGCGCAGTTCATGATCAACCTGCACACCGGCGAACACGGTTACGAAGAAGCCTACACCCCGTACCTGGTTCAGGCGCCGGCGTTGATGGGCACCAGCCAACTGCCGAAATTCGAAGAAGACCTGTTCAAGATCAGCCGCGACGGCGAAGCCGACCTGTACCTGATCCCGACCGCCGAAGTGTCGCTGACCAATATCGTCGCCGGCGAAATCCTCGACGCCAAGCAACTGCCGTTGAAGCTGGTTGCTCACAGCCCGTGCTTCCGTAGCGAAGCCGGCGCGTCGGGTCGCGACACCCGTGGCATGATCCGCCAGCATCAGTTCGACAAGGTTGAAATGGTCCAGGTAGTAGAGCCGTCGACCTCCATGGAGGCCCTGGAAGGCCTGACTGCCAACGCCGAGCGCGTGCTGCAGTTGCTGGAGCTGCCTTACCGCGTACTGGCCCTGTGCACGGGCGACATGGGCTTCAGCGCCGTGAAAACCTACGACCTGGAAGTGTGGGTGCCGAGCCAGGACAAATACCGCGAGATTTCGTCGTGCTCCAACTGCGGTGACTTCCAGGCCCGTCGCATGCAGGCGCGTTTCCGCAACCCGGAAACCGGCAAGCCGGAGCTGGTGCACACCCTCAACGGTTCGGGCCTGGCCGTAGGCCGTACCCTGGTGGCCGTGCTGGAAAACTACCAGCAGGCTGACGGTTCGATCCGTGTACCTGAGGTGCTCAAGCCGTACATGGCGGGCGTTGAGGTCATCCGCTAAATGGAATTTCTGCCGCTGTTTCATAACCTGCGCGGCAGTCGTGTGTTGGTCGTCGGTGGTGGGGAGATTGCCTTGCGCAAATCCCGGCTGCTGGCCGACGCCGGCGCGGTGTTGCGGGTGGTTGCTCCCCAGATCGAAAGCCAGCTGCGTGAGCTGGTGCTGGGCAGTGGCGGGGAACTGATGTTGCGCGGTTATCAGGAGGCCGACCTGGACGGTTGCACCCTGATTATCGCAGCCACCGACGATGAGCCACTAAATGCGCAAGTATCCAGTGATGCCAAGCGTCGCTGCGTGCCGGTCAATGTGGTGGACGCGCCAGCGTTGTGCAGCGTGATCTTCCCGGCAATTGTCGACCGTTCACCCTTGGTGATTGCCGTCTCCAGCGGCGGTGACGCGCCGGTACTGGCACGGCTGATCCGCGCCAAGCTGGAAACCTGGATTCCCTCGACCTACGGTCAATTGGCTGGGCTGGCCGCGCGTTTTCGGGCTCAGGTCAAAGGTTTGTACCCGGATGTGCAGCAACGCCGGGCGTTCTGGGAAGAAGTGTTCCAGGGCCCGATTGCCGACCGCCAGTTGGCCGGGCAGGGCGAGGAGGCCGAGCGCCTGTTGATCGAAAAGGTCAATGGCGCGCCGCCTTACGCGCCCGGTGAGGTGTACCTGGTGGGTGCGGGCCCAGGCGACCCGGATTTGCTGACCTTCCGCGCATTGCGCCTGATGCAGCAAGCCGACGTGGTGCTGTACGACCGTTTGGTTGCACCGGCGATTTTGGAACTGTGCCGTCGTGATGCCGAGCGCGTGTACGTCGGCAAGCGTCGCGCCGATCACGCGGTGCCCCAGGACCAGATCAACCAGCAACTGGTAGACCTGGCCAAGCAAGGCAAGCGCGTGCTGCGCCTCAAGGGGGGGGACCCGTTCATCTTTGGTCGTGGTGGCGAAGAGATCGAAGAGTTGGCGGCCCACGGCATCCCGTTCCAGGTGGTGCCGGGTATTACGGCAGCCAGTGGTTGCGCGGCCTATGCCGGGATTCCGCTGACTCATCGCGACTATGCCCAATCTGTACGTTTTATTACCGGGCACTTGAAGAACGGTACCTCGGACTTGCCTTGGCAAGACCTGGTCGGCCCCTCACAGACCCTGGTGTTCTACATGGGCTTGATTGGCTTGCCGATCATTTGCGAGCAGTTGATCAAGCACGGGCGCGCGTCGGACACCCCAGCGGCGCTGATCCAGCAGGGCACCACGTCCAACCAGCGCGTGTTCACCGGCACCCTGGCCGACCTGCCGCGCATGGTGGCGGAGCATGAAGTGCATGCGCCGACATTGGTGATCGTCGGTGAAGTGGTGGTGTTGCGTGAGAAGCTCAAGTGGTTCGAGGGCGCTCAGGCCCAAGTCTGAACCGGCTCTTGTGGCGAGGGAGCTTGCTCCCGTTGGAGTGCGAAGCGCTCCCAAAATTTTGGGGCCGCTACGCAGCCCAGCGGGAGCAAGCTCCCTCGCCACAAGAGTTATCAGCCAAAGACACCTTTACCCGGCAGCCGCACCCGATCATGCTTCGTATCAAACCCCTGCAACGGCCCCTTCGGCACAATCCCCGTCGGGTTGATCGTGCGATGGCTGGCATAGTAATGCCCCTTGATATGCTCGAAATCCACCGTCTCGGCCACGCCTGGCCACTGATACATCTCCCGCAGCCAGTTCGACAAGTTCCCATAGTCGGCAATTCGCCGCAGGTTGTATTTGAAGTGGCTGTAGTACACCGCATCAAAACGAATCAGCGTAGTGAACAGCCGCACATCGGCTTCGGTCAGGTACTCGCCGGCCAGATAGCGATGGCTGCCCAGGTGCTGTTCCAAATGATCCAGCTCGGCAAACACATCATCAAACGCGCTTTCATACGCCTGTTGTGAGGTGGCGAAACCTGCGCGGTACACGCCGTTGTTCACGGCGGGGTAGATGCGTTCGTTGAGGCTGTCGATGGTCGAATGCAGGGCTTGGGGGTAGAAATCCAGGGTATTGCCGGTCAGCGCATTGAACGCACTGTTGAACATGCGGATGATCTCCGCCGATTCATTGCTGACGATGCGCTTGAGCTTTTTGTCCCACAGCACCGGCACGGTTACGCGCCCGGTATAGTCGGCGGTATCGGCGGTGTAGCGTTGGTGCATGAAGTTGAAACCGTCCAGTTTGTCGCCGCTGGAGCCGTGGGCCTTGTCGAAGGTCCAGCCGTTTTCCAGCATTAGCCAACTGACCACCGAGACGTCGATCAGGCTTTCCAGGCCCTTGAGCTTGCGCAGGATCAAGGTGCGGTGCGCCCACGGGCAGGCGAGGGATACATAGAGGTGATAGCGACCGGCCTCGGCCTTGAAGCCGCCTTCACCACTCGGGCCTGGCGCGCCATCGGCGGTCACCCAGTTGCGGCGTTGTGCCTGTTCCCGTTGGAAAGCGCCATCGGCGCTACTTTCGTACCACTGGTCTTTCCACTGTCCTTCGATCAATAAACCCATGACTGGCTCCCTTGGCTGATAAGCGTTGGAGCCCAGTCTAAAGGGATGAGTTCGAACTAAAAGCGCAAAAAACCGGCGTGAATGATCGATTAAATCGATTTATCCCGTGCGTCCCAGTACTCCTGGGCCAACTCGAACGCCTGCTGCCGCGGGTGACCAAGGCCGCGCAGGGCTAACGCCATGGTGGCGATCAACGCCAGTTGCGGGTAGCTGTCCTCAACGTCGCCGCGCCACAGCGCTTTTAGGTGCTCGGGCTCAAGCGTTGCCGGCTTGACGTGGCGCTGGACGGAAAGGGCGGGCCACTCTTCGTCCCAGCTCTGGCCGCCAGTGGTGCCATAAAGATGACTGACGGTGTCGGGGTTGATTTCGATCTCGCCGCCGTCACCCTTGACCACAATCACGTTGTCACCCAGCAAGCCACTGGCATCGCGATGCACGCCCTGGTAACCGGGGTGGAAAATGCTTTGCAGGCCACAGCGCGCATTCAGCGGGTTGAGCAGGCGCGCCAGAGAGTGGATAGGCGAACGCAGGCCCAGAGTGTTGCGCAGGTCAATCATGCGTTGCAGCTGTGGCGCCCAATCACCCAGCGGGATAAACGCCAGGTTGCCGTGGGCAAAGGCGCTTTCGACCTGTTGCCAATCGCGGCACAGCGGGATCTGCAAGCTGTCCAGCAATTGCTCGGTGTACAACCGCCCCGCAGTGTGGGCGCCGCCGCCGTGCATCAGGATGCGCACGCCGTTCTGTGCCAGGCATTTGGCTGCCAGCAGGAACCACGGCAGGTGGCGCTTTTTACCGGCGTAGGTGGGCCAGTCGATATCGACGTTCAGCGCTGGCGCGTGCAGGCGCTCACGTACGGCTTCGGTGAAACCGGCGAGTTCTTCCGGGCTTTCTTCCTTGTGGCGCAGCAGCATCAGGAAGGCGCCGAGCTGGGTGTCCTCGACTTTTTCGTCGAGCAGCATGCCCATGGCTTCCCGCGCTTCCTCGCGGGTGAGGTTGCGCGCGCCACGCTTGCCTTTGCCGAGGATGCGCACGAACTGCGCAAAGGGATGCTCTTGGGGCGTTACGAGAGTCAGGGGGGCAAAGTCGGTCATAAGCAATTCGTCGGCCTGGGCAGGCCCGCCAGCTTGGCGGCGAGTTTGGCGGGAGTGCCGTTGAACAGTTTGTTGAGGTGCAGGCTGTTGCCCTTTTCCGGGCCCAGCTTCAAGGCGGTGTACTTGATCAGCGGGCGCGTGGCGGGGGACAGCTGGAACTCGGTGTAGAACTGGCGCAGCAGGGTGAGGATTTCCCAGTGTGCCGGGGTCAGCTCCAAGGCTTCGGCAGCGGCCAGGGCATTCGCCACTTCATCGGACCAGTCGTTGAGGTCGACGAGATAGCCGTCCTTATCCAGTTCCAGGGTGTGTGCGCCGACGGTCAAGGTGTTCATAGCCAGGTGTTGACCTTGTCGTAGTCGATCGACAGTTGCACGAAGCCTGGGTAATCGACGCTGTCAGCCCAGTCGGGCAGCGGCAGGTTGCGCGCCTGCATGTCTTCGGCCAGCACAAACACCTTTACGCCTTTGGTTTGCAGGGCGGGCGTGTCCAGGCCGTAGGCTCCGTCGCCGCACAGCAGGATTGCGTCCTCGGCGCCACAGATGCGCAGGCAGCTATCGAGGCGGCTGTCGGTAAACGGGGAATGAGACACCACATGTAGAGTCGACATCAGAGGGTAATCACCTGGTCGTAACGGTCAATCAGTTGGGAAATGGCTTGGCTGTCGAGCACCTGTGCGTTGGCGGGTGGCGGCAACCCGCGTGCGGAAAGACTATGGCTGCACGCGAACACGTCATCAATGCCGAACAGGCCCAGGGCCTGCAGGTTGGCACTCAGGTCTTTCTGTTGCACGGCCTTGGCCGCTTGGTTCGGCGCCAGTTGGAACACACCGTCATCCAGGAACAACAGGCCAATGGGCAGATCGAACGCGCCACCGGCCAGCACGATATCCAGTGCTTCCCGCGCACTCGGCCCGGACCACGGGGCCTGGCGGCTGATCACCAACAAGGATCTGGACATGTCACGGCCCTCCAAAACAGATCAGGCGGTCGGCGTCCTGGATCGCGTCATGCAATTGCCCCAGGCCCGACAACGCCCAGGGTGCTTCCAGGTTGATCGCGCTGCGTTGGTAACGCGCAGCTTCTTCGGCATTAAGCACCCCGCGGCGCAGCGCGGCGGCGATGCACACCACGCCGTCGAGCCGGTGCTGGCTGACAAACTCGCGCCATTGACGCGCAAGGTCTTGCTCATCCTGGGGGGCGACGATGTTATTGGACGCGCTGTACACGCCGTCCTGGTAGAAAAACAGCCGCACGATCTCATGCCCGCCAGCCAGCGCCGCCTGTGCGAACAACAGGGCGCGGCGCGAGGAGGGCGCGTGGGCGGCGCTATACAGTGCAATCGCGAACTTCATGGAAGACTCTGCCAACAAACGTCGGCCAATGATAAAGCCGCCGCCGCGAAAAAGCCCGCCGTGATCAAAACGGTCACTGTGGTTGATCGTTCTGACGATTGCCGGCAGGCGCCAGGCTGCCTAGTCTGTGGGTATTCGCAACCCAACTGGAGTCCCCATGTCAGGTCCCTTGGCGTCCCTTAAAGTGTTGGATTTTTCCACCTTGCTGCCCGGCCCGTTTGCCTCCCTGATGCTGGCGGACATGGGCGCCGAGGTGCTGCGTATCGAATCGCCCACGCGGATGGACCTGTTGCGTGTGTTGCCGCCCCATGATCGTGGCACCTCGGCCAGCCACGCCTACCTCAACCGCAACAAGCGCAGCCTGGCCCTGGACCTCAAGCAGGCCGAGGCGCTGGAGATTGTGCGTGAGTTGATCAAGGGCCATGACATCCTGCTCGAGCAGTTCCGCCCCGGTGTCATGGCGCGCCTGGGCCTGGGCTATGAGGCGCTGAAGGCGATCAACCCGCGGCTGATCTATGTGTCGATCACCGGCTACGGCCAGACCGGCCCCTATAAGGACCGCGCCGGGCACGATATCAACTACCTGGCGTTGGCCGGCGTCGCCAGCCATACCGGGCGCCAGGACACCGGCCCGTTGCCCCTGGGCGTACAGCTGGCGGATGTGGCGGGCGGTTCACTGCATGCCGTGGTGGGCTTGCTGGCGGCAGTGATTGCCAGGCAGCAGAGTGGGGTGGGCCAATACCTGGATGTGAGCATGACCGACTGCTCGTTCAGCCTGAACGCCATGGCCGGTGCCGGTTACCTGGCTTGCGGGGTCGAGCCTGGGTGGGAGAACCATGTGCTCAATGGCGGGAGTTTCTATGACTATTACCGCACGCGCGATGGGCGCTGGATGTCGGTGGGCAGTCTGGAGCCGGGGTTTATGCAGCAGCTGTGCGCGGCCTTGGGGCGCCCGGAACTGGCGGCACACAGTGTGACGCCCGAACGCCAGGCCGTGCTCAAACAGGCGTTGCAGGTGGAGTTCGAGAAGCGCAGTTTTGACCAGTTGTGTGAGTTGTTTGCCGGGGCGGATGCCTGTGTTGAGCCGGTGTTGAGTTTGAGCGAAGCGGTGGAGCATCCACAGTTGAAGGCGCGGGAGCTGGTCAGCCAGGTGCCCCGGGGTGATGGCTCGACACAAGCGCAATTGGCCTGCCCGCTGAAGTTCTCAGAGGGGTTGCCGGCGCCCAGGCATATTGGAGTGGCGGTGGGGGCGCACAGTGATGAGGTGCTGGCGGAGTTGGGGTTCGGTATTGAGCGGATAGAGCGATTGCGGCAGGCCAAGGTTGTAGGTTGACTGAGCCGACGCTTTCGCAGGCAAGCCAGCTCCCACATTTTGGATTGTGTTCACAGATCCAGATGTGGGAGCTGGCTTGCCTGCGAAGAGGCCCTCATTCCACCCGAGTTTCCCCGGTGAACACCAGCGTCTGCCGACACCGCCGACACAAATACCGCCGCCCCTGGTTCACCAGCCCATGGCGCTGCGGTGAAAACGGAAAATCGCTGTCCGCACACGGGCAGCGGTAAATATAGCGAGTCACTTGCCGGCGCTTGACCTCGTAGGTATGGCAACGGTCGGGCGGCAGCTCGTAAACCCCGCGCATGATCAACTGCCATTCCTCGCCATGGGGCTGGATACGCTCGCCAAACAATTGGTGGGCAATCAGGTGTGCCACTTCGTGGGCCACGGTCTGCTTGAGAAAGTGTTGGCTGTTTTCACGGTACAACTGAGGGTTGAAGCGCAGCAGGTTCTCGTGCAAATGCGCGACACCGGCTTTCTGGCCCCGCAGCTTGAGGCTGACCTGGGGGCGTTTGAAGCTTCGTTTGAAAAAGGATTCGGCTTGCAGGAAACAATCTTCGACGCGGGTATTGAGTTGCTCGGGCATGCTGTACATATCTCCAGAGACGCCCAGTATGCCGCAAAGCTGGGTGTTTCCGAATCTGTCAGGCGCCGAATGGTCATGCATAACGCACAAAGCCACCTTGCGGTGGCCTTGCCTGCGGGGTTTTTCGTTCAACTGGTGTAGATCGGCCCGACGCCCAGGCCCCAGACGATCACGGTAAAGGCCATGATCGCTACCAGCACCACCAGGCCGACGGCCAATACCGAGCTGGAAAACAGGAAGCCTTCATCCGGGTCGATACTCATGAAGGTCGGCAGCCCCACATACAGCAGATACACCGTGTAGCAGATCGCCGCCGTGCCCACGACCATGCCCAACCACATATGCGGGTAGAGCGCCGCCAGCCCGCCGATAAACAAGGGTGTGGCGGTGTAAGTGGCAAATGCCACGCAGCGGGCCATGCTTGGGCTGGCGTCGTAGGTGCGGGCCATCCAGTGAATGAACGCGCCCATCACCGCCACGCCGCACAGCATGGCCGCGTAGGACATAAGGGTCATCCACAGCGCGCTTTCCTGGGTCAGCATCACCGGGGCACGGTTGCCGATGACCCAGCCGACTTGAGTGGTGCCAATAAAGGCGGAAATGGCGGGGATCGCCGCGAGAATCAGGGTATGAGTGAGGTACATGTGGCTGATGCTTTCTTCTTTATCGCCACGGATTTCCCGCCATTCCTGGTCGGGATGGGTAAACAGCCCCACGACGTGATGGATCATGCCAGTCACTCCTGTCGTTATTACCATCGCCCCCCATCGGAGCGCCCACGGGCCAAATGGCCTGAAAGGTCTGGATAGATGTGCGACCTCAAGTCGCAGTATAGAAAGGGATGACCGGAATAACCGTAGGGCCTTTAGAGCAAATTGCGCTGTAAACAGGGGGGCTAATCGCGGTGTGGTCTGTCTGAGTTCATGGGATCCAGTGTGGGAGCTGGCTTGCCTGCGATGGCGGCCTGTCAGGAACAGAGATGTTGACTGGCACACCGCTATCGCAGGCAAGCCAGCTTCCACATTGGATCTGCGCCAGTCTTACCGGTAAAATGCTGCGCTTTTCGTCACACACCTTTGCGGATCCAAGCGCCATGGGCACTCTTACAGTCAACCAGAACAAACTGCAAAAACGCCTGCGTCGCCTGGCCGGTGAAGCGGTCGCCGATTTCAACATGATCGAGGATGGCGACAAGGTCATGGTCTGCCTCTCCGGCGGCAAAGACAGCTACACCATGCTCGACGTGTTGCTGCACCTGCAAAAGGTCGCGCCAATCAAGTTCGAGATCGTGGCGGTCAACATGGACCAGAAGCAACCCGGTTTCCCTGAGCATGTGCTGCCGGCCTATCTGAAAGAACTGGGCGTCGAGTATCACATCGTCGAGAAAGACACCTACTCGGTGGTCAAGGAATTGATCCCGGAAGGCAAGACCACCTGCTCGCTGTGCTCGCGCCTGCGCCGTGGCACGCTCTATACCTTTGCCGATGAGATCGGCGCGACCAAGATGGCCCTGGGTCATCACCGCGATGACATCGTCGAAACCTTCTTCCTCAATATGTTCTTCAACGGCTCGCTCAAGGCCATGCCGCCCAAGCTGCGCGCCGACGACGGACGCAACGTAGTGATCCGCCCGCTGGCGTATTGCAACGAGAAGGACATCCAGGCCTACTCCGATTTCAAGCAATTCCCGATCATCCCGTGCAACCTGTGCGGCTCCCAGGAAAACCTGCAGCGCCAGGTGGTCAAGGAGATGCTGGTGGACTGGGAGCGCAAGACCCCTGGGCGTACCGAAAGTATCTTCCGCAGCCTGCAAAACGTGATCCCGTCGCAATTGGCCGACCGCAACCTGTTCGACTTCACCAGCTTGAAAATCGATGAGACCGCCGCATCGCGTTTCGTCAATGTAGTGAACCTCTGAGTCTTCCCGAGGCTCTAGTACACGGCGCTTGCGGGCGCCGTTTTCAATTCGACTGACAGGAGAGGGCATGCGCGATTACAAGTGGCTGCACGAATATTGTCTGAACCGCTTCGGTTCGGCGGCCAAGCTGGAAGCCCATCTGCCGGTGCCCAAGACCCCGGCGCAATTGCGCAAGATAACGGATGACCGTTACCTGTCGACCTTGGCGCTGCGAGTGTTCCGCGCCGGTTTGAAGCACAGCGTGGTCGATGCCAAATGGCCGGCGTTCGAGCAGGTGTTCTTTGGCTTCGACCCGGAAAAAGTCGTGCTGATGGGTGCCGAACACCTGGAACGGCTGATGCAGGACACCCGCATCATCCGCCACCTGGGCAAGCTCAAGAGTGTGCCGCGCAACGCGCAGATGATCCTGGATATCGAGCAGGAGAAAGGCAGCTTCGGCGCGTTTATCGCTGATTGGCCGGTGACCGATATCGTCGGGCTCTGGAAGTACCTGAGCAAGCACGGCCACCAGTTGGGCGGCCTGTCGGCGCCTCGCTTCCTGCGCATGGTCGGCAAGGACACCTTTGTACCGAGCGATGACGTGGTGGCAGCGTTGAATGCGCAGAAGATCGTCGACAAGGCGCCGACCAGCCTGCGCGATTTGGCGACAGTACAGGGTGCCTTCAACCAGTGGCATGCCGAGAGTGGGCGGCCGATGTGTCAGCTGTCGATGATGTTGGCCTATACCGTCAACCATTGATACTGATCGTTCCCACGCTCCGCGTGGGAATGCATCCTGTGACGCTCCGCGTCACCCTTGCACTAGGCCCGGGACGCAGAGCGTCCTGGGCAGCATTCCCACGCGGAGCGTGGGAACGATCAGTCAATCGGCCAGTCGCCGGTTCAATTGATGCCGCCAACGCACATACAGCAACGCCGTGCAAAACACCGCCAGGCTCGCGAGCATTTCCAGAACACCAAACCACTGGCGGTTCGGGTCATACGCCGCCAGTGCGCCCTTGATGAAATACAGGTTCACCACAAAGCACATCCACGAATGTCCGCGTGCGCTGCCCATCAGCATGCCTGGCGCAAGTATCAGCAGCGGCACCAGCTCGATCAGCAGGATGACCCACGGGCGCGCCCCATGCAGGTCGGCGACCAACAGGTAGTACACGCACAACAAGCCCACCAGGCCCA
Organism: Pseudomonas sp. WS 5503; assembly: GCF_012985385.1. NCBI lineage: Bacteria > Pseudomonadati > Pseudomonadota > Gammaproteobacteria > Pseudomonadales > Pseudomonadaceae > Pseudomonas > Pseudomonas sp. WS 5503. The sequence goes on from NZ_JAAQWI010000007.1 coordinate 339,776, forward strand.
AGAACGCCAGCAGGCTCAGCGCGCGTGCCACCTTGACCCGTGGCTCCAGCCACTCCCGTGGCGGCAGGACCTTAGGCTTCCTGGCCACGGCCGTTCTCCAACAGCGTGGCGGTCTTGGCCAGGCGCAGGCCCAAGGCCCGGCACAAGGTGATTTCATGTTGATCGAGCATACGCTTGCCGTCTGGCCCGGAATGGTGGCTGGCGCCATACGGCGTGCCGCCGCCCTGGGTGTCGAGCAGCGCCTGCTCGCTGTAGGGCAGGCCGGTGATCAGCATGCCGTGGTGCAGCAGCGGCAGCAGCATCGACATCAGCGTGGTTTCCTGGCCGCCATGCAGGCTGGCGGTGGAGGTGAACACGCCGGCTGGCTTGCCGACCAGAGCGCCGGTGAGCCACAGGTTGCTGGTGCCATCGAGGAAGTACTTGAGCGGCGCGGCCATGTTGCCGAACCGGGTCGGGCTGCCCAGGGCCAGGCCCGAGCAGTGCTTCAGGTCGTCCAGGCTGGCATACAGCGCGCCTTCGTCGGGAATGCTCGGCGCCACCGCTTCGCAGTCGGTGGAAATCGCTGGCACGGTGCGCAACCGCGCTTCCATGCCGCCTTGCTCGATACCGCGGGCAATCTGTCGGGCCATCTCGCTCACCGAGCCGTTGCGGCTGTAATACAACACCAGCACATAGGGCGTAGTCACGGCAGGATCTCCAGCACGTTCTCGGGCGGGCGGCCAATGATGGCTTTGTCGGCGGTTTCCAGGATCGGGCGTTCCATCAGCTTGGGATGGGCTGCGATGGCGGCGATCAGTTGGGTGTCGCTGAGGCTGGCGTCGGCCAGGTTCAGGGTTTTGTATTCGTCTTCGCCGGTGCGCAGCAGTTGGCGTGCGCTGATCCCCAGTTTTTTCAGCAGGGCCTCGATTTGCGCGGCATCCAGCGGGGTTTCCAGGTAGCGCACGACGGTCGGGGTGAGGCCGCGGGCTTCCAGCAGTTCCAGCGCACCGCGGGATTTCGAGCAGCGCGGGTTGTGATAAAGCGTCAGATCGGTCATGTGCGGGTCGCATCTTGCGTAAGGTGGCGGGTATTCTACCTGCGCTGGCGCCTGTCCTTAAACCGTAAGAGGCGATAGGCCGCAGCCAACGTTCATTTTTGCGAAGGAATACCCCATGACAAGGCGACTGATCGGTGCATTGGCGATCATCACAACCCTGCTGCTCAGCGGCTGCGGTAACGATTACGGCGTTGACCAATACGGCCAGAAAGTGGCGGCCGAACGCCTGGACAAACAGTGGCTGGTGGTCAACTACTGGGCCGAATGGTGTGGCCCGTGCCGCACGGAAATCCCCGAGCTCAATGCCCTGGCAGAACAGTTGAAAGGCCAGAATGTCGGGGTGTTCGGCGTCAACTTCGACAATGTGCAGGGTGAGGAACTGAAGGCCGCCAGCGACAAGCTGGGGATCAAGTTCACGGTACTGGCCCAGAACCCGGACGGGATCTTCGAGATTCCGCGCAGCGAGGCCTTGCCGGTGACCTACATCATCGACGACAAGGGCAAGGTGCGTGAGCAGTTGATGGGTGAGCAGACAGCGGAAGGGGTGTTGGCCAAGCTCAAGGCCCTGAAAGGCTAGAACTATGGGAGCTGGCTTGCCTGCGATGGCATCGCTGCGGTGTACCTGATACACCGCGTCGTCCGCATCGCAGGCAATCCAACTCCCACAGAGCCAGAGGACACCGCGTTAGTACAGGAGAGTGCGCCTAGGTCAGCCTTCTTCGAGCCACAAACGGATCGGCTTGCCTTCGGCCGGCCAGAACCGCGTCTGCTCGAGCGGCGAGATGTCCCAGCGCTGCACGCCTTGCAGGGCCTGGAAGAAGCGATGCTCTTGCTCCATCAGGGCCTCGGCGCACATTTTTCGGGTGCTGCCGACCGGGCCGAAGCTGAGCTTGTCGCCTTCGACCGTGTACGGCGCAAACCAGTGGTTACAGCCGCCATTGCCATAGGCGCGGCCATCGGCGCCCAGGGTGACGGTAAGGTGCGCATAGTCCATCAGCGGCCGCTCACCGATCCATTCCACGACGTAGCTGTGGTCGCGCTCGAGCTTGGCGCCATCGGCAGCGCAGCCTGCCAGGCCCATGCCGATGGCGGCGAGCAGCAGCCGACCTTTCATTGCGCGGCCTGCTGGCATTTCGGGCAACGGTGCTTGTCGCCTTCGCTGGCCCAGCCCAGTTCTTTGATACGCGCGTTGGCGGCCGGTTGCAGCGGTGCCTTGGTCAGCTTGGTTTCTACCGCGAATTCAAACTCCAGCACGGCGTCGCAGCTGTCGCAATTGACCTTCCAGGTGTGGATCTCGAGTTCGCCGAACTTCGGCCCTTGGGCCATGGCGACCCACTGGCCCGCCGGGCGGATGGAGTAGCGTGCGTCACCTTCGACGGTGAGTCGCATCGACAGGGTTTTACTGCCGCGCAGGCTGACGATCAGGACGTCGCCATGTTTGATCGAACCACCGTTGCCGGTGACCTGGTAACGGCCCGGCACCAGGGCACGGCATTCGATCAGGGTGTGTTGCGGGCTCAGCAAGCTGAAGCGGAAATCGTGTTCGGCCATGGATCCTCCAAATAGGCGCGGCATCCTATCACGGGTGCCGGCCTATCATGAGCCTGGTATGTGACCGCTGATCATCCCTCGACCTGGTTCTGGGCGCGGCCATCGGCCCACGCGGCAATGTTGGCCAGCGTGGTGCCGGCAATCGCCGCCAGGGCCTCACTGGTGAGGAAGGCCTGGTGCGCGGTGATGATCACGTTGGGGAAGGTCAGCAGGCGGGCGAGCACGTCATCCTGCAGGGGCAGGTCCGAGCGGTCCTCGAAAAACAATTGGGCTTCTTCTTCGTAGACGTCCAACCCCAGATAGCCCAACTGTCCCAGCTTGAGCGCTTCGATCAGTGCCGGCGTATCGACCAGGCCACCACGCCCGGTGTTGATCAGCATCGCACCGGTTTGCATCTGCGCGAGCGAGCGGGCATTGATCAGGTGTTTGCTGTCGGCGGTCAGCGGGCAGTGCAGGCTGATGATTTGTGCCTCGGCCAACAGTTCAGGCAGGCTCACGTAGCGGGCCCCGAGGTCCTGCACCTGTGGGTTGGGGAAGGGATCGTAGGCCAGCAACTGGCAGCCGAAGCCGGCCATGATCTTGGCGAAGGTCGCGCCGATCTGACCGGTGCCGACCACGCCGACCGTTTTGCCGACCAGATCAAAGCCGGTCAGCCCGTGCAGGCTGAAATCACCGTCGCGGGTACGGTTGTAGGCACGGTGCAGGCGACGGTTGAGGGCCAGGATCAGGGCGACGGCGTGCTCGGCCACCGCGTGGGGCGAATAGGCGGGCACGCGCACGATAGTCAGGCCCAGGCGCTGGGCGGCGGGTAAGTCGACATGGTTGTAGCCCGCCGAACGCAGGGCAATCAGGCGTGTGCCGCCCTTGGCCAGTTGCTCCAGCACGGGGGCGCTGAGGTCGTCGTTGATAAAGGCGCAGACCACCTCGTGGTGTTCGGCCAGGGCCACGGTCTCGAGGTTGAGGCGGGCGGGTTGGAATTGCAGTTCCAGGCCAGCCGGCAGCGGTTCGCCGAGGAAACTCTCGCGGTCGTAGGTTTGGCTGCTGAAGAGAATGACGCGCATTAAGAAGGCTCCCTGCAATGACAGAATAGATGCGTACCTGTAGGAGCGAGCTTGCTCGCGAAAAACGTCAACGATAACGCGTTCATTCTGGTTTAACGCGGTGTCTCTGGTTTTTCGCGAGCAAGCTCGCTCCTACAGTCGGACGGTCAGGCACTCACTCTGGCTTCACTGGCCAGCCGTGCAATCGCCATGTCCAGTTCGTCCAGCGCGGCCGTGGCCTTGGCGTCATCCTGCTTGAGCAGGGTTTCGGCGCGTTGGCAGGCTGCTCGTAATTGCGGAACACCACAGTAGCGGGTGGCGCCGTGCAAACGGTGCACACGCTCGATCAAGGCGTGGTTGTCATTGGCTTCGCGGGCGTGGGTAATTGCCAGGCGATCAGCCTCCAGGGAGGCCAGTAGCATGGCGAGCATATCAGCGGCCAGGTCGGCCTTGTTGGCGGCCAGGCGCAGGCCTTCTTCGTGATCGAGTACCAAGAGTTGCAAGCCTTGGGCCGCGCCTTCGTGGGTACGCTCCGGGCCTTGGTTACGCAGCGCCAGGCCGGTCCATTTCAATACCACCTGGGCCAATTGCCGCTCGCTGATGGGTTTGGTCAGGTAGTCGTCCATACCGCTTTGCAGCAGGGCGCGTTTTTCGTTGGCCATGGCGTGAGCCGTGAGGGCTACCACCGGCAGCGGTGTGCCGTGGCGTTCGCTTTCCCACTGGCGGATCGCCTCGGTGCTCTGGCGGCCATCCATGCCGGGCATTTGCACGTCCATCAACACCAAATCGAAAGTTTCCTGCTTCACGGCGTCGACGGCCGCGTAACCGCTCTCCACCGCCTGCACCTTGGCGCCCATGTCTTCCAACAGGGTTTGCACCAGCAACAGGTTGGCCGGGTTGTCGTCCACGCACAGTACTCGAGGCGCACGGCTGGACAACGGCTCACCGGGTTCGCTGCGTGAAGGGCGCGGGCTGATCAGGTCGGCCAGGGAGCGGCGCAGCTTGCGGGTACAGGCAGGCTTGGCCTGCAATTGGCTGTTGGGGTTGGGCACCGATTGGTTGAACAGCATCTGTTCGGTGGTCGGGCACAGCACCAGCACCTTGCAGCCCAGGTGTTCCAGGTCCCACAGGTGTTGATTGAGGCGTTCGGGCGGAATGTCGTTGGCGGTGACGCCGAGCACCGCCAGGCTGATGGCCTGTTCGGTCTGGTGGGCACTGGTGATGCCGTTGGTCAGGCTTTCCAGGGTATTGAACGGCGTGACTTCCAGGCCGCAGTCTTCCAATTGATGTTGCAGGGCCTGGCGCGCCAGTTCGTGGTTTTCCAGCACGGCCACACGACGTCCCAATAGCGGCGCGGCGGGCAGGTCTTCGACGTCGTCACGGGTTTTGGGCAGGTTCAGGCTGATCCAGAATTCCGAACCTTCACCCGGCGTGCTGTCGACGCCGATTTCGCCGCCCATCTGCTCGATCAACCGCTTGGAAATCACCAGGCCCAAACCGGTACCGCCGGGCTGGCGCGACAGCGAGTTGTCGGCCTGGCTGAATGCCTGGAACAGGGCGCGCACATCCTGGTTGGACAGGCCAATGCCGGTGTCTTGCACGCTGATGCGCAATTGCACGCTGTCTTCCTGCTCGTCCTCGATCATTGCCCGGGCCACAATGGTGCCTTCGCGGGTGAACTTGATCGCATTGCTGATCAGGTTGGTCAGGATCTGCTTGAGCCGCAGCGGGTCGCCCACCAACGCCAGGGGCGTGTCGCGGTACACCAGGCTTACCAGTTCGAGCTGCTTGGCATGCGCGGCGGGGGCGAGGATGGTCAAGGTGTCTTGCAGCAAGTCGCGCAGGTTGAAAGGCACGCTGTCGAGCACCAGTTTGCCGGCTTCAATCTTCGAGAAATCGAGGATTTCGTTGATGATGCCCAGCAGGTTATCCGCAGATTTTTCGATAGTGCCCAGGTAATCGAGCTGGCGCGGCGACAATTCGCTTTTTTGCAGCAAGTGAGTAAAACCGAGGATGCCGTTGAGCGGTGTGCGGATCTCATGGCTCATGTTGGCCAGGAACTCCGACTTGATACGGCTGGCTTCCAGGGCTTCCTTGCGTGCCAGGTCCAGCTCGATGTTCTGGATCTCGATGGTTTCCAGGTTCTGGCGCACGTCTTCGGTGGCCTGGTCGATGCTGTGTTGCAGCTCTTCCTGGGCATTTTGCAGGGTTTCGGCCATGCGGTTGATGCCAGACGCGAGCTGGTCCAATTCCTGGCTGCCCAGGGGTGGCAAGCGTGTTTCCAAGTTGCCGTCCTTGAGCTGCGCCACCGCTTGCTTGATCTGGCCAATCGGCGAATTGATGGTACGGCTGATACGCAGGGCGAGGGCGGCGGTGCACATCAGGCCGATGGCGATCAGCAGAAGGCTGGCGAACAGGCTGCGATAGCCGCGCAACAGCATGCCATTGTGGGACAGCTCGACTTCCACCCAACCCAGCAGGCGGTCGGCCTCATCGGGAATCAACTCGCCCGCCAGGTTGCGATGGCGGCCAAACACCGGCAGTAGATAGCGGGTGGCGTCGTTGCCGGAACGCTGTAACAGTTGCGAGCTGTTGCCGGTGGGTGGCTGGTTGAGCATGGTCGGGCCGGCGTGGGCCAGGGACGCGCGGTCTGGCGCCAGGAACGACACGGCGCGCACATCCGGCTGTTCCAGGGACTGGGTGGCGATACGCTCCAGCAGGTCGGTGTCCTTGTGGCCCATGGCTGGGGCCACCAGCGGTGCCAATTGCTCGGCGATCATTTCGCCGCGTTGCAGTAGCTGGGTCTGCAACTCCGACAGCTGCATCCAGGTGAAATAGCCGCCCAACAACAGCGCCATCAGGCTGGTCGGTAATAAGGTCAGCAACAGTACGCGGCCTTTTATCCCCATTCTTCTAAGCACGCCACTCTCCTGCTACCACGTTGTTATCAATCATCCACGCCGGCATCCGGCCAGCGCCACCTGCGCAGTGTAGCCATTTGCGCGGCCTGGAATCTTGCAAATTAATGACATGCGGCAATCTTCGGGCCATTCGGCGCCGGGTGGCGATTGCCTGTGAACGTTTAATCTTGAATAATCAGTGATTGAGAATGACTTGCAGACGCTAATGACTCCCGCAGCAGTTGGCCTACCCAGTATCCTGACCATCGAAGATGACCCTGTGTTGGGCGCCTACGTGCACGAGCAACTGGGCCGCAGTGGTTTCCAGGTGACCTGGTGCCAGAACGGCCAGCAGGGCCTGCAACTGGCCCGCGCCCAGGCCTTCGACCTGGTGCTGATGGATATTCTGCTGCCGGGGCTGGACGGTTTGTCGATCCTCACTCATTTGCGCCAGAGCCACGCCATGCCCGTGATCCTGATGTCAGCCCTGGGCGCTGAAGCCGACCGTATCAGCGGTTTTCGCCTGGGCGCGGACGACTATTTACCCAAGCCGTTCAGCATGGTTGAACTGTGCGTGCGTATTGAAGCGATCCTGCGCCGCGTTGCCCTGGATCGCCGGCCCGAGCCGACGCGCGCCCCGGCACTTGAAGATGCCCGGGTGCTGCACTTTGATGATGAACGCTGCGATGTGTCCTGCCAGGACCAGTGGGCCGCGCTCACGCGCAGCGAATACCGCCTGCTGGAAACCCTGCACCGCAACGCCGAAGAAGTCCTCAGCAAAGCCTTCCTGTATCAGCAGGTGTTGCAGCGCGGTTATGCGCCCCATGACCGCAGCCTCGACATGCATGTCAGCCAGATCCGCCGCAAGCTCAAGGCCATCGGTTACATCGAGCGTGAAGTACGCACCGTATGGGGCAAGGGCTACGTGCTGAGCGGTCACGATGAAGGGCTTTGAGCGACTGCCCGGCAAGCACTCGTTGTTCTGGAAGCTGGCCTGCCTGTTGATCGCCTTCTGTTTGCTGATGATTTGGCTCAGTTGGTCGTGGGGCCGTTACATGGAACAGCAGAGCGCTTACCTGTCCGACAAGTCGCGGGAGATTCTCAATGGCTATGCCGCGGGTGCCGAACTGGCGTGGAGCACGCAAGGCAGCGCGGGCGTAGATGCCTGGCTGCAGCGGATGGCCGAGCGCGAAAGCACTTGGGTAGGGGTGATCGGTAACGACCTGCAGTCCCTGGGCAGCACGCCCTTGAGTGACAAGGAAAGCCAGCGCCTGACGTTTTTGCGTGGATTGGATTGGCCGGTCAGCCGGCATGTCATTGGTTTGCCCTGGATGAAAGTACCGTTTCCGGTCGACCCTGGCGCGGGGTCGCTGGTGATCGAGCTGCCGCAGCGCTTTATGCCTGGGCGCTATCAACTGTTCTGGCGGGTGGTCACCAATGGTGTGATCCCAGGTCTGTTTACCCTCTTGCTATGCATCGGCCTTTACCGGCTGTTGATCATGCCCCTCAATCAATTGCGCGAGCAGGCCAATGCCTGGCGTGCGGACCAACTCAATACGCGGATGTCCCTGGATGCCACCAGCCGCCAGGACGAACTGGGCGAGCTGGGCCGCGCCTTTGACCATATGTCCGAACGCTTGCAGGGCACGGTGCGTTTGCAGCAGCAGTTGCTGCGCGATATGTCCCATGAACTGCGCACACCCTTGAGCCGCCTGCGGGTAGCCTGCGACAGCGAGCAAGACCTGGCCAAGCTGCGCAAGCGCCTGGGTCGGGAAATCGACGCCATGCAGCGCCTGGTGGAAGACAGCCTGCAACTGGCCTGGCTCGACAGCGAAACTACACCGTTGCCCCAGGAAGATATTCAGCTCCAGGCCTTGTGGGACATATTGCGCGAGAATGCTTGTTTTGAAAGCGGTTGGTCCGCATCGCGCTTGCCGTGCCTGTTACCCGCGGACAGTTGGGTGCGTGGCAACCTCAATGCACTGGCCCAGGCCTTGGAAAATATCCTGCGCAACGCCATACGCCACTCGCCCCACGACGGCTGCGTGCAACTCGACGGATGTCGGGAGGGGGGCTATTGGCATATCTGGCTGCAGGATCAGGGGGCCGGGATTGCTGAGGATGATCTGGAGCGCATCTTCGCGCCCTTTACCCGCCTGGACGGCTCGCGGCCCGGCGATGGCGGTTTCGGCTTGGGCCTGAGCATTGCCCGCAACGCCGTGCAGCGCCAGGGCGGCCGCTTATGGGCGGAAAATACCGGGCGGGGTCTGCGGGTGCATTTGCGTTTGCTGGCCCGTTAGCGCTCAGCGCCGGCGCAGTTTGCGTTTTTTCCACTGGTGCGCCACCCACCAGCGCCAGTACGCCATGGTAAGGCAATAAGCCAAGGCGCCCAATACCACCCCCAATACCACCGAACCCAGCAGGAATGGCTGCCAAAGAGTGCTCAACTGGCCGCTGATCCATTCCCACGTAAGGTTATCGGGCAAGCTGCGTGGCGGCACATTCATCAGCCAGGCGCCGGTCATATAGGTACAGATGAACACCACCGGCATGGTGATGGGGTTGGTCAACCACACCAGGCTGATGGCGATAGGCATATTGCCGCGCACCGAAATCGCCAGGACCGCGGCAAGCAACATCTGCAATGGAATCGGGATAAACGCCGCAAATAAACCCACCGCCATGGCGCGAGCCACTGAGTGCCGGTTCAGGTGCCAGAGGTTGGGGTCATGCAGCAGCGTGCCAAGAAACTGTAATGACTTGTGTTCCCTGATACTGCTGGGATCGGGCATGTACCGTTTGAATAAGCGCCGGGGCATAAGGGGTCCAGGTCAATTCGAGGGGCAAGTATGCCCGGATTCTATAAACAGAAAATTCAGACTTTGTGACAAAACATCATAGGCGCTGTCGTTCAGCCGGCTAAGACTGAGTGGATCACTGGAAAAGGATGATCCATGAAGACAGGGATGTTGGCGTTGGCGCTGGGGTTGCTGGCGTTGCGGTGGTTACCGGTGTTGCCGCCTGGCGCCGGGTTGTTGGCAATGCTCGTGCTGGCCTTGATGCTGTTGCCTTTTCGGTCCTATCCCGTGGCGTTCTTTCTGGTGGGCTTGAGTTGGGCCTGTCTCAGCGCGCAGCGGGCGCTGGATGATCGGCTGCAGCCGGCCCTGGACGGGCAGACTCGCTGGGTGGAGGGGCGTGTGGTGGGCTTGCCTCAGCAGACGGGTACGGGCGTGCGCTTTGAAATGGCCGACGGCCGGTCGCGCAAGGTTCGGCTGCCCAAACGTATCCGCGTGTCCTGGCACGGCGGGCCAGTGGTGAACAGCGGTGAACGCTGGCGTCTGGCGTTGACACTCAAGCGGCCTGCGGGCCTGCTCAATTTCCATGGGGTCGACCATGAAGCCTGGCTGCTGGCCCAGCGTATCGGTGCTACTGCAACGGTAAAAGACGGTGAGCGTCTCGCACCGGCCCGCAATGCCTGGCGCGATGCTGTGCGCCAGCGCCTGATGGCGGTGGATGCCCAAGGCCGCGAGGCGGGCTTGGCGGCGCTGGTATTGGGCGACGGTTCCGGCCTGGCGCCTGAGGATTGGCAGGTGTTGCAGGACACGGGCACGGTGCATCTGCTGGTGATTTCCGGGCAGCACATCGGCTTGCTGGCGGGGTTGATCTACGGCTTGGTCGCGATGCTGGCGCGTTATGGTTGCTGGCCCCGAACCTGGCCGTGGCTGCCGTGGGCGTGCGGTCTGGCATTTGGCGCGGCGTTGGGTTATGGGCTGCTGGCCGGGTTCGGCGTGCCGGTGCAACGGGCCTGCATGATGGTTGGCCTGGTGCTGCTGTGGCGTCTGCGTTTCCGCCATTTGGGAGTATGGTGGCCGTTGCTGCTGGCACTGAACGGCGTGCTGGTACTGGAGCCCTTGGCCAGCCTGCAGGTAGGGTTCTGGTTGTCGTTTGCGGCGGTCGCGGTGTTGCTGTTGGCGTTCGGCGGGCGCCTGGGGCCCTGGAGCGCCTGGCAGGTGTGGACCCGACCCCAGTGGCTGATTGCCATTGGTTTGTTTCCAGTGTTGTTGGTGCTGGGTTTGCCCATCAGCCTCAGCGCACCTGTGGCCAATCTCCTTGCCGTGCCTTGGATCAGCCTGGTAGTGCTGCCTTTGGCGCTGCTGGGCACGGCGTTGCTGTGGGTGCCGCTGGCTGGGGAGGGGTTGCTGTGGCTGGCCGGTGGTGCGCTGGACGGATTGTTTAAAAGCCTGGGGCTGCTGGCTGCGCAATTACCGGCCTGGGTACCCGCCGAGGTACCCTTGGGGTATTGGTTGGTTAGCCTGGCTGGCGCGGTGATTTTGTTGCTGCCCAAGGGGTTGCCGTTCCGGGTGCTGGGCTGGCCCATGCTGTTGATGGCTGTATTTGCGCCCAGGGAGTGGGTGCCCCACGGGCAGGTAGATGTGGTGCAACTGGACGTCGGCCAGGGGCAGGCACTGATCCTGCGCACCCGTCATCATACGTTGCTCTACGATGCCGGGCCGCGCTCGGGGCCTGTCGACCTGGGCGCGCGCGTCGTGTTGCCGTCGTTGAAAAAACTCGGGGTAGCCCAGTTGGACATGATGCTGCTCAGCCATGCCGATGCCGATCACGCGGGGGGTGCGGCGGCGGTGGCTCGGGGGGTGCCCGTCAAGCGTGTAGTGGGCGGTGAAACCGAAGGTTTGCCAGACTTTCTTGCCACCCAACCCTGTACCAGCGGCGAACGATGGGAATGGGAGGGTGTGTCATTTCAATTGTGGCAGTGGGCTGATGGGCTTGATGGCAATCCGAGGTCTTGTGTGTTGCAGGTTGAGGCCAGTGGGGAGCGCCTGCTGCTCACCGGTGACATTGATCGCGCCGCCGAACAGGCTTTTCTGGCCTCTTCGTTGGCGGTTCAGACCGACTGGCTGCAAGCCCCGCACCATGGCAGCCGCAGTTCGTCATCCTGGCCGTTCCTGCAACGGTTGGCGCCCACATCGGTGTTGATTTCCCGCGGGCGCAGCAATACGTTCGGTCATCCCCATCCGCAGGTCCTGGAGCGCTACCACGTGCTGGGCAGCCGGGTTTACGACAGCGCCGAGCAGGGTGCCGTACGCTTGCGCCTGGGGGCGTTTCTGCCACCGATGGTTGCGCGCAGTCAACGCCGTTTTTGGCGCGATCCGTTACCGTAATCGCGTGTTACCAAAGACCCGAGCCGCAACAGGCGGGTGTGTAGCCGACGAACCCCGCTGTCGAACCTATATGATAAAGTGGCGCACTTTTTCGAGGGGGCATTCACTGTGTGGGAATTGGTCAAATCCGGCGGCTGGATGATGTTGCCGATCATTCTGAGTTCCATCGCTGCGCTCGGCATCGTTGCCGAACGCCTGTGGACCCTGCGCGCCAGTCGCGTCACCCCTGAGCATCTGCTGGGGCAGGTCTGGGGCTGGATCAAGAACAAGCAGCTCGACAAGCAGAAACTCAAGGAGCTGCGCGCCAATTCGCCGCTGGGTGAAATCCTCGCCGCCGGTCTGGCCAATTCCAAGCATGGTCGCGAGATCATGAAGGAATGCATCGAAGAGGCGGCCGCCCGGGTCATCCATGAACTGGAACGCTACATCAACGCCCTTGGCACCATCGCCGCCATGGCGCCGTTACTCGGTTTGCTCGGCACAGTACTCGGCATGATCGATATCTTCAGCTCGTTCACAGGCTCGGGCATGACCACCAACGCAGCGGTCCTGGCCGGGGGGATCTCCAAGGCGTTGATCACCACCGCAGCCGGCCTGATGGTAGGTATCCCTTCGGTGTTCTTCCACCGTTTCCTGCTGCGTCGCATTGATGAGCTGGTGGTCGGTATGGAGCAGGAAGCCATCAAGCTGGTGGAGGTGGTGCAGGGCGACCGTGATGTAGACCTGGTCGAGGGCAAAGCGTGAAATTTCGCCGCAAGCAACGGGAAAATGTTGATATCAACCTCGCGTCGTTGATCGATGTGGTGTTCATCCTGCTGCTGTTTTTTGTCGTGACCACTACCTTCACCCGCGAAACCCAGTTGCGTGTCGACCTGCCTGAAGCGGTGAGTGGCTCGCCTGCCGAAGACCAGCAAGTCAAGCAACTGGACATCGCCATCAGCGCCGAAGGGGTGTTTTCGGTGAATAACCAGTTGCTGGAGAAAAACGACCTTGCCAGCTTGATGGAGGCGTTGCAGAAGGAATCTGGCGGCGACACCCAGTTGCCGCTGTCCATCAGCGCTGATGGCAAAACCCCGCACCAGGCCGTGATCACCGCCATGGACGCTGCCGGCAAGCTCGGTTTCAGCCATTTGCGCATGACCACCGTCGAGGCGGCGAGCCCGCCCTGATGGCCATCTCCGACCGTTTACTCAAGGCATGGTACGAAGGTCATCCAGCACTAATGTTGCTGCGACCGCTGGAATCGCTGTATCGCTGCGTGGTTCAACGTAAGCGTGCGCGCTTCGTGGCGGGCGAGGGCGAGATTTATCAGTCGTCTGTGCCAGTGATCGTGGTGGGCAATATTACAGTGGGAGGCACCGGCAAGACGCCTTTGATCCTGTGGTTGATCGAGCACTGCCGACGCAGCGGCTTGCGCGTAGGAGTGGTCAGTCGAGGCTACGGTGCCAAGCCGCCGCAGTTGCCGTGGCGGGTCGAGGCCGGCCACAGTGCCGAGGTGGCCGGTGATGAACCCTTGCTGATCGTGCAGCGCAGCGGTGTACCGCTGATGATCGATCCTGATCGCAGTCGTGCGGTAAAGGCCCTGCTGGCCTGCGAGCCCCTGGACCTGATCCTCTCCGATGACGGCCTGCAGCACTACCGCCTGGCCCGCGATCTTGAACTGGTGCTGATCGATGCCGCCCGTGGCCTCGGTAACCGCCGGTGCCTGCCTGCCGGGCCGTTGCGCGAACCGGTGGAGCGCCTGCAGAGTGTGGACGGGGTGCTTTATAACGGTGCCGTTACAGACCGTGAAAATGGCTTTGCCTTCCGCCTGCAGCCCACAGCGCTGGTCAACCTGCACAGCGGCGAGCGCCAGCCGGTCACCTATTTTCCGCAGGGCCAGCAGGTGCATGCGGTGGCCGGAATAGGCAATCCGCAACGTTTCTTCAATACCCTTGAAACGCTACACTGGCAGGCGTTACCCCATGCTTTTGCCGATCACGCGCCCTACAGCGCCGAGGTCTTGAATTTTACCCCGTCATTGCCGCTGGTCATGACCGAAAAGGACGCGGTGAAGTGCCGCGCCTTTGCCCAGCCCGACTGGTGGTACCTTGCGGTGGATGCGGTACCGTCGCCGGCGTTCGTCGCCTGGTTCGACACGCAGTTGATGCGTCTGTTGCCCAACCGTCTTTTGCCTTAAAACGCTTTTTTCCAGGAAACACTCATGGACACCAAACTGCTCGATATCCTCGCTTGCCCGATCTGCAAAGGCCCGCTCAAGCTCAGCGCCGACAAAACCGAGCTGATCAGCAAAGGTGCCGGCCTGGCTTACCCTATCCGCGATGGCATCCCGGTCATGCTCGAAAGCGAAGCCCGCACCCTGACCACCGATGAGCGCCTGGATAAATGACCACCGCCTTTACCGTTGTCATTCCCTCGCGCTATGCCTCGACCCGTCTGCCGGGCAAACCGTTGCAAATGATCGGCACCAAGCCGATGATCCAACTGGTGTGGGAGCAAGCGTGCAAGAGCAGCGCCGAACGGGTGGTGGTGGCCACCGATGACCCGCGTATTATCGAGGCGTGCAAACGCTTTGGTGCCGAAGCGGTCCTGACCCGCGAAGACCATAACTCCGGCACTGATCGCCTGGCCGAAGTCGCCACTCAGCTGGGTCTGGCACCCGACGCGATCGTAGTGAACGTGCAGGGTGACGAGCCATTGATACCGCCGGGTGTCATCGATCAGGTCGCTGCCAACCTCGCGGCCCATGGCGAGGCGCGTATGGCGACCCTGGCCGAACCGATCGAAGACATCGAGACGCTGTTCAACCCGAACGTGGTGAAAGTGGTCAGCGACATCAACGGCCTGGCACTGACGTTCAGTCGCTCCACCTTGCCGTGGGCGCGGGATGCCTTTGCCAAGAATCGCGACGTATTGCCGGAGGGCGTGCCATATCGCCGCCATATCGGCATCTATGCCTACCGCGCCGGTTTCCTGCACGACTTCGTCAGTTGGGGCCCGTGCTGGCTCGAGAATACCGAGTCCCTGGAACAACTGCGCGCCCTCTGGCACGGCGTGCGTATCCACGTGGGCGATGCGTTGGAAGCACCGCCAGCCGGTGTCGACACCCAGGAAGACCTCGAACGCGTCCGTCGCCTGCTGGGCGCCTGATGGAAGTTCTGTTTGTATGCCTGGGCAATATCTGCCGCTCGCCAACCGCTGAAGGTATCTTGCGCCATAAGTTGCGTGAAGCAGGCTTGGCGGGCCAGGTTGAGGTGGCGTCTGCCGGTACCGGCGAATGGCATGTCGGCAACCCACCGGACCAGCGCAGCCAGCGTGCGGCGCTGGCGCGCGGCTATGACTTGTCGGGCCAGCGTGCCCAGCAGGTTTCCCGTGCTGATTTTGCCCGCTATGACCTGATCCTGGCCATGGACAACAGTAACCTGCGCAACCTCAAAGCCATGCAGCCAGGGCAGGGCAAGGCGGAGCTGGATTTGTTCCTGCGTCGCTTTGATGGCGAAGTGGACGAGGTGCCAGACCCTTACTATGAAGGTGAGCAAGGTTTCGAACGGGTCCTTGACCTGATCGAACGCGCCTGTGACTTATTGGTGATCGAATTGAAGGGGCGGTTATGACCTTGCAAGTGCGTGCGCAGGTATCGCTCAAGCCATGCAACAGCTTTGGCATTGATGTGAGCGCGCAATTATTTGCCGAGGCCCACAGTGATGCTGACGTGCGCGACGCCATCGCCTATGCCGCCGCACATGCGGTGCCGTTGCTGGTGATCGGTGGCGGCAGCAATTTGCTGCTGACCCAAGACGTTCCGGCGCTGGTGTTGCGTATGGCGACCCAAGGCATTCGTGTGCTGAGCGATGATGGCACGCACGTGGTGGTCGAAGCCGAAGCGGGCGAAGCCTGGCATCCGTTTGTGCTGTGGACCCTTGAACACGGCTTCTGCGGCTTGGAAAACCTCAGCCTCATCCCCGGCACTGTCGGTGCCGCGCCGATGCAGAACATCGGCGCCTATGGTGTAGAGATCAAGGATGTCTTCGCCGGCCTCACCGCCCTGGATCGCCAGACGGGCGAACTGCGGGACTTCAGCCTCGACGAATGCAAGTTCGCCTACCGTGACAGCCTGTTCAAGCACGAAGTCGGGCGTTGGCTGATCCTGCGGGTACGCTTTTCCCTCAGCCGTGCCACTCACCTGAAACTCGACTACGGCCCGGTGCAACAGCGTCTGGTTGCGCAGGGCATCACCCACGCCACGCCAAGCGATGTGAGTCGTGCGATCTGCAGCATTCGCCGCGAGAAACTGCCAGACCCGGCAGAGCTGGGCAATGCGGGCAGCTTCTTCAAGAACCCACTGGTGTCCCAGGCCCTGGCGGTTGAACTGCAAAGCCAGTATCCGGACCTGGTGGCCTACCCTCAGGCAGACGGCCAAATGAAACTCGCCGCCGGCTGGCTGATCGACAAGGCCGGTTGGAAGGGGTTCCGGGAGGGCGATGCGGGCGTGCACAAGATGCAAGCGCTGGTACTGGTCAACTACGGCACCGCCACCGGGCAAGAGATTGCCCAGCTTGCGCTACGCATCCAGCAAGATATCTTCAAGCGCTTCAAGGTCGAGCTGGAAATGGAACCCAATCAGTACTGAGCTTTATCTGCTCTGAAAATGAAAATGCCCCGTATCTCGCGATACGGGGCATTTTTATTGCTGCGATTGATCAGTCATCGCGGCTCATGATGCCGAAGATCTGCAACAGGCTGATGAACAGGTTGTAGATCGATACATAAAGGCTGATGGTCGCCATGATGTAGTTACGCTCACCGCCGTGGATGATGGCGCTGGTCTGGAACAGGATGCACACCGAGGAAAACAGCACAAAACCCGCGCTGATCGCCAGTTGCAGGCCGCTGATCTGGAAGAACATGCTGGCCACCACCGCCGCCAGCAACACGAAGAAGCCTGCGGTGATGAAGCCACCCAGGAAGCTCATGTCCTTACGGCTGATCAGCACGTAGGCCGACAGACCACCAAACACCAGGGCCGTCATGGCAAATGCCGAACTGACCACTTCCGCACCGCCGGCCATGCCCAGGTAACGGTTGAGGATCGGGCCGAGGATAAAGCCCATGAAACCGGTCAAGGCAAACGCCGACACCAGGCCCCAGGCCGAGTCACGCAGCTTGTTGGTCAGGAAGAACAGGCCATAGAAGCCGATCAACACGACAAATATATTCGGGTAACCGACGCGCATCTGCTGGGCCACGTAAGCCATCACGCCGCTGAATGCGAGGGTAAGGGCGAGCAAGCCGTAGGTGTTGCGCAACACGCGGCTGACTTCAAGCTGCTCAGCCTGCGCGTTGCCATTCACTGCGTAATTCTGTTCGCGCATGGCGACACTCCTTCAGTTTTGAAACGTTCAGTCGCAAAGATCATAACAGACGTCTTGTAACAAGCGATGCAGAGAGTTTGACAGTGTGTTTCATTCGGGTATTATGGCGCCCGCTGACACGGGATGGGCTACTATAATCCCGTGATGCACAAGGGAAATTGGCAGAGTGGTTGAATGCACCGGTCTTGAAAACCGGCGGACGTTAATAGCGTCTCCAGGGTTCGAATCCCTGGTTTCCCGCCAAGATTTACACGAAAGCCTCGCGAAAGCGGGGCTTTTGCGTTTCTGGGGTTTGTCTTAGAAAAATCTCTACAGACTGATCGTTTCCGCATCATTTCCGGCAGTTTCCGCAACCTAGCGCTGATCGCGGTCAGCGTGTCGGCTTCACAATCTCCCCAACACGACGGTAAACCGTCTCGGTTATCCGCTTGTCCGTATGCCCCAGCAGGCGGCTGGCATCGCCTAGGTCCAGAATCTCACTGGCAGCTTTCGGGCGGATGTCACGGAACTGAAACTGTCGAATACTGGATGCAAGAACACCGTCGCCTGCCTCTCTGGCGATGGCAATTGCTTTGTCGCGAGCATCGTCGAAGCGTAGGCGGAGCATGTGCTTAGTCACCTGCCTGCCGTCTTCGGTGACTATCAGGTAAGGGTTTCGCACGCCGCGGGAGCGCCTTTGCTCTATCAGCCTTGCAACCAAGGCGCCTAGGTCATTTAGTGCGCCGGCAGCGGTCAGGCGAATGCGTAGCTTCTTCGATGTCTTGCCCTGGGATACCTGCAGGAATTCGTTCACGGCGTCCGCCTCACGCATCGACAGCGTATCCGCCGGGCGCTGGGCAGTCAGGTAGGCCAGGTCCATCGCGTCACGCAGTTCCGAGGCTGCTACCGCATACACTGCGCCCCAAATTTCCTCGGTGGCGTAGAAGTCACGCGGCACCTCTTTGTTCTTGCGCACGCCGGCGGCGGGGTTGTTTTCGGTCAGTCCCCACTCCCGCGCAATGTTGTAGATGTGGGATAGCAGGGATATCTCCCTATTGGCTCGAACCTTGGCAGTCCGGCTGTCTCGGTACTGCGCGATGATCTGTGGCGAAACTGCGTCAATGGGGGCGTCATTGAAAGCCTTGCGCAGCTGTTTAAGGCTCAGCAGATTGTCGCTCTGCGTCTTTGGTTTCTTGCCAGGGATTATTTCCCGCTCATACCGGTCAAACACCTGGGCCAGCAGGGCGTTCTTCTTCGGCACGGGCTTGCAATCAAGCTTTGCCCATTCAGCCTTGGCGATATCCAAATCACCCCCGAGCGGGATTTCCACCCGCTTCCCGTCTTCATTCCTCCCGTCGTAGTAATAGCCAACCCACTCTTTGCCACCCTTCAGCGTGCGTACGCGCCGAATCATTCGCGGCGGCAGGTCCCTGTTTGCCGCCTTTTTCGCTCGCATCTTTTTATCCTACTCGTGACAAGTCCAACGACCAGGCTTCGGCCGCAACGTTTTCTGCTGAGGGTTTTACGCCTGCTAGCTTCATCCGGGCGTACACCCGGCCAACAACCGGCCGGCGCGCCCGCGTCAGCACGTACTTCCATCCATTCAGGTTGAGCCACGCGATCTGGCGCGACGGGATCATATAGCCAGTGATTGCAGCGATTTCTTCTTCGGCAAGGGTTTCGTTTTGCATTTCCATGGTGTGCACCTCTACGCCTGTGGTTTGTCGAGTGAGCCCGCGGGCCTCGCTGTCTTGATGATTTGGATTGCCAGGCCGAAGGAGGTCAGCAGCCAGGCGCATGTGCCGGCGAAGGCGTAGAGCAGTGCCTCGTTGGTGCCTGTGCCAACAAGGTCAGGCCCAGCCCAGAAGAACCAGCCGAGGGTTCCTACCAGGTACAACAGGGCGCCCAGTACAGTCAGGGTGAGTTTCATAGCGAACATGGGGTGTGTCCTAGCCGCGCGGGGCGGCGTATAGGGGATTGGAGTGATAGCTTTCTGCCTATCTTTCAAACAGGACCGAAGCGGTGTACAAAAGGGTTCAACTTAGTTCGTGATGAGGCATGGACGTGTCACACAACTTCGATGCTCCGATAGCGCACGCTTACCGGGGCCACGTGATGTTTCTCAAGTTCGACTGGCGTCGCCCGAACGACCAGAGCCCTGTTGCCGCAAAGATCATTGAGCCAGCACCCATCAATGGCTTGGGTGAGGTTGCAGCAAAGTTGGAAGGCCCTTGGCCTGACTACCCGGCAGCGCTTGATGACGCGATGGCGGCAGCTGAACGATGGATCGACAGCCAGTTGCCCTGACGACGCTCACCGGCAGGCATGTAGGGGGATTTGGGTTAGGGCAGGGGTTTGTGAGAAAGCGCATGCGCTAGGTGGCGCGCGTAGGTAGAGACGGCTCGCCAGTAGGCGGCCATGGGGCCTTTGCGGCGCTTCCAGGAGTTCTCCGCCTCGGTGTTGGCCTGGTCGCGCAGGTCGCGCATTACGGCTTCAATCCGCGCCCTATCTTCTGCTGGTAGATCCAAAAGGGCGCGGCCAGATGGCAACTTTAACAGTGGGTTGATGTAGCCCATAGGGTCTCCTTTTCGAAGTAGAACACCACCGGGGCTCCGGTCTCGGCGACCAGGCCATATGCCTTAGCCAGGCGGTAGATGGGGTGGTAACTGTTGAGGGAGTTGAGGTGCCCGGCGATGCGTTCACGCCATACTTCCAAGGGCATCGCCGCCTTGCTTAAATTGCACGGGACGCAAGCGGGCATCATGTTTTCGATGGCATGGTTCGCTGAGCGGCTCATAACGATGGCGCCGGTGTACAGACCGTTCACCCGTTCGGGCTCGCGCCATACCGCTTCCATATGGTCAGCGTGCCACCGGTCACCCAGCAGTACACCGCAGTAGGCGCAGTGCCCGCCGTACTTCAAACGAACTTGCTCGCGCTCAGCTTTCTTCAAGCGCATGGCCGGCCCTCGCGGCAGTGATCTCGTCGATGAGCGGCTGAGGGAGTTGAGCGGCGTACCCGCCTTCTGACCACGAAAGTGGCTCGGACTGGCGAATCATTTCGTTCAGTAGGTCGAATGCTGCGACAAGCTGCTGATCACGGATCTCACCGTCGTCAGATAGATCATCACTGAAGACGTCCGAAGGATCGATCTCGCGAGGCATGTTCGGCTCACAGATGCAAAGCTGCAGGTCTGCCAGGTCGATATCGCTGTCGATGAGGAAGTCACGTAGGCTGTCTTCGTCAAAGAAGTACTGGTCGCTATCGAATATTACCAACGGTTCGCCAGACCATTCCTTGACGGGCATCGCTGCAAACTTCGCTTGTCGGCTTTCCTGGTGACAAGGCTGGCAGTAGCTACGAATCTCGTGGATCGGATGATCTGGATTCTTCTCGCAGTGGCGATGGGTGGCGCCACACCAGCGCGCCATATGCTCATCTTTGCCCCAGAAGCGGCCATCAGCGCCTACCCAGCCGGTGACGGTTTGGATGCTGGCAGCTTGTGGGGATTCGTACATCACGACTTTTTCTTCAGGCATGACTTCGTCCTTGCCGCTATAGCGGCTGACTTTGAAGGGGGAGGGGTTACAGGTTTTTCGCAGGAGTACGGATGTACTCCTATCGGGATTTGGCGGCACGCTTGCGGAACTCGTAAACCATGCTGCGCAGATCTACCAGTGACTCCTGCAGGTTGCCACGGGCGGAGTCGATATTCTCGAACAGCTCACCTTCACCGTCGTCGCCGCCTTCATCGACGGCCAGAAGAGCTAGGCCGTATACCTGAAACTTCGCCAGCACGTCATCGGCTGACTTGGCCATGTATTCGGCGTGCTCGATGGCGTAGTCCTTGTGGGATCGCTCACTGGAGGTAGGCGCTGCGTCACAAAGCCCAAGCACCCAATCAATCCCTTCCTTGCGCTGCCTGTACTGCGGTTGGTCGTCGTCAATCGCTTTGACCATGTAGTGCGGACTGCGGTTGATTGACCGTACCGCACTGACCAACTCGTCCCAGCGCTCATCCGCTGCGTTCAGGCGCTGTTGCAGTTCCTTCTCGCGGCGCTCCGAAGCAACGGCGCGCTCGGCGGCGTCCAGAAACAGGCGGGTCAAGTTGTCGAAGTCTGAGGCCCGCACGCACAAGACGTTGGATGCCTCGTGGCACCAGAAGCTTTTTACCTCGCTCATACAGCCTCCCTCGTTACCAGATCATGGGCATCCACAACGGTCATGCCGAGCTTCTCGGCGATCAGCACTTCCAGCTTTGCGCCCTTTGAATGCTCCCAGCCGGGCAGTAGGGCGATCATTCCGCACAGGCCCAGGCGGGTCAGGTCGTAGGCCATGTAGTCGGCCCACTGGGCACCCTCAACGATGCCGTGGTCTGCTGGGTTCTCGACTTCGTAGCCCTGGGCGCGCAGCTGATCGGCCACGGCGTTGAAGGCCGGGTAGTTGAATTCGGCGATCCCAGTCATGGGGCCGGCCACGTAGACGCGGTTGGCGCGTGCGACCTGGAGGGTTACGCCGGGCTTGATGGCGAGCTTCTTACCACGATCCAAGCCCATGGCGTAGGCCGCGTCCTGAAACGTCATCAGCTCATCGGAGAAGCGCTCGATCTTGCCCACATAGTTCTGGTGCAGGCGCTCGATAGCGGCGTGATCTTCCGGGTGGTTTCGGTTTTCTGTAGGCATAGGAGGCACTCAAAGTTATGATCTGCGATTGACTGAAGGGAGGGGGCAGTGATGATGAATAAAGGAGTATTGAAGGGTGGCTTCACTAAGAGTTCTATATTTGAATATAAATGCCCTAGTTGTCATGGCGGTGTGCTGCGCCTATCCGGGGAGTTCGACTCCCAAGAAACTGAGGCTTCAAAAATTCAGCATGGAGAGGAATGGTGGGACCCGGATCATATAGTGCTTGTTTTTAGTTGTGCGTTGAAGTGTGTGACATGTAAAGAATTAGTGTTTATGGTTGGGAATGGTGTTGTTAATATTGATCATGATATAGATGAGCATGGTAATTGGGTCAGCGACTGGACTTCATACTACAGTCCGAGTTTTTTTCATCCTCCACTTCAACTGATTGATTATGCGGCGAGCACTCCTTCCGAGGTTATCTCCCCTTTGTCTGTTGCTTCGTCCCTATATTTCACCAGTCCAGCCTCCTGTTGTAATAGTGTTAGAGTTGCTGCTGAGTTAGTTTTGAATAAGTTGGAGATTCCAGCGAAGGAGGGTGAAAAAACGCTTTCTTTTGGCCATCGAATTAATCTACTTGCCGAAGAGCAACAAACTATCAAGGAGCTGTTTAACGCGATTCGGTGGCTAGGGAACCATGGGAGCCATCCCGGAAACGAAATAGAGTTCGATGACGCTTTACACGCCCTAGAGATAATGGAGTTTCTACTCGAAGAGGTTTACGGTGATCGGAGAAAAGAGTTGAAAGAATTGGCAGCGGCAATCAATAATCGTAAAGGGCCTGTTGGGCGTTTACATAAGTTGGGGTTGTGAACAAAGTAGCTTTATCCGGCTGGCGCTGTTCAGTGATATGGGGTATTACGGGTGACCGGCATGGAGCCGGATCAAGGAGAAAAGCTATGAAGCGTTTCACTGAGAGCTTGAGATCGGCTGTCGCGAATGGTGATTGGTATGTAGCGCTGTCAGCTGCCTTAACAATGCCTGATGTTTGTGGGCGGCTTGTTGATCCAGCCGTGCCGAGCGGAAAGCGCTATCCAGCTTGGTTCAAAATCTGGATGGAGCCAGGCTACACAAGCAACATGCCACGCACAGGGCTTCATATATTTCTAACTGGTGAAGATTGCTACGCCCTTAGGTGCAGCTATTTGCACGAAGGCGGAGCTGACATTACACAGCAGCGGGCAAGGAAAGCCTTGGATGATTTTCATTTCATCTTTCCACCTGGTAACGGGAATTCAATCCACCGGAACAAGATCAACAATACTCTCCAACTTCAGGTAGATGAGTTTTGCATTGAAATGGCTGACGCAGTCGATAAGTGGGCTGATTCGGTGTCGACCGATCAAGCCGTTCAGGGAAGGATGAACTCGCTACTTAAGATTCATGGGCACGTACCCGGGATCATCTATTCCTGATAATGCATCAAGACCGGTCTCTGCAAATTTTTGCAGCTGTCGCGACTGCTTTTCAGATACCACTATTTCAGGTCGCGACATGTTTGCGAATCGTGCCGTTTCCTCGGAGGGAGCCGCTGCCAAGTTGATCAGGAAGGTCGATACTGTTTCTTGCCATTCCTCGAAATCGTGGCGCTCGCCCAGTATCTGAAGTGCATCATCGAGCGCTTTCGAGACAATCAACGACCGCTTCTCGGCGCCGATCTTGTCGAGCAGCGCCTTCTCTTTCGCACGTTTGTCCCGCTGGATCTGGGCGTTGTCCTTGGCCATGGCCTACCTCTTCGATTTCATATGCTGGCAAATCAAGCCATGCCTGGCGCCGGCGCTGTCGCACCTGGTTGCTGATCCGCCTCATGGATTGCTGGGCAGCTTGAAGTTGTTTTCGCTGGCGATCAGCCTGGCGCGCTTGTAGTCAACGCCGGCTTCCAGGCAAGCCTCGTGCAGCGAATACCCCTCATCGACAAGGCGCTTTAACTGCGGCGCTATCTTGTCCCGAGCTGCGCGCAGCTTCTCGCTACGAGTGCTTTTGATTGGTCCGCCTTTCTCGCCTGATACGCCGCTGGCGATCTCTTCAACTGAATTGCCCGCGCCGAAAAATGCATCCATCTGGCGGTTAAGGTCAGCAATCACAGCGTCTTTCGGGTTTGGCATCGGTACGCCGATCATTTCGCACCACCTGACAGCGTCACCTTCACGCCGTCTGCACGAGATTCCAGGGCCTGGGCGAAGTTGCTGGCCTCTTTCCATGTCCAGCGGAAGCCCTTCACCTTGTCGGTGGCGAGCTCCACGATGTGGTAAGCGTTGCCGACATTGCGGATTTGGAATCGAATTTTCTGGGCCGGCGGCTCTTTGCCGATGATGGCGTAGAGCTCGGCGGTGGCCAGGCGAGAGCGCATATGCAGGGCCGCAACCCCGTCTACGCGCTGTTGAATTGATGCGTGCATGGTGGATACCTCAGTGGGTTGCGTTTATTCGTCAGCACCCTGACCGCCTGGTATGTGCCGGTGGGCCCAGGGGAGGGTGCTGACGGGTAAAGGCGAGCCATAAAAAAGCCCAGTCGAAACCGGGCTTTCAGTGCGCTTCGTAGACCTCCCTACGTCACGCGGTAGACGCTGTGGCGTCTAGGGTTCGTTGTGATTCACATGGCTGCCAATCCTCCCTCTGTTCGCTCACTGGTTTGGCAGTGGCTACCGTTCTCTAGGCCTGTTGAATGCAGGTGGCCGGCGCGCGCCGGGTTTTCGTCCGCATCCCAAAGCCCACTCATCGAATGGGCAGAGGTGATGCTTATTCGGCCTGTAGCGCTTCGATTGCCTGGCGGTAGTCGGCAGCGTTAGAGCGGTTGGTGGCGGCACTTTCGTGTTCGCCTTCGCGCTCCTGGATGGCTGCGTTGTTTTCGCAGTTGGATGCGTGGGTTTCGAGCTGGGATATTGCTGTAGCGTGCTTCATGGTGGGTGCCTCTGGTGGATGAATTAGGCGAGCAACACGGGTTGTTCGGCCCGGCGCACCATCCGCACCTGGGCGGTACGGCGTTCCGGTACTCGGCGGTCACGACGCATTGAGTCGTCACCGATCATTGCGTGCATGGCGATCAGGCTCGCCAGGACGAAGCACATCGGCGAAATGATCTGCCGGCGCATGGCTTCGGCTACTGCCGCTGTCTGGCGGGTCACGCCAAGCTTGAACATGGCGCAGGAAAGACGTTTGGCCACGGTGCAGGCCGCCACGTCGAACTGGCGGGCAATCTCTTTCGCTGTCTTGCCCTGGGCGCTGCCCAGCAGGTACTGAACTTCCTTTGGCGCAAGGCCGCGTCCGAGATGACCCTTCCATGCGCCGCTGACGATTGTTGCTTCCATCAATGTGACTCCCGGTTGTTTTCCCGTCTGGCCCTGTTGCCAAGGCCAGCCAGTGAAATCTTCCTTTCTGTTTAAAGAGCTTGATCCAGTCGGTCCCGCTTTCCGGGGCTGGGAGATCACTTCGCTGATCCCGTGCTATCTGGCGGCTTCACCAGTCGTTTGATAACCTAAGTTATGGATCGAATGATAACTCAGGTTGGTCGCGTGTCAATAACCTAAGTTATTAAATTTTCGACAGGCGAAAAAAAACCTGCTCAGCGGCAGGCTTCTTTTGCTTCGGAGAGCTATCGGAACACTGACTTCGCCAGCTTCCCATCGATCACGGTGCCCACGACTTCCCAGGTGTCGTCCATTGGAGTCGTCGGAAATGAAGGGTTAAGCGGTTTCAGGTAATAGCGGCCGGAGTCGCGAATGAATTGCTTAAAGGTCGCCTCATCTGTATCAACCATTCGAGCCACAACGTATTGCCCATTTTCAGGCTCTACGTCCGGCGCCACTAAAATGACCATGCCTTCTTGAAAGACCGGCGTCATGGACGGCCCGACTACCCTCAGCCAAAACCCATTTTCGCCCGCCCACGCCTCAGAAGCGTGTCTCTCACAATCCGCCAGATTTAGTTCCTGCACAGACTCCTTAGCAGCTCCCGCTTGCACCCAGCTAATTTCTGGGTATTCGAATGATCGGCGCGGTTGGGGCGCGAGGCTGACGTTGGATTCATAACGGTCAGTCGCTGCTTTTGAGGGAGAAACACCACTCATCAGCCATTCAGCAGATACCCCAAGCGCCCTGGCGATGTCGACAAGTTTCTTGGATGTCCGATTTCTGCCGCTCTCCAGATGCTGAATCGTCACCTGGCTTACGCCCGATCTTTCGGCCAGTTGCTGCTGGCTAAGGTCCAGCTTCAAGCGCCGGGTGAGGATGCGGTCTTTGAGATTTTCTGTTCTGTTTTCCATGCCAAGCAGATTAAAACATGTGTTATTGCTCATCAAATAACATGTGTTGGTCTTGTTCATAACTTAGGTTATCATTCCTTCCACGACCCATTGAGGCAGCTGACATGCCAAACAAAGAAAGACCTATCGACGAAGTGGTGAAGCTGGCTGGTGGGCAGGCAGAGCTTGCACGTCGATGCAGCACCAGCCAGCCGCGTATTTGGCAATGCGTTCACCGCAACAAACGCATCCCTGCAGATCTCGTCATTCCGTTCGAGAGGGCCGTTGGCGGAAAGGTAACGCGTCACGATATGAGGCCTGACCTTTATCCAAACGAAGAGCTTGCTGGGTGAGCGGATTCTCCATTAGCAGCGCGCGTGACGGTAGAGATTCTGGATCAGCTGTTAATTCATCCAGTATCTAAATCGCAGACATAAAAAAACCGCCTGGCAGGGCGGTCCTTTCAACAACTTGTAAAACACAGTGGGGCCATTATGAACACCAATACCGCTCCAGGCAATACCCCCCATGTCGCGACACTTTTTCGTCAGGAACAAAACGTGTCGCGACACACTATGTCTTCACGCGAAATCGCCGAGCTGACCGGCAGCACGCACGACAACGTGCTGAAAACCGTCCGGGCCTTGGTTGCAAAGGGTGTCGTTTCTTCAAACGACACCCCCTATATCCACCCGCAGAACGGTCAGGTCTATCGGGAGTTCCTGCTTTCCCAGCGCGACACTCTAGTGGTGGTCTCCGGCTACAACGTCGAACTGCGCGCGCGGATCATTGATCGCTGGCAGGAGCTGGAGGCGAGGGCGGATCAGTTCCAAATTCCGGCGACCTACGCAGAGGCACTTCAGGCGGCCGCCGACCAAGCCAAGGAAAACCAATCTCTTCGACTGGTTATTCTGGATCAGGCACCGAAGGTCGCTGCCATCAAGCGCCTGGCATCGGCCTTCGGCGCGATCTGCATTAGCGATGCCGCCAAACAACTTCAGGTTCCGCCGTCCCGGCTGTTCCTGTGGCTGGAGAAGAACCGGTGGATCTTCCACCGTGGTGGTTCCAAACGTTGGACCGCCTACCAGCCGCGTATCACCTCCGGCTATCTGGTCCACAAGGTCACGGCGCTGAAGAGCGACCCCGAGACCGGCGAGGATCGTGCAGCCTTCCAACCCCTCGTGACACCCAAAGGCTTGGCCTATTTGGCTGAAAAGAATATCGGAGCTTCGCTGTGAGCGTTCAAGCAATGTCATGGGCGCTCTCTTTGCCCGTTCAAACCCTCAAAGACTCCAGCGCTCGGCATGTGCTGCTGTGCCTGGCCAACTATGCCGGCTCCAACGGTACCGGCGCCTTTCCATCTGCTTCCACCCTGGCCCAAGACACAGGCCTATCCGAACGTACCGTACGTTACAAGCTGGACGATCTGGAGAAGTCCGGGCTGATCCAGAAGGGCAACCAGGCTATCGCGGCTGTGCATATCGATCGCCATGACCGCCGCCCAGTCGTTTACGACCTTCAGATATCGCGGGGTGCAAATCCTGCACCCCGAACAAAACGGGGTGCAGATGACGCAACGGGGTGCAACCCACAACAGAACGGGGTGCAGCCTGGAACAGAACGGGGTGCAGCAGTTGCACCCAATCCACCACCTAACCATCAAGGAACCGAAGAGCAGCTGCAGCAGCGCGAGATTGATGCCGCGCTCGCCGAACAGAACAACGCCGCCATCGAACCGCAGGACGATCGCCAGCGCTTCGCCATGTTCGCCACCTGGGTTCCGAACGAGAAGGGGCTGTCCGATCAAATCACTATCGCCGGGCTTCCTGCCGATGCGGTCCCTGAAGCGGCGATTCGGGCGTTCATGGGGTTCTTCGTCGCCAAGCCATCAACCATCGACACCTCCGCCGGCTGGTGCTACCGGCTGGTTCAGTGGGTCAAGCGCGAACGCGTGAAAGCTTCAGGGCAGGGCAAGGCGCCTGACTTCGATGACACCAGCTGGGCGAACGATCTGGGGGATCTGTGATGGAAATTAAAAAGCCACGCAGCACCGAGCAGCTGCTCAGCACGATGGGCAATCTTCCGCCGGTAATGCTGGTTCAGCCGAAGCAGTTGCCGCCGGGTACTGCCGACGTCGTGAACGCGCTGTTCAAAGAATTGCAGGCAATTTTCCCGGCCTGGAAACAGGCTTGGCCTGATGCCGAATCGCTGAATGCCGCCAAGCGCAGCTGGATTAAGGCGTTCATCGTTGCGGGGATAACGACCCTTGAGCAGATCCGGTACGGACTGCAGAACTGCCGGCAGATCGGCGGAGACTTTGCGCCAAGCGTCGGCAAGTTCATCAAATGGTGCCAGCCGACTCCCGAGATGCTTGGCATCCCTTCCCACGACAAGGCGTTCCGCGAGGCGCTCGAAAACTCCCACCCAAGCCGTTTTGGTGCGCGCACCTGGTCTCACCCGGCGGTCCGTCACGCTGCTTTGCAGTGCGAACTGCATAACCTCGGCGAATTGATCCCCGAGAAGGCCAGCAAGGTGTTTGACCGGGCTTACGACATAACAATTCGCCGCTTGGTGCAGGGGCTTCCGCTTGAAGAAATCGCCGTGGGCATTGGTTACGACGGCAACAAGTCGGCCGCCGAGCTGGCTTCGGAGCTCACCGAGCGAGTTGCCTGTGCGCAGGTCGCCCGGATGGGTATCAAGACGGATGGCAAGGCCGCCCGCCAAGAGTTGCTGGCCAGATTCGGTATCGGGAGGCGCAATGAGCAAACTTACGAAGGCCGCGCGTGATCGTGACTGCCAGGTTCGGTTCCCTGGCTGTTCTTGCGAGCCGTCCACCACAGTTCTGGCGCACTACCGCCTGGCCGGTACCTGCGGCATGGGCATGAAACCCAACGACTTCCAGGCGGCCTGGGCCTGTGGCTACTGCCACGACATTGCCGACGGACGCCTGCGTGCGCCCGGGGAGCTGACCAAATACGAGGTCCGCCTGTTCCTCGCCGAAGGCGTCATGCGCACCCAAGACATCCTGATCAGTGAAGGGAAGGTAAAACTTTGAAGGCATTCATTGCGAAGCCAGTGCGCGCCAGGTCCATCGACCGTGAGGGCCTGGAGCAGGCCGCGCTGCTCAAGGAAGTCGCGCTGCGTTACCCAGTCGCCGCCAAGCTCATTTTTCACGTCCCTAACGGTGGGCACCGGCACAAGCTGGTGGCGATCAAGCTGAAAGAGCAGGGTGTGAAGGCCGGCGTACCTGATCTGGTGCTGCCTATGGCACGCGGCGGGTACTTCGGCCTGTACATCGAATTCAAGGCCCGGGCGCCATATGACGCCGCCGTCTCCCCGGCCCAGGACGCTTACCTGCAGGCGCTGACGGATCAGGGTTACCTGGCCATCGTCTGCCGCGGGCATATCGACGCCATCGAGGCGATCCGGGCCTACCTACTTCAACCACAAACGAGGGCCGCTGCATGACAACTGCTGCCGTGAAAATCACCGACGCCGAAATAAAGCGCCAGGCCTACAGTGACGCGCTCGTTCTGCGCGACACGGACAACCGTGGCCTATACCTGCGCTTCACAAAGGCCCGTGACCGCGCCTCCTGGTACTTGGTAACCAAGAGGAAATGGAATCTGATCGGCAGCTACCCCGACTTAAACGCCAAGCAGGTGGTCGCAGCGCTCCCGGCGATTCGCCTGCGTCTGGAGGCGGGCGAGGGCACCAGTTTGTCGAAGTGGGCAACCGTCGGTGAGCTGCTGTCCTGGTACGCCGAGCGCATGGCCCGTGATCGCAACCTGTCTTGCAAGCGCAAGAAAACCGGCGCCTCGGCTATCAAGTGCCACCTGATCCCGCGACTGAGCGACCTTTCCTTAAATGGAGTCGACAAGGCCACACTGGACAGTCAGTTGATGTGGCCATTGCAGGAGACGCTGTCCATCGACTACGTGCGCCTGGTGTTCCAGCTCCTGGCCCTTGCCTTTCGCCAGGCATTCAAGCTGGGCCTGATCGCCTCCAATCCCATGGCCGGCATCAAGTTCAGCGACTTCTCCAAGGCCAAGGTCGGCATCAAGCCGTCCCGGCTGCGTGGCGTCCAGTTGCCTGAAGTGCTCGAGCAACTGGCTGGCGTGTTCGTCTCAGCTCCGCGTGACGCCATGCTGGCCCTGTTGATGCTGTGTCACGGTACCCGCATCGGTGAAAGCCGGTTGACCCAGTGGCCGCACATCAGCCTGGCCGAGCGCGAGTGGTTCATCCCTGGCGATCACACCAAGACCGGCGTCGAGCATCACCTGCCGCTGACCGAGCAGATGTGCGAAATCCTGAAGCGTTACCGCGACTGGCAGTACGCCAATGGCTACGACGGGCAGTACGTATTCCCAGCGCGCAACGGCAAGCCACTGAGCGAGGGCCAGGCCAGTGCCGTGTTCACGCGCCTGGGGCGTGGTGAGTGGACCAGCCACGACCTGCGCAAGGTGGCCCGCACCGGTTGGGCAGATATCGGCATCGACCACCTGATCGGCGAGCTACTGATCAACCATGCCATGGGCCACAACGTGAAGGTGTACATCCAGTCCGACGTGATGGGGCGCAAGCGCGATGCCTTGGAGAAGTGGCACGCGCATCTAGACCAGCGTGGCTTTGCCCTGATTCACGGGTTGACCGGCGTTAGAACGGGAGATTCCGGTAATTCGCTGGAAGCCACGGAAAACAAGGGCTGCAAGGCCATTCAAGAATCAACCATAGGCGAGGTTTAAAAATGAGAGAAGCCATCGTTTGCCCGACATTCCTCATCGCCAAAGCCATATCTCGGATGGATTGGTTTTACCGCATTTGGGAGTGGTCACGGGAGAGTCCGATCCCCGCTATCCGGGCTTATTCGATCGCAGCAAAAGCCCATGGGATCGTTTGGTATGACCGGACGATGGCTTGCGCCACCGATCACGAAGAGGCACCGAAGAAATGAAGAAGTCTCACGGCCCGGCATTTCGCGCCGCCCAACTTGAACTGGCCAGGTGCCCGGCATGCCGTGGTCGCGCAGTGATCAAGGGCGTCTTCCATGAGCTGGCCTGCGTGCAGTGCAACGCCTCGGGCTGGGTCGCCGACGAAACCGGTGAGTCGCTGCCGCTGGAAGTGTTGGTGACGCAGCTGAGCATCCGGCTCCAGGCCGCCGAGCACCAGATCGCACAATTCAACTGCTTCAAGCCTGCCGGTGCTGAAGCGCAATACAACCAGAACAACCGCCGTGGCCCTGGCGCCACCAACTTCACAGGGGATTGAACCATGGCCTTCACACCGAGCTTTAGAGAACGCACCGCTGAGGATCTGCTGGAGCATTGGGGCCGCTGGGTTGTACTGGGCTCTGGTGTTTCGTGCTGCGCCTCTCGTGAGAACACTGTCCTGTCGCCAATGATCACCGATGACGATGCCCTGATGATCGATGGCTTGATGGGCCGACTGCTCAAGCGCTACCCGGAATGCGGCCAGGTGCTGATGAAGTACTACACCAGGCTCGACAGCTCCTTAATGGACGTTGGAAAGAAGATGGGCTTCGGCGAAGAGAAGACACGTGGGCTCTGGAAGGCGGGAATTGCGTGGATTGATGGGGCTTTAGATATTCGTCGTCAGGCTGCTTGACAGGCCCGGTCCCTGCATATAGATTTCAGTTACTTTGCGGTTTTTCCGCGAGCAAAGCCCGACCCTAGAGTTGGGCTTTTTGCTATACTGGGTTCGTACCCCGGCATCAGACTGGATCGATTGATATCAAGGAAGTAGATGAACGGCAAAACGATCCGGTGGATTACCAATCTATTGTTATGTATTGGTACCGGCTTCATGGTAACCGGCGCCACGACGCTGATAATCGGCGAGGCGATCAACGCCGATACAATCAGGGCTGGTGCGGCAATGGCAGCTATCAGTTTTTTTGTGATTGTCGTGTCGTATTTAGTGGCAATGCTTGAGGAGGAAGTATGACTCTAACCATCATGGCGTTATGGGTTGTCGGGATCGCGCTCCTTGTAGGTGTGGCTGTTGTGCGCGGGCGAGCAACTGCCAAGCACAAATCACACGCTTTCGCTCCTCTAGATACAGCCTCCGCTGACGCCTTATCCAGGGTAATGGAGGCCACATTGTGGAAAACCACTAAGGATGCTGATCGAGCTTATAAAGGGGTTTGGGTGAATTCCGAAGTTCAACGTACTCGATCCACGCATGGTGAGTACGTGATTAGTTCGAAAAGGGCGCCCGCGGGATCGCCCCTGACGAAAACGTCTGTTAAAAAACCTTCAGGCCCCGCTAAGGGCAAAGAGCCGTTAGCTCGATAACTTATACTTTTCCTCAAGCCCCGCCACTGTGCGGGGCTTTTTCGTTTCTGGAGTATCGGATGGATCCTACTGACCTCGGCCCGGGCACAGCTACCTGGCTGGGCGGTAGTGCCACTGTCGTCCTTGGTGGCTTGCTTTGGCTTCGCAAGTTCTTGTCGAAGGATGCAACCGATCGTGCGATGGACAACGCCGATATCGGCACTCTGCGTCGGCTCAATGAGCTGCTCAACCAAGAGCGCGCCGCCCGCAAAGAAGCCGAGGCCCGCGCCGATCAGTTCGCGAAAGAGCGGAACGATCTCGCCGCAGCCGTTGGCAGGATGGAGGGGAAGATCGAAGCCCTCACCAGCCAGGTCGGGCAACTCACCGAGCGCGTAACGCTGCAGAGCGAAGAGATCCACCGCCTGCGCACCAAGCTTGGAGGTATCGCCTGATGGACAGATGCGCACTGGAATTCATTGCTCGCAGGTGGTGGAGGCGGGCTGAGGTCTGGGCCATTGCCGTGCTGCTGGTCGGTGGTGGTGCTGTTCTTGGTTACCAGGTCAGCTACTGGTCGCTCGCAGACAAGCAAGGCAGGCAGGTCGAAGAGATCCGAAAGGCATACGACACGGCCATGGAAGAGCGGGACAAGCGTCTTGAAGAACTGACTCGTAAGACTGGCACCGCCGCTGATAAGGCATCGAAGGCTGCAACAACTGCAGCTCAGGCCGCAGACAAGGCAGACGAAGCGCTTAGTCGCGCGGCCCAATGATTCGGAGTGGATGCGGTTATGCCTTTGAGGCCAAAGAAGCCATGCAACGTGCAGGGCTGCAACGTCCTTACCCGCAACCCTCGTTACTGTGATGACCATGCGGACATCGGCAAGAGCACCGAGGCTAAGCGGAAGGAGCGGCAACGTGAGACCAGCGCGCAGCGCGGCTACAGCTATAAGTGGCAGCAAGCACGCAAGGCGTACTTGGCCAAGCATCCTCTCTGTGTCGAGTGCGAGCGCCAAGGTCTCGTAGTAGCGGCCACTGATCTCGATCACATAACCCCTCACAAAGGAGACAAGGCCGTGTTCTGGGATAGCGCGAACTGGCAAGCCCTTTGCCACCCTTGCCACAGCAGGAAGACGGCGTCTGAGGACGGCGGCTGGGGCAATCCGTCGAAAAGTCGTGCAAATTGACCGAAAGTCACGCTCAAATGATCGTGATTCTCATTTAGGTGGGGGAGGGTAAAAAGTCTGGGGTTTTTGGTAGCTAGACCGTCCCCTTGGCCTTTTTCTTACACCCGCGAAATTAAAAATTCAGGAGTTGCGCGATGGGAGGCACCGCCACGGTCGCCGGCCGTGGTCGCAAACCCAAGCCAACGGCCAAAAAAGCACTCGCCGGGAACCCTGGCAAGCGCGCGCTGAACACAGCCGAGCCGCAGTTTTCCAAGATTACCCAGATCGACCCGCCGGATTGGTTCAGCCCGCGCGCCGCCACCATGTGGAACATGATTGTCCCGGAGCTGTTGCGGGAGAACGTGGTGGCGATCACGGACCTGCACAACGTTGAGGCCTTCTGTAGCGCCTACGACAACTGGCGCCTTGCGCAGGAGTCGATCCAGGAGCACGGGATCGTTGTGACTGGTGCCATGGGCGGGCCGATGAAGAACCCCGCACTTACCGCCGCGAACGAAACGATGCGCCAAATGGTGACGTTCGGTTCGATGCTGGGCCTGGACCCGGCCAGTCGAACGCGACTGATCGGCGGCAATAAGGAGAAAGAAACCAACGAATTTGCCAGCCTGCTGAGAACCTGATGACCAAATCTGCCCACCCCAATGTCGACAAGGCAATGGCGTGGGGTCGGTCGTTGCTCCGCGGGAAGGTGCCGGCGTGCCGCTACATACACCAGGCGGTGCAGCGCCACTTCGACGACCTGGCGGCCAGCCGCAAACGCGGCTTCCGTTTCAAGTTCGACGCGGCAAAGGCCGAGAAAAAACTGAAGCTGATGCAGCTGCTCCCGCACACCAAGGGCGAGTGGGCATTCAAGCGTCAGCTGATCACGCTGGAGCCCTGGCAGCTTTTCGGTCTTGCCGTGACGTTCGGCTGGGTCAAGAAGAAGGGCGGCCACCGCCGCTTCCGTGAAAGCTACTGGGAAGTGCCCAGGAAGAACGGCAAGTCTGTTGTCGCCGGCGGCGTGGGCATCAGTATGTTCGTCGCCGATGGCGAGTTCGGCGCCGAGGTGTATGCCGGTGCGACCACAGAGAAGCAAGCGTGGGAGGTTTTCCGGCCCGCCAAGCTGATGGTCAGCAAGTCGCCGATGCTGATTCAGGCCGCCGGCATCGAGGTGAACGCCTCGAACATGAACATTCCGTCCGACTTCAGCCGCTTCGAACCCTTAATCGGCAACCCCGGCGACGGCGCGTCGCCAAGCTGCGCCATCGTCGACGAATACCACGAGCACCCAACGTCAGCCCAGTACGACACCATGCTCACCGGCATGGGCGCGCGGCGTCAGCCTTTGATGTTCATCATCACCACTGCCGGCGCTGACATTGAAGGCCCGTGCTACGACAAACGCCGCCAGGTCGTCGAGATGCTAGCCGGTACCGTGCCGGACGAAGAGTTGTTCGGCTGGATCTGGACGCTCGACGAGGGCGACGACTGGACCGATCCGAAGATGCTGGCCAAGGCCAACCCGAACCACGGCGTGTCAGTGTTTCAGGAGTACCTGGAGAGTCAGCAGGCACGAGCCATTCGCTCGGCCCGCTTTGCCAACACCTTCAAAACAAAGCACCTCAACCTTTGGGTGAGCGCCAAGTCCGGCTTCTACAACATGGAAAGCTGGAAGGCCTGCGAGGACACCTCGCTGACCCTGGAGCAGTTCGAGGGGCAGGAGTGGATTGCCGGTTTCGACTTGGCGCGAAAGCTCGACATGAACTCGAGAGCCCGGTTGTTCTGGCGTGTTATCGATGGGAAGAACCACTACTACAGCATTGCGCCAAAGTTCTGGGTCCCATACGACACCGCCTATAACACCGACAACAAGCGAATGGCTGAGCGCTTCCAGGCTTGGATTCACACTAAGCATTTGGAGGTGACCGACGGTGCTGAGGTTGACTACCGCGAGATCCTTGAGGACACCAAAGAGGCAAATCATCACGCACCGGTGCGTGAATGCCCGATTGACCCGCACGGCGCCACAGGCCTCAGTCACGACCTTGATGACCAGGGTTTTGAGCCGATCACGATCACTCAGAACTACACCAACATGTCCGACCCCATGAAGGAGTTGGAGGCCGCCATTGAGGCGGGCCGTTTTCACCATGATGGCCATCCGATTATGACCTGGTGTATCGCCAACGTGATTGGCAAAAACATGCCGGGAAACGACGACATTGTCCGTCCAATCAAGCAGGGCGATGACAACAAAATCGACGGCGCCGTAGCTCTGATCATGGCGATCGGGCGTGTCCTGGCAAACCTCCATCCCGAAGACACTCTCTCTGACCACATCTCAAAGCACGGAATTCGAACCCTATGACCAACGAAATCAAGCCGCCAAAGCTGGAGGCGCTGAAAGAGGCTGCCCCCGATCTCGTCGGCGTCCTTGGTTTGGCATTGCTGACCCGTGGTCTTTGGTCCTGGATGGGTGAGCCGCTGGCATTGACTGTCTGTGGTGCACTGTTAATCACCTTGTCAGTGGCCTCTATTATTCGAGGGGGTCGCTGATGCTCCGCGCAATGCTTGGAAGGAAGAGCGGAACCCAGGTTATTGATACGCCAGAAAAGCTGGCTCAGGCGCTGGGTGCGGGCTACGAAAGCAATGCCGGCCAGCGCGTGACTACCACCAGCGCCATGCAGCAACTGGTCGTATTCAATTGCGTTCGGGTGTTGGCTGAGTCGATGGGGATGCTGCCTTGTCGGCTACTTAAGCAGACCGGTCGAGTTCGATTGCCCGCAACGACACATCGGCTCTACCCGCTCATCACTATGGCGCCAAATAGCTACATGACCTCCCAGGAGTTCTGGGAGATGTTGGTGGCGTGCCTTTGTCTTCGTGGCAACTTCTATGCTTACAAGGTGATGGCGCTGGGTAACGTGGTTGAGCTATTGCCGCTCAGCCCTGACATCGTTACGCCAAAACTCAAAGACGACTGGACGGTTGAATACACCGTCAACTTTAAGTCGGGAACACGGACGCTGACCCAGGATGAGCTGTGGCATGTGCGGCTATTCACGCTTGACGGACTCAACGGGTTAAACCCTATTGCGTATGCGCGCCAGGCGTTGGGCCTGGGCCAGGCAATGGATGCTCACGCCGCCAAGCTCTTCACGAACGGTGCCGTTACCAGCGGTGTTTTGCGCACTGAGCAGCAGCTCACCGACGAAGCATTCGCGCGGCTCAAGGCGGATTTTCAGGGCGAGCACATGGGCGTGGCCAATGCCTATAAGCCGATGATTCTGGAGATGGGGCTGGACTGGAAGCCGATCAGCCTTAACGCCCAAGACACCCAGTTCATCGAATCAAAAAAGCTTACCGAGTCGCAGATCTGCGGCTTGTTCCGCGTGCCGCCGCACCTGGTGGCCAGCATGGAAAAGATGACGCTCAACAACATCGAACACATGGGCATGAGCTTCGTGAACTACTCGCTGGTTCCGATCATGACTCGTATTGAGCACCGCATTCAGGTCGGCCTGCTCAACGAGAAAGACCGCCTGACGCATTACGCCAAGTTCAATGCTGGGGCACTGATGCGTGGTGACCTTAAAGGCCGGTACGAATCCTATGGAAAGGGCATCCAATGGGGGATTTTGAGCCCCAACGACTGCCGCGAACTGGAAGACGAAAATCCCCGCGAGGGCGGCGACATCTACCTAACCCCGATGAACATGACTACCAAACCAGAGGCTGCCGACGATGCAGACAAAACAGCGTCTTGACCGACCGCTCACCATTAAATCGGTCAGCGAAAGCGGCGAGTTCGAGGGCTATGGCTCTGTGTTTGGTGTCGAGGACAGCTACGGCGACGTGGTTGTTCGCGGGGCATTCACGGCTAGTCTGGCCAAGTGGAAAGAGAAGGGCCGCCTGCCGGCCATGCTCTGGCAGCACAACATGAACGAACCGATCGGCATCTACACCGAGATGCGTGAAGACGATGTGGGGTTGTTCTTCAAAGGGCGCCTGCTTATTGAGGATGACCCGCTTGCCAAGCGTGCCCATGCGCACATGAAGGCAGGCAGCCTGACCGGGACCTCCATCGGCTACATGCTCGATGACTACGAGTATGACAAGGAGAAGGGAGTTTGGATTCTGAAGGCAATCGACCTTTGGGAGCTCTCCCTGGTGACGTTCCCGGCCAACGATGAGGCCCGTATCACCGATGTGAAATCTCTGCTGGCCCGCGGCGAAACACCGCCGCCCAGCAAAGTGGAGCGAGCCCTTCGAGAGGTTGGGTTTTCTGGCTCCCAGGCCAAGGCCTTTATGGCCAAGGGCTACGGCGCAGTTTCACCGCGAGAGGCGGATGCCGACGATGCAATGCAATCCCTCAAATCTTTACTGACCCGCATTTAAGGAGCCTCTCATGGCTGTTGAAAAGAAAGATATCGATGACGTCGCCGAAGCCCTGGGCAAGAAGTTCGACGAATTCAAAAAGACCAATGACAAGCGCATTGATGGCCTGGAAGAAGAAAAGGGCAAGCTGTCCGGCCAGGTCGATACCCTCAACGAGAAGTTGAGCGAGTTGGATGAGCTGAAAAGCAATCTGGAAAAAGAGCTGTTGTCTCTCAAGCGCCCAGACGGTACCGGCACCAAGGCCGCCAGTGAGCACAAGGCCGCATTCATGCAGTTCGTGCGCAAGGGTACCGAGACTGGCCTGGGCGAACTGCAGGCCAAGGCATTGCAGGTCGGCGTTGATGCCGATGGCGGTTTTGCGGTTCCCGAAGAACTGGATCGCAGCATCATCGAACTGCTGCGCGATACATCGCCTATGCGTCAGGTCTGCAATCAGATCACTGTTGGTAGCCCAGACTACAAACGCCTGGTTAACCTCGGCGGCAACGGTGCTGGCTGGGTGGGTGAAACCGACCCTCGTCCGGCAACCAACACTCCAAAGCTCGGCAACATCTCTGCGTTTATGGGTGAGCTGTACGCCAACCCGCAAGCCACTCAGACCAGCCTTGACGACATCTTCTTCGATGCCGAGGGCTGGCTGAATGGCGAGGTTGCTCGCGACTTCGCCGAGAAGGAAGGCAGTGCTTTTACGAAAGGTGATGGCATCAACAAGCCCAAAGGTATGCTGGCTTACGGCCTCGACTTGAAGGGCGATGACGATCGCGCGTTCGGCGTTCTTCAAAAGCTCATTTCTGGCACTGCCGGGGCGATTACTGGCGACAGCCTGATCAACCTCATTCACGCCCTCAAGGCGGGCTACCGCGCCAATGGCACTTGGATGATGGGCAACCTGACTGTTGCCTACGTCCGCAAGCTGAAGGACAGCGATGGCAACTACCTGTGGCGCCCAGGCCTGGAAGCGGGTGCGCCGTCGGTCCTTCTGGGCTACGGCATCACCGAAAACGAAGACATGCCAGATGTTGCGGCTGACTCCAATGCCATTGCATTCGGTGACTTCAAGCGCGCTTACACCATTGTCGACCGCATCGGCACCCGCGTGCTGCGCGACCCCTACACCAACAAGCCGTTCGTTGGTTTCTACACTACCAAGCGTGTCGGCGGCATGCTGGTTGACTCCCAGGCCGTGAAGATTCTCACCCTGAGCGCCGCTGCCTAAATCGGCTGGCGCCTAGGGGCGCCCAGCCTACCGGAGGATTTATGCCGATTATTCTTGTGAAGAAGCCGTTCCCATTCTCTGCGGACGGCAACCATGTGGTTGAGGTTCCTGCTGGCGAGCAGGAGGTCTCGGATCGGTGCGCGCTGGTGGCTATCGAGCACCTGGGCGTGGCGTCTTACCTCGATCAATTAGATGCCAGGGGCCTGAAACTGGATGGCCCTACAGTTGCTGAGTTTGTTGAGGCTGGCTACCTGGCAGTGAATTACCCTCCCGAGGGTTACGCATCGCGCAGCTCTCAGGAAGAAATCGACGCAGCGATCGATGCGCAGAAAGAAACCGATCCGCTCAAGATGAAGGTTTCCGATCTGAAGGTCTGGCTCGCTGGCAAAGGGATCGAGTTCGATCCGTCCGCCAACAAAGAAGCCCTTCAGGCGTTGGTGCCGAAGGTTGATTGATCTCCCCATCGTCAAGGCTCACTTACGGGTCGACCATGACGACGAGAATGCGCTGATTCAGGGCTACACGGATGCAGCCCTCAGCGCGTTTGAGACCTGGACCAATCGCACACTAGTCGATCCTGAGACGGCTTTGCCTGATCCGGTCGGCAATGCGCTGCTGATGACCAAGGCAATTAAGCAAGGAGCGCTGTTGCTGATCGGGCACTGGTATAGCAGCCGCGAGACGGTGGTGATCGGAACGATCACTGCGGAATTGCCAATGGCAACCAATGCACTGTGGAAGCCTCACCGCTGGGTGAATGTATGAGAGCGGGACCGCTGCGCCACCGGGGCACGATGTTCAAGCCAGTGCTCACCAAGAACAAAACAGGCGGTTTCGATATCGCCTGGGTCGAAGTCGGCAAGCTCTGGTCTGAGATTACATTGCCGACGGGGCGGGTATCCCCCGTGGCTGAGCAACTGAAAGCGGTGGTAACAGCAGAGATTCGCATGCATCCCCGCCCTGACGCGGTCGCAGGCAATCGGCTGGTCTACCAGGCGAATGGAATCGCCACCACCTACCTGATCGAAGCCGCGCTCCCGAACAACGAGCGCGACATGCTTCGACTGCTCTGTTCAAACGTACCCAATCCATAGAGGTGAATTATGAAAGTTGTTGCCCTGGGAACCCTGTCCGGCGCCACTGGTGACCGAGAGAAGGGTGATGAGTTTGTGGTCGACGCCAAGCTTGGTGCCGACCTGGTGGGCCGCGGCCTGGTAGAGCCTGCTCCAGAGGCGCCGCCAGCCGCTTACAAGGCAGGCAAAGCCAAGGAGTAGGCCATGGCCGCCCGCCGATCGCGCATGTCCGGCGACTTCAAGCTTCGTCGGACGCTGCGCACCATCCACCAAACCATGGATAACGAGCTGGCACCGGTGATGCGTGACAGTGCTGAGCAGATCCTTGCAACGATGAAAAACCTGATCCCAAAAGACACTGGCGCCGCGGCTGCAGCGTTGACGGTGTTTATTTCGCAAAGCGGCCTGGACGCCCGAATCGGCATCAGGGGCAAGAAGAACAAGCAGCGCTTCTTCTACTTGCGCTTCATCGAGTACGGCACCAAGGGTTACACCGGCAACAAGCGCGCCGGAGGGCGCAGCCGTCGGCCTACAAACAAGACGGATGGTTCGCACTTCTTCGGCAAGTACCCGGACATCCCAGCGCGCCCCGCGCATCCATGGCTTCGTCCAGCGAAGGACGTGAATCGGGAGTATGTGGTGGCCAACATCAAGGCAGCCATCGGGCGAACGCTGCTCAAGGCGAGCAAGGGGCTTACCAATGGCTGATCCTTCTGTTGCGTTGCAGGAGGCGCTGTACGCTCGGTTATTGGCCGAGCTGTCATGCCCCGTTTACGACGGCGCTCCGATGAACTCACCGATGCCATACGTCTCGTTTGACCGGGAGATATCCACCAACATATCGCCCATTACCGGCAGAAAGCGCGAGCAGCGCCTGGTCTATCTGTCGGTCTGGTCGGATGCCCATGGCCAGGCCGAGGTGAAGCGCATCCTCGGCGAGGTTGTGGCTGCTCTGGACGAGCGTCGCCTGCCGTTGTCCGTCGGGCGCGCTGTATCGGTCCGCGTCGAGCAGGCCGACGCCCAGCGCGATTCTGACGGCGTCACGTATCAAGGATCGGTCACGGTCCGCGTCATTACCACGCACTAAACCCAACACCCGGCCGCACCGCGGCTTTATCCAATGTGCCCCTGGAGGAACCCCCATGGCCGAAGACAACCTCAATACAGCCGCCGGCTGCCGGATCGGTATCGGTAGCAAGAACGGCGCGGACACTGAAGCGCTTTACAAGGCAGACACCTACGTCGATATCGGCGAAGTGGAAGACCTGGGCGAGTTCGGCGACACGTTCAGCTCTGTGACCTTCACGTCGTTGCGCGATGGCCGCGTGCGCAAGTACAAGGGCACGGCGGACGCCGGCGACCTGACCCTGGCCGTCGGCCTGGACAACGGCGACCTGGGCCAGGCCAAGCTGAAGATCGCTCACCGCGATCGCAGCAAGGGCGATTACAACATCAAGATCACCCTGAACGATGGCGATCCAGATGCCACCCCGGCCGTGCTGCCGACCACGTTCTACCTGCGCGGCAAGGTGATGAACAACACCGTCGCCGCCGGTGCTGCTGACAACGTGGTCCGCCGCAACGTCACCATTGGCATCAACTCAGACATCCTGGAAATCCTCCCGGCACCTGTCACCCCTTAAACACAGGGGCTTCGGCCCCGCCCCCCGAGGTTTCGACACATGAGCAAAACCCTTTACGGAACCGTCGACATCAAGCTGGGCGACGAGACCTACACTTTGATGCCGACACTCGGCGCCGTGCGAGCGATTGAGGCCCACTTCGGTGGCCTGCGTGGTGCGTCCCAGGCCATCAACGCATTGAGCATCGACGGTTGCGCCGTGATCATCGCCGGCGGTGCTGGTTTGAAAGGCAAGGCGGCCGAGGCCGTTGCTGAGCAAGTGTGGCAGGCAGGCGTGCTGGATGTGTCCGTGCAGCTGAACGCCTACCTGGTAGCGCTCTACAACCCGAAAGGCCCTGATGCGGGAAAGGAAAAGCCGGCGGCGGCGTAAGTGCTGTCGAGGACGGCAGCTACGTCGACCGGCTCTACGCGGTGGCCACGGGCTGGCTGGGTTGGCCTCCTGATATGGCCTGGCGCACGCCGATGCCCGAACTGTTCCTGGCCATGGACGCCAAGATCGAGTGGGCGCAGATGACCAACCCGTTTGGCACCGGCAAGACAAAGACTAAGACCGACAAACCTTCGCCGTCGAGCGTAGCGGATAAGCTGCGGCAGGCGCTCACGGGGAGGCAGTCAGCGTAGCATTTTGATAGTCTTCTCCGATTAAACGCGAGGGATTGGGAATGCAAAAGCTGATGATGGTTGTTCCGTTTTTTTTGTTGCTGGCAGCTTGTGGTCAGTCCGAGGCCGATAAGGCTAGGAGCAAGGCCGAGATGGCTGAAATACGATCTCAACGTGTTGCGAGAGAGTTCGTGTCCGGGGTCTTGAAAGATCCAGAAAGCGCTGAATTTCGTAATCAGAAAGGTTTTTGCGGCGAGGTGAACTCGAAGAACTCCTTCGGGGGGTATGCCGGCTTCAAGAGATTCATCGCGGCGTCTGAGGAAATGGTGGTGTTTGCGGGCGATGATCGCATGACCTCGACTGACTTTGAGCAAGCTTGGTCACAGTTCTGCCGCTAATTTTTATCAATTTCGCTACCCGCTCCGGCGGGTTTTTTTATGTCTGGAGAAAAGCATGGCCGATACCGACGTACAGGGGATGCTGGTACGCATCGAAGCGACC
Organism: Pseudomonas sp. WS 5503; assembly: GCF_012985385.1. Taxonomy (NCBI): domain Bacteria; kingdom Pseudomonadati; phylum Pseudomonadota; class Gammaproteobacteria; order Pseudomonadales; family Pseudomonadaceae; genus Pseudomonas; species Pseudomonas sp. WS 5503. The sequence goes on from NZ_JAAQWI010000007.1 coordinate 382,643, forward strand.
ACGGCCCAGCTGCGTCAGGAGATGGCGCGCGCAGACTCCAGCGTAGGCATGGCATCGGGAAAGATTGATAAGAGCCTAGGGAGAATCGACAGCGCTTTTGATCGTGTTGGCGAGCGGGCTCTCAACGCGTCAGGGTTGATCAAGACCGCACTGGCAGGAGCTATCGGCGCGGCTGGTATTGGAAAGATCATTGAGGCCGCCGACTCCTACGGGCAAATGTCCGACCGTATCGGCATGGCCACATCCAGTGTTGCTGAGTACGATCTGGTCCAGCAACGTCTTCTGGATACAGCTAAGCGCACCTATCGACCGCTCGCCGAAGCACAAGAACTCTACATCAGGACTTCGGGAAGCCTGAAGTCTATGGGCTATAACACCAGCCAGGCGCTGGATGTTATGGACAGCTTCAGTTTCCTTTTGGTGACCAACTCGGCATCAGCTGATAGAGCAAAATCCGCTATTGACGGTTACTCAAAAGCGCTGCAAACAGGCAAGGTAGATGCTGATGGTTGGCAGGCGATGCTCGCCGCTATGCCCTCCATCGTAGAAACCGTCTCCACGTCAACTGGCAAATCCGCCGAAGCGATTCGCTCTCTTGGTGCGGACGGCAAGCTTGGTCTTGATGTACTCACCAAAGGTTTGCAAAAGGCCGCTGAGGCCAATGGGAAGCTCGCTGACAGCATGACGGTCGCAGTCCGTGATGCGTTGCAAAATCTGACAAATGCCTTCGACGTATATGTCGGGCGCCTGGACGAAACTACCAATTTTACCGGTGTTCTCGGAAACGCTATTGGCGCGATAGGCGACAATTTTTCAACCTTGGCAGATGTGTCGATCATCGCCGCGGTTGCTGCTCTTTCTCGATACGGTGCAATGGCCGCCTCATCGGGCGCGGCGGCTGTTTACTCGGCGCTCAAGGATGCGGCAGCGAGAAAGGCCCAAGCGACAGCGGTCTTGCTGGTGGCGCAAGCGGAGCAACAGAAAGCGCAGACATCGGTGTTTCTGGCTGAGAAAGAAGCTATCGCTGCGCGAGGCACCGCCGTACAAACCCAGATGTCCCTTCAGCTCGCAGAGGCCAGGCTCGCAGAAACGCGCGCAACCAACGCAGTAGCTGTAGCGCAGTCGGGTGTCAGCCGAGCCGGCCTTGGCTTGGTCGGAATGCTTGGCGGTCCTGTTGGCATCGCTGCGCTTGCCGTAGGTGCGGCCACTGCATTCCTTACTTTGCGCGACAATACCAGCGGACTTGAGAAGAAACTGGGCGATCTCGGTGACCCGATTGATAAGCTCGTTGAGAAATTCAACAAGCTCAACAGGGCAACCCAGTCTGTCACCCTTCGGGAGCTCAAGGCTTCCATTGAGGATGCTGAGAGCGATCTGACTACCGCGGCGGGCTCAATCGCTTTTGAGTTTCAAAGCAGCCTGACAAACGCCGGCCTTGCTGGCGCCTCCGGCTTCATGGCCGGCATAGCTCCGCTGCCGCCTGAATTCCAGTCGGCAATGGAAATCATCAAGAAAGCGTCCTCTGATCAGTCGGCCGGTATGGTTGTCGACTGGAAGTCGGTGGCGGATCAAGTGCGCGTGGTGCCCGGCGTCACTACTGAGATGGCAGACGCCCTGGAGAAAAGTGGTGGCGCTGCGGCTGAGAATGCCGAAAAGGTTTCCCAGCTTAAAGCGGCACTTACTGCGCTCACCGGCCAGACCAATGAAAACACACGCGCCCAGCTGGAGAACGCCGCCGCCAAAGCTGCGGCCGCAGGCGTCGGGCAAAAGTATCTGGAGCAGTTGCAAAAGCAACTCGGTGCCGCTCAAGATAAAACCGCTCTTGAAGCTGCCAATCGGTTTATTGCTGAGAATAAAGATCTCACTGAAGGGATGATCGTCGCAATCCGTTCCGCGGCCGCGGCGAAGGATGCGCAGAAAGCCTCTGATGACGCCGCTACCAAGGCCGCTCGGAAGAACACCGCCGAAGGGCAATCGGCCGCCAAGCAACAGCTCAAGTCGTTTGACACTGCAGAGGAAGGCTACAAGCGCCAGATCGAGCTGATCAACACCACCGGTGACAAGCAGAAAGACGCCACCGAGGTGATGAAGCTTTCCTTTGAGCTGCAGGAGGGGAAGCTCGGCAAGCTGAGCGAGGCTCAAAAGAAAAAGCTTATGGGCATGGCTGCCGAGCTGGATGCGCTGAACAAGCTGAAGAAGGCCAACGAGGATGACCTAAAGCTGACGGCCTTCAAAAACGCCCAGGCATTGACCACCCAAACCACGAAGGATGGTTTTGAGCAGGAACTGGCTGGCGTCGGGATGGGTGACAAGGCCAGGGACCGGATGCGGGCTGATCTGACGATGCGGCAGAAGTATGCCGCTGACGTGGCCGCCCTCAATGAGCAACGCAACACTGGGCAGATCACACCCGAGCTGTATGCCAATGAAACGCTGGTCCTGCAGGATGAGCTGAATAAGCGGCTGCTGGCGCAGGAGAACTACTACGCCGCCACCGACGAACAGCAAGCCAACTGGATGAATGGCGTCAACGAGGCGTGGGTGAACTATGCCGATGCCGCCCGAGACTACTCGGCCCAGGCTGCGGATATCACTAACACGGCGTTGAGCGAGGCCACTGGCGGGCTGGGCACGTTCTTTTCAGATGTGGCCAGCGGTGCAGAAGATGCGGGTGATGCGTTGGGCGACATGGTCGGCAATTTTGCCAAGTCGATGTTGAAGGCGCTGGGGGACATGGCCGCGCAGTGGTTGATCTACCAGGGCATTCAGATGCTGGTGGGGAAGACCACGCAGTCAAGTGCGGCTGGGATGATGGGCGCAAACGCTCAGGCTATGTCTTTAACGGCAGGCCTCAATGCCTTTGCGTCCACTGCGGCCATTCCGATCATAGGGCCAGCAGCCGCGCCGGCGGCAATGGCTACTGCTATGGCGATTACTGGCCCCCTGGCCTCGGCCGTGGGCATGACCGCGCTGGCAGGTATGGCGCACGACGGTATCGACTCGGTTCCCGAGGATGGCAGCTGGTTTCTGCAAAAGGGTGAGCGGGTTACCACTGCTCAAACCAGCGCGAAGCTGGATGCAATGCTGTCAAGGATCGACAACAGCCTAAGCGGTGCACAACCCGAAGCGCGCATTGGGGTCGGTAGTCTGGAGTCTACGGGTAATGGCCGGGCTGCGCTGGTCGGCTCTTCGACGGAATCGTCGCCCAGCGGTCCCTCACAAATCATCTTCAGCGCACCAGTTACCGTTCAGGCCCAGCCGGGCATGAGCAGCCAAGAGGCGCAAATGCAGGGTGATTCCATCGGATCGGCACTTGAGGCGCGTATGGGCAAGTTCTTGGATGCAGAGATGCGCCAGGGCGGCCGGCTGTGGAGGCGTTGATGGCTGAGACATTTACTTTTGACGTTGAGGTAGGGGCCGATGGCGACGTAAGCCAGCGCACCTGGGAGAACGAGTTCGGCGACGGCATGACCCAGACCGGAGGTATTGGCATCAATACCAAGAGCCAGGTCTGGAACCTAGTGCATACCGGCGAGGACTCCCCGGGTGAGGAATTTCCTGAGCTGATCAAGTTCCTCGATCGACACGAAGGCTACAAGGCCTTTCGCTACTCGCCGCCTGGAGAGTCAGAAGGTTGGTATCGATCCAACGGGTACAAAAAGAAAGCCTTGGGCGCGAACATCTATACCGTCACCTTCACGGTAAAGCAGGCGTTCAATCCTCGAACTTAACCCTTATCAAGCCCCGCCAAGTGCGGGGTTTCTTGTTTCTGGGGCCCTATGAATTACAACACCGATATTCAAAAACTCGAGCCCGGCAACCAGATCAGGCTGTACGAGCTGGACGCTACGCGCCTGGGCGCTACGGTTTGGCGCTTCCACGGCCACGCCCATGAGGGCGACATCATCTGGCAGGGCCAACTCTACTCGCCGCTCCAGATCGAGGCCAAGGGCTTTGACATTCGCGGCGACGGGCGCCCAGCTACACCCACGCTGCAGGTGGATGATGAGCTCGGCGGGGTGCGCGGTGCGATAACCGCTCTGTGCTTCCAGTTCCGCGACCTGGCCGGTGCCCGGGTCAAAGTAATCGAGACGTTTCGCCACTTCCTGGATGCCGCCAACTTTCCCGACGGCAACCCGGAAGCCAGCGACCAATCGAAAACGAACCTCTGGTTTATCGAGCAGAAGACCGAGGCGTTGCCGAGCATCTCGGTCACGTTCTCGCTGTCGAGCCCTACCGATATGGAAGGGCAAATGCTCCCTGGCCAGCAGATAACCAAGCTCTGCAGGTGGGCCTGCCGTGGCGGGTACCGGCAGGAGGCTTGCGCCTACACAGGAGCTGCGATGTTCGATAAGAAGAACCAACCCACCGACAACCCCGCGCTCGACCGCTGTGGGGGCTGGTGGAGCAGTTGCAAGATCAGGGGCAACACCCGCCGGTTCGGTGGTTCCATGGGCGCAAGCCTCATCGCAAGTTCGAGGTAGTCATGCGCATCAATCAGAAACTGCAGGACGAGATCCGCGCACACGCCGAGCGGGCTTACCCGTCCGAGGCTTGCGGGGTGCTGGTGAAGTCTGCCGAGGGTCGCGAGTATGTGCCTTGCACGAACTTGGCCACAACGCCGCGAGAACACTTCCAGATCGATCACAAGGACATGGCCCGCGCCGAAGATCGCGGGGAAGTGCTGGCGGTCATCCACAGCCATCCGGATAAAGCGCCGACGCCCAGCATGGCCGACCGGGTCAGCTGCGAGTTGCACGAACTGCCCTGGGGCATCGTCGGCTGGCCTGGCGGTGACATTGAGTGGTTTAAGCCGTCCGGCTTCCAGGCGCCGCTGCTGGGCCGGGACTTCTCTCACGGGCTACTTGATTGCTGGGCAGCTTGCCGGGACTGGTACGCCAGGGAGGCGGGCCTGCAGTTGCCGAACTTTGAGCGGGCCGACCTGTGGTGGGAATGCAAGGACGGCCCGAGCCTCTACGAGGACAACTTTGCAGCCACCGGCTTTTACCAGGTCAACGAGGCAAAGCGCGGCGACATGCTGGTGTTGCAGATCCCTACGCCAGGGCGGGAGTGCTATTTCCCGAACCACGCGGTGATTTATCTGGGTGATGAGCCCGCGCTGCTCAGCGAGCCGGCACCGAAGCTCGGCGGGTCAGGCCCTTTCATTTACCACCACATGCCTGGCCGCCTGGCTGCCCGTGAAGTCTACGGCTGGTCGATGGCGAACCGGGTGAAACTGATCCTGCGACACAAGGACTACCGCCCATGACCATGCGCACCATCAAGCTAGGCGGGGTGCTGGGCAAAAAGTTCGGCAAAGAGTACCGACTCGACCTGAACGGTATTCATGACGCCACTGCGGCGCTGTGCGCGATGAAACCCGGCTTCGAGAAGTTCATGCGGACCGCACACGAGCGGGGCCTGGTCTTCGCTGTGTTTGTTGATGAGCGGAACGTCAGCGCGCAGGAGCTTGAGCTTGTCGGCCGTGCCGAAGGCGATATTCGCATACAGCCGATTATCCAGGGCAGCAAGCAGGCTGGCATGTTTCAGACATTGCTCGGGGTGGTGCTGATCGTGGCCGGCCTGTTTACAGGTGGTACTTCGTCTGCGCTCGGCATGGGCCTTCTGGCCGCCGGCGCTGCCGTGGGGCTAGGCGGTGTTGTGCAGATGCTCTCGCCTACCACCAAGGCAACCGCCGAGGGCAAGAACGACGACGGCAACAACCCGAGCTACGGCTTCGGCGGCGCGGTGACCACAATTGCCCAGGGCAATCCCTACCCATTGCTATACGGTGAGCGCGAGATCGGTGGCGCCATCGAATCTGGCGGGGTCTACACGCAAGACAACATCTGATTCAGCCCTTTAGACCGTTTTTGTTTCTGTTGGATAACCCCGCTTTTGAATCATCGTCATTGTCAGCCGAATCAGGGGCAGCTTGCATCATAGCTTCAAATTCTAGGACAGCTTTTAGCCTCCCAACTGCTTGCGCTGCAAGCTCTGTCTCCACGACAAATACATGCTCTTCCGCAGTCAGGGTCTCATGCAAAATTTTCATTCTGGCTAGAGAAGCGTTGATTTGATGCACATCTTTAAAGTGCTGCAAAGAAAGTCTTCCCGCTTCTTCGCTATCGCAGGTGCAGTGCAGAAAGTCACCTTCTTTTACATACCAAACCTGTTTCGTGCCTTGTGGCTGAGTAGCTAGATCTAGTGCTTCTACGTGGAATAAATCGGTCATATCAGCGCTCCTTGTCATGGGTTTCTTGTATATCAAAGATATGTAGCAAAGCGAAACAATCGAGCAAGTTTGCATATTTTGCAGCCCGCCTTGGCGGGTTTTTGCATTATGGAGGGCGCATGAGCGCAGCAGCAAAGAAGACGTCCCGCGCCGCAGCGCGCACCCGGCGCGCCGTGATCGGCGGCAAAGGCGGCCAGGCCAAAGAGAAACGGCCGAGCATTGCGCAGAATAGCGTTCCTTCGATTTCTACCGCTCGGATCCTCTACATGTGGAGCTGGGGACCAATTGTTGGCCCGGTTGATGGTCTGCGCTCGATCAAGCTGGACGGCACCCCAATCCAGGGCCCGGACGGCACGTTGAACTACCCTGGCGTCAAATGGCAGTTCCGTAACGGTGAGCTGAATCAGGCTCGTCTGGAAGGCAACACCGAGTCCAGCAACGAGATCGACGTCAAGCAAGAGCTGATCTTTGGCACTCCCTGGCTGCACAGCATCACCAATCCGGTACTCGACGCGGTACGCCTGCGCCTGAGCTGGCCAGTGCTTCGCAGCCAAGATGCCGCCGGCAACATCAATGGCGTGCGCATTGACTACGCGGTGGATATCTCCACGGACAATGGCCCCTACCTGGAGGCACTGGTCTCGTTTGTCGATCGGAAGAACGTCACCGAGTACGAGCGCGCCCATCGGCTTGAGCTTCCCGCCGGCAACCGCTGGACAGTTCGGGTGCGCCGCCTGACCCCTAATGCCAACTCCGACCTGGTGGTCGACCAGATGGTGGTCAAGGCCATCGCAGAGGTTGTCGATAGTGATCAGGAATACCCGCTAACCGCCGTCAGCAGCATCGAGTACGACGCTCAGACGTTCGGCGGCGACATCGCCAAGATTGCTGTGCTGATGCGCGGTCGCATCATTCGGGTTCCCACCAACTACAACCCGGAGACACGCACGTACTCAACATCTGGCACGGGTACGAGCAACGGCATTTGGGATGGCACCTTCAAAGAGGCCTATACCAACAACCCTGCGTGGATCTTCTACGACCTGGTGCTGCACCCGTACTACGGCCTCGGCGACCGCATCGACGCGACAATGGTTGATCGCTGGTCGCTCTATCGCATCGCGCAGTACTGCGATCAGATGGTGCCGGACGGAAAGGGGGGCATGGAGCCGCGTTTCACCTGCAACCTGTACTTCCAGAAGCAAGCCGAAGCTTATGCAGTGCTCCAGGACCTGGCCTCGATCTTCCACGGCCTGGCCTACTGGGACGGCAGCCAGATCGTGGTCAACGCCGATATGCCGGGCGACCCGGTGTTCACCTACAACCAGACGCAGATCCTGAACAACGGAGCCATTAAGTACGAGGGCACCCGGGCGCGGGACCGGCACACGCTGTACATGGTCGGATGGGACAATCCAGACCAGGGCTTTGAAACAGACAAAGAGCCTGTCTTCGACGATGAGGCAATGATCGAGCTTGGCGGTATCGTGCGCGAAACCACGGTTGGCGCGATTGGCTGCACATCCCTGGGTCAGGCACAGCGCGCAGGGCAGTGGGCGGCGCTCACCGAAAAGCTGCAAACCCAGGGCGGCGTGTTTCGTGTCGGCCTTGATGGTGACATTCCCAAGCCTGGGCAGGTCATCGCGGTGGCCGATCCAATGCTGGTGGGCCGCAAAAACGGCGGGCGTATTGCCGCGGCGGCGGGCAGGGTGGTAACGCTGGATCGCGACACTGTGGTGCCGGTCGGTGCCCGCTTGATGGTCAACCTTCCCAGCGGCAAGTCAGAGGGCCGGGTGGTCAAGTCTGTGGCAGGGCGAGATGTGACCGTCATGGCCGACTTCAGCGAGCAGCCGCAGGCGGAGTGCGGGTGGATTCTCGACTACCAAGACTTGAAGCTGATGCAGTTCTATGTACGCAACGTCACGCGGCCGGAGTGGCACCAGTTCCAGCTCGAGGTGATCCAGCACGACCCGAGCAAGTTTGACGCTATCGACAACGGCGCCGTAGTGGATCCTCGCCCAATCACTGGTATTCCGATTGGCAGCCAGGACGCACCGGCCCGCGTCATGCTCAGTCAGCACGTCGTGATTGAGCAGGGCATCGCCGTCACGGTGATGTCGATCGCCTGGGATGCAGCGCCAAACGCTGTGGCTTATGACGTTGAATGGAAGTGGGGCGCCCGGGAGTGGATCAGGGTTCCGCGTACCGCCGAGCAGATGGTCGACGTCCGCGGTATTTACTCGGGCCAGTACATGGCCAGGGTGCGGGCGGTTAGTGCGCTCAACGTTTCGTCGATTCCGGCAACCTCTGCGCTGACCAACTTGGAAGGCAAAACCGGCCTGCCGCCGGCAGTGTCGTTCCTTACCACCACCAGCGAGCTGTTCGGAATTGGCATCAAGTGGGGCTTCCCTGCTGGCGCCGAGGACACCCAGCGGACCGAGCTTTGGTATGGCCCGGCGAATAACCTGCCGGCTGCGACGAAGCTGGCCGACCTGGCATATCCGCAGGCCGACTACCGTATGCAATCGCTGTTGGCGGGCGCTCGGTTCTTCTTCTGGGCGCGCTTGGTGGACCGGACCGGCAACATCGGGCCGTTCTATCCGGTGGCGAATGGAGTGATAGGGCAGGCCAGTTCTCAGGGCGGCCCGATCCTTGATCTGATCGCCGGACAGGTTGGAAAAACGGAGCTGGTCAAGGAGATTCTAGACGAGATAGAACTCATCTCTGGCTCAGGCCCTGGATCGGTTAATGAACGGCTGGAGCAGGCCAAGCAGGAGCTGGAAGACCTAATCGACCAGATAACGGACGCTCTGGTCTACGATCCTGCCAAAACCTACGCCGCCGGCGATGTGGTGCGGCAGGACCAGCATTTGTACCAAGCCACCGGGCCGGTACCGAAAAACACCACGCCTCCCAACGCCGCTTACTGGTTCGACATAGGCACCATTGCCGAAACAACCCAGGCTATGGCGGTCCAGATCCAGCAGAACAAGGCGTCCATCGACACCGTGGACGGCAAGGTCACTGCCCAGGCATCTGCGGTGCAATCGCTTCAGGCAAGCTGGAGGGAGGATGACGGGGAAGGGTCACTGACAGACGCGCTGCAGAACTGGGATGCGGCGGCAAAGTTCGCCCAGCAGGTGAAGGTGCAAGCCTCCGACAACCTGGCCATGGTCGAGCGCACGACGTCGCTGGATGCGGCAGTAGGTGCGAACAAGGCCAGTTTGACCACGCTGGAGCAGGTGGTGGCCACTGACAAGCAGGCGACAGTCACCCGGCTGGAACAGTTGAAAAGCAGTATCGATGGCAACACGGCCGCGATTGGCGTGGAGTCATCGACAAGGGCTGATGGTGACAGCGCCCTTAGCGCGCGCATCGACCAAATGGGGGCAAACGTCGGCAGCAACGCCGCGGCGATAATCCAAGAGGCAACCGTCCGGGCGAATGCGGATACCGCACTTGGTCAAAGAGTCGACACCACGCAGGCTCAAGTTGACGAGAACTCGTCAGCCGTTCAGACGGTTACCAAATCTCTGGCCGACACCGATAAGGCCGTCGCCTCGCAGTCAACCACGCTTCAGGCTGTTGTGGGTGGTGGGCGAGACGGTACCGACGAGGGAGACCTGGCTAGCGCACTCAGCGAGTGGAAGAGCAAGGCGGCGATCCAGATCACCGCCAAGGCCCAGGCCGACACCGATGGAAAGCTGTCCACCATGTGGGCGGTGAAGATGCAGGTGAACTCAAACGGCCAGTACGTGGCTGCAGGGATTGGCCTGGGCATTGAACAGAATGCCGATGGCTTGCTGCAAAGCCAGTTCCTGGTGAGTGCTGACAGGTTTGCCGTGGTGAATACGCTTGCCGGCGGTGGAATTACTACCCCATTCGTTGTGAGCAACGGCCAGGTATTTATGCGGTCGGCAATGATCGAGGACGGCACTATAACAATGCTGAAGATCGGCCAGGCGCTGCAATCAGACAACTATGTCGCCGGCGTACAGGGATGGCTTTTGGATAAGGCGGGGAACCTTGAATTCAACGGGCCAGCACCTGGTGGCGGCCGTCTATCAATGACGAATCGGGCCATCAAGGTATACGACGCAAGTGGTCGTAGACGTGTACAGCTTGGAGATCTAGACGCATGAGCCATGGTGTAAGAACGTGGAGCGAATCAGGCGCTCTAGAAATGGACACTGATAGTTTTACCTATCAAATCCTCCACAACGGACTCTATCAAGCAACCACCGGAGGCCCCATTACCGTCTCTGTCCCCGGCTTCAGTCCAAGCAACTGCTCTGCTGTGATACTGCCAACCGAGCCCCCTGCCAATGAATATATATACAGTGCACTGCCATACGTGTCGGTTGGGGAGGGTGTCGTTAATGTATACGGAAAACACCCTGCTGAAGCAGACAAGTCTTTGGGTACGGTGATCAAATTTAGATTGCTGGTCATGAGGTATAAAAATTGACTTTCGGATTGTCGGTGGCTAACGATGAGCGCTATATACAAATAGATTCTGAGATGCCCAGGCTTTGTGCTGTTTATAGCGGCTCGTATGCTGCAACCTCTAACTCCAATGCATATGTCAACTTTCCAGCCCCAATAACCACGCAGGAGCCTCCATGCATATTTATGCAGAATACTCCCGCTAGGCCTGATGATTTATATGCAGGGCTGGTCATAACCGGGGGCGCGGGGAACTGGACAGGCTTTGTTCTTTCGACGCGTAATATCAATGATCGGCCTTACGGTAAGTGGTTTGCAGCAGTCTTTGCTTCGCTTTCTAAGGCTCAATACGGGTTGCGAATGTGGGGGGAAGACGGGAGCGTAATCTACGACTCCGGCACTGTGCCGGTACTATTCTCCCGAGCCAGTCACTCATGGTCGTTTCAGGGGAGAGTGATAATTAACCCTATTGCTAACGGCTATTACTGGAAGAGCTTGCTTGTAGGTCAGCTTTTGAGCGATGAGTATTTTATGATTAACCCATTTTCTCGAGGGTTAATTACACCATCGCATATTAACTGGACGCCAATTGGAGTTAGATTTAATTATAACGAGTCCTGCTTGCAGGTTTTTGGCGTGACTGCTCTTGGGGCTTGGACGGATATCGGTAGCATGGCGGCAGTATATGCAAGGCTCCCTGGGACTTGATTTAAGCTACTTGATTTTCTAGATCGTATCGCCGTCACGAAAAAATTTTATTTGGAGATAAATATGCCTTGGTATAGAACGGGAACAGTTTCTGTAGCGTTGAATTCGAATGCCGTAGTCGGCTCCGGCACAGCCTTTCTCGCTAATAGTCGAGTGGGAGACGCATTTATAGGCCCTGATGGCGGGCAGTACGAAGTAACCAATATCGCCAGCAATACTTCGCTATCGATCACGCCGAACTATCGAAGCGCATCTAACGGTGCCGGTTCGTATGCGCTCATGCCTGTGCAGGGATACACGAAAGATCTGGCCGACCAAGTCCGGGCGATGATTCAGCAGTGGGGGGCGACATTGGCGGGCCTTGGTTTGGTCTCCACACAAAACGTTGTCCCTGTAACCATGGGGGGCACCGGCGGCACCAACCCAGCAGCGGCCCGAGCTGGGCTTCAGTTGGGTAGTGCGGCTGTGGCTTCTATCGGCTACGAGAGCGGCAACGTCGCAGATGCTTATGCGACTGGCAGAACGCGGACGAGCGTAGTTCAGAGCTGGCTGACCAATGCTGTGCATGGTATTGACCCCAACCTCTATCCGCCAGGGTCTCCTAGCATGCCCTCGGGCGGCACGGGCTACTGGTACAAGCAGATTTTTCGGCACTCCGATGGATCCAACAGACTGACAGTCGCGTGGCCGTACGGCCTGGCTGGTAACTCCGGCACTATCAAGTTTCAGTCTATTTACGATGGCGCCACAACTCCCTGGCTTGAGCTCTACCACACTGGAAATACAACTCGCGCCGCTGACGGCACACTCAAGGCTATCTAAATGACAACTCGCGCAGCAGTAAACATTCTCGGTGCTGACGGTGCCGTTATTGATGTCACCTCCCTGGGGGCTAACACCATCACCACCGAGCACCCTGGCCCTGGCCAGTACCTGGTGCACGGAACGCTTGGCATGGTTCCACCGCCAGAAGGCTGGGGTTATGTGTTGAACCAGGTCGATGCGTCTTGCTCGGTAGCCATAAATTACAACGACGGGGTGCTGGCCGTAAGCGTGGCTAAAGATGGCGAGCCAGCCGACTTGGCGCATAGCATCACTCTGCATGTAGCCGTGGATTCATTGCCAGTTCAGGTGGTTCCTGAGCTAACAGCGCCTGAAGCCGACCCCATGGAGACTGCTTTTGCGGAGATCACCCGCTTGCGGGCCGTCGCAGACTATGCGATCACACCACTCCAGGACGCCGTAGATGTCGACGAAGCCACGGACGCAAACCTCGCCGCACTCAATTCGTGGAAAAAGTACCGTGTTGCGCTGAGCCGCGTTATTGAGCAGCCGCAGTTCCCGGATGCCATTGAATGGCCCGTAGTGCCCGCGTAACTGTCATCGGTCACCGCCGCCCGCCTTGAGCGGGTTTTTTATTGCCTGGAGAAAAGTATGAACGCAACCGAGAAAGACCGGGACATCCTGGCGCGCACCCTGTGGGGCGAGGCCCGCGGCGAAGGGCCGGATGGTCAAATTGCCGTGGCCTGGACCATCCGCAACCGTGTGTTCGACGGCAAGGCTAAGTCGTGGTGGGGGGAGGGCTACGCCGGTGTGTGCCTCAAGCCCTGGCAGTTCAGCTGTTGGAACCAGAACGACCCGAACTACGCCTACCTGAGCGGCGCCAAGCAGATCCCGGCTGCGCAGTTTGCCCAGGCCCAGCGTGCGGCTGTCCAGGTGATGTCTGGCGCCGTGCCTGATCCAACCGGCGGGGCCACGCACTACTACGCAACGACAATGCCGAAGGCCCCGGCCTGGGCGGCGAAGGCCAAACAGACGCTGCGCCTGGGGCATCACGTCTTCTTCAAGGATGTGCCGTGATGACGCCGGTACAGAAGCTGATCGGCCTGGGGCTGGCAATCCTGCTGGCGCTGGCCATCGGCTTTGGCGGGGCATGGCAGGTTCAGGACTGGCGTATGGGCAAGAAGATGGCCGAGCGTATTGCGGAGCAGGGAGCCCACCATCAGAAGGAACTGGATGCAATCACTGGCGAGGCCTGGCGTCAGCAGGCGGCCGAACAGGACAAGCGCCTGGCCTTGGAGCGGCAGCTCGCTGGCCAGGACCAACAACATTCCAGGGAGTTATCCGATGCCCAACGCAACCAGGCTCGCCTGCGTGATCAGCTTGCTACTGCTGATGTCCGGCTGTCAGTCCTCATCGAGGATTCAGCCAGTGGCTGCAACGTGCCTGCCACCTCCGGCGCCGCCGGCGTGGTTCATGCAGCCCGTAGAGCCCAACTTGACCCAGCGCATGCTCAAAGAATTATCAGAATCACCGACGACGGCGACCAAGGACTGATCGCTTTGCAGGCTTGTCAGGCTTATATGAGAGCCATTGTTCGCTGACCTGTAGTTGTGGTCGCAAAAATTAGCATCACCTAATGAAACCAACCGCGAAGGATCGCAAATGACAAACCCAATCGTTCCATGGATGGGCGGCAAGCGCCGCCTGGCTGACCGCCTTATCCCGCTCTTCCCGCCGCACGAATGCTACGTTGAAGTCTTTGCCGGCGGCGCCGCGCTCTACTTCATGCGTCCCCAGGCCGCGTCCGTTGAAGTGCTCAATGACATCAACGGCGACCTGGTGACGCTCTACCGCGTTGTGCAGAACCACCTCGAGGAATTTGTGCGCCAGTTTAAATGGGCGCTCAGTTCTCGACAGGTGTTCGAGTGGCAGAAGATGACCCGCCCTGAAACACTCACCGACATCCAACGTGCCGCTCGTTTCTTCTATCTGCAGCACCATGCCTTTGCCGGTAAGGTGACTGGGCAGACGTTTGGTACCGCGACTACCGGGCCTGCGATCAATCTACTGCGGATTGAAGAGAACCTCTCCGCAGCCTGGCAGCGTCTTTCCGGGACCTATGTGGAAAACTTGGGATGGCTTGAATGCGCCGAGCGCTACGACCGGCCCCACACTTTCCACTACATGGACCCGCCTTACTGGCAGACCGCAGGCTACGGGGTGGACTTTCCGTTCGAAAACTATGAGCGGATGGCCGACTTCATGCGCCGCTGCAAAGGCAAGGTCATGGTGAGTATCAACGACCACCCTGATATTCGGCGGGTGTTTGAAGGGTTTCACTTTGAAACGCTGGATATCCGTTACAGCACAAGCAATCAGCGCCAGGGGAAAGCTGAGGTCAGCGGCGAGCTTGTGATCATGAATTGGAAACCCTCTGAACTTGGCGGGCTGTTTTAGGGTGCAGGCTGTATCAGGCCGGGACCCTTGTTCCGGACGTTGCCCACGGCCGTATCGACTTTGAACCATTCGAAGGCCTCGGCCCGCTCGCCCTGGTGCAACACCATCTGCTCGGCGCGCTCCTTGGGCGTGGCCGGGTCCAACCATTCCCGCGCCAGGTCCGGGGTCAGCACCACGGGGCGCCGGTCGTGAATGTCTACCATTCCCCCGGCGCTGTCGGCGGTGATGATCACGAAGCCATCATGCTCGCCCGGGCCTTCATCAGCATCCGGTAGCTGGCCGATGGCGGCACAGAATATCGGTGCACCATCCCGCCGGCGGATCAGGTAGGGCTGCTTCTTGGGCCCACCTTCATCCACCCACTCAAACCAGTTGTCGACAGGTGTTATTGCCCGGTGAGGCCAGATTGCCCGGAAGAACGGGCCGTGGGCCACTTTTTCCACCCGCGCATTGATGGGCGCGGCGCGGTCTTTCGCCCAGTGCGGCCGCCATCCCCAGCGAACTGGATCGGCGTGGAGTAGGTCGCCCTGCAGGTGCAGCAGCGCAACCGCGGTTGTTGGTGCGACGTTGTACCGCTCAATCGGTTGATCGCCCACGGAGTTCGCCAGAGCATTGGGCATGCTCAGCGCTGCAACGAAGTCGTGGATTCCCCGGTACTGCGAAAGCCTTCCGCACATAGGCACCTCTCCGTCTGTCGAAATCCCCTACAGAAAAATTGACCGCAAGCCGGCCGCAAAGTTAACTGTACATTCGTACAGTATGTGTAGAAGGCTGCATCATGAGCTTTACCATTTTAGGTCCTATATCCGAAGGCGGCACGAAGCTGCCTTTCTGCTCGTTTCGTGTACCTGCTGGGTTCCCCTCACCGGCAGCCGATCACATCGAGCAGCACATCTCATTGGATGAGGTCCTAAATATCAGGGCGCCGCATGTCTATCTCATCGCGATTACTGGTGAAAGTATGCAAGGGGCGGGAATTTTTGAGGGAGACTTGGCTGTTGTGGATCGATCAATTGAGCCGGCCCACGGACACGTCGTTGTAGCTCTTTTGAACAATGATCCCGTCTGCAAGCGACTATGCAAACGTGGGAAAGAGGTGATTCTTCTGTCGGAGAATCCGAAATACCCAGCGCGGTATGTCCTGGAGGGGGATGAGCTATCGATCTGGGGCGTGATCACCAGCACGGTGCGCAGTCATGTCTAACGCGTCGGTCTTCGCGCTGATTGACTGCAACAGTTTCTATGCGAGCTGCGAACGGGTCTTTCGTCCAGATCTGGCAAAGGTGCCTATCGTCGTACTGAGCAATAACGATGGCTGCGTCATTGCCCGCAGCTACGACGCCAAGCCGTTTATCAAGATGGGCGAGCCGTATTTTCTAATCAAACACAAGCTGAAGCAACACGGCATCATTCCCTTCTCGTCTAACTACGCGCTCTATGGCGACATGAGCGAGCGAGTGATGACTCTGATCGAATCGATGGTTCCTGCCGTTGAAATTTACAGTATCGATAAGAGTAAGTTGTATAGTGTGGACGCATAAGCTATTGAGTTCTATCTATGGACATTGTTAAGCGTCCCAGGGGCGTTGAATGGCGACGCTAGAGCGCATTCATTTCGTGCCCCATTACCTCGTG